>JBBSAX010000105.1:0-16620 GCA_038251885.1 Pyrinomonadales bacterium | reverse complement strand
GAGTCCTGTTCCTTTCCCGACCACTTTTGTCGTAAAAAAAGGTTCAAAAATATTTTTAAGAGTTTCTTTATCCATCCCGGTTCCGGTATCACGGACAGTTAATAAAACATACGAACCCGGTGATGTAATAGCGTGGCTTTTGGCAAAATCTTTATTGACATAAGCATTCGATGTTTTAATTTCCAGTAATCCGCCGTTCGGCATTGCATCCCGGGCATTTACCGCAAGGTTAATAATCACCTGTGAGACTTGTCCCTGTTCGGCTTTAATCAAACCTAAATCAGCATCTAAAATAGTATCGAGATTTAAATCCTCGCCGATCAATCGTTCAAGCATCATTAATGTATCGGAAATTATATCGTTAAGATTTAAAACCTTGAGCTGCATGACCTGTTGGCGGCTAAAGGCAAGAAGCTGATGTGTAAGTTCGGCTGAACGCTCAGCGGCTTTTTTGATTTCCAAAATGTTCTTCCGAATCGGATCATCATTTTTCAAACTATTAAGTGTCAGTTCGCTATAGCCATTGATTGCTGTCAGCATATTATTAAAATCGTGGGCTATTCCACCGGCTAATCTGCCGACCGATTCCAGTTTTTGCGATCTTAGAAGTTGTTCTTCACGCTTCTGTTCAAGTTCGAGAAGACGCACATTTTCAATCGCATTCGCTACTACATTTGCCGCCATTCGCATTGCCGTGCAATGTTCGTTTGAATAAGCGTCCGCTTCATAACATTTAACTTCAATTACTCCGATCACGTCTCCCTTAATTTTCATCGGAACAATTAGTGCGGATTTGAAGGTTTGGAGAGTTTTTTCAGAATCCTCTAAGTTATTTAACTGTGAAGAATCGTAGAATCGTAACAGATCATTTGAAACAACAATCTCACCCGTCAATATAGCTTTCTTAATAAATACATCCGAAACAGGAGAATTATTCAGTTCGGAAAAATGCTTTTCTTGGTTGTCAAACCAAAAATATATCGGTTTTTGAATATCTTGATCTTTATTTATCGAAATAGCCAAAAACGCGCAGGGAACGGATTCGGAAGTAAATTTGAGAACTGCGTTAAATATGGAATTTATTTCGCGTGCCGCTCCGACGGTTTTTGCAAGTTCACTAAGTATATCAAGCAGATTTTCATATTCCCTGATTGCCCGCACATTCGCATCGGCAATAGCTTTTTCGGACTCCTTTCTTTCGGTTACGTCCATATTAACGCCAACCATTCGAATTGGATTTTTGTCGTCATCATAAAATACCTTTGCCCTTGACTGAATCCAAAGATACCTTTCGTCCGGCAAAATGATGCGGAATTCGACAAAGTATTCGCCGGTTTCAAAAGATTTTAATTCATTTTCATTTAATTCGGCTAAATCATCAGGATGAACGCGATCTTTCCAACCTTGATAATTTCCAGAAAATTCACCTCGTTCCAATCCATATAAACTTTCCATCACCGGTGACCAGTAAACTTGGTCTTTTTGAATGTCCCATTCAAAACTTCCTATTTTGGCAACTTGTTGAGAAAGCTCTAATCGTTCATTGATTTCTTGAAGTTTTTCTTCTGCCAGTCTGCGTTCCGTTACATCACGTAGAACTCCCTCGTGAAAGCGGAGAATTCCCTTATCGTCATAAATATAACGTCCGTTATCTTCAACCCACATTATAGAACCGTTCTTACGACGCATCGGATAAATTTCAGTTCTTTCTACTCTTTTCTGCAAACCATAACTTTGTCTGTCTTCGGGTTTAAAATAAAGATCTTTTGTAATGTCCACTCTGAGCATTTCATCTTTGCTTGAATAACCGAACATTTTAACCATTGCCGGGTTAATTTCCAGCAGTTTCCCATCGTTTGTCGAATAATAATATCCGTCAATCATTTGATCGAACAATATTCTGAGTCTTTCTTCCGATTGTTGCAGAGCCTTTTCCGCATTCTTGCGCTCGGTGATGTCAAAAGCAATCCCGACAAAACCGATCAAATCTCCATTTTTATCTTTGATCGGTGAGTTTGATACTTGAACAGGAAATCTTTTACCCGATTTGTTCAGCACAGAGTATTCGCCTTCCCAACTTATTCCACGGCTCAAACTAGCTTCGATTTTTTTTGTCAATTTGTCTGACAATTCCGGGGCGACTAACTTAAAGATTTCTTGTCCAACGGCTTCTTCGACCGACCAACCATAGAGCGTT
The DNA here is from genome assembly GCA_038251885.1 of Pyrinomonadales bacterium. Lineage (GTDB taxonomy): Bacteria > Acidobacteriota > Blastocatellia > Pyrinomonadales > Pyrinomonadaceae > JAHCHG01. The sequence goes on along the minus strand of JBBSAX010000105.1, from coordinate 14,423 downwards.
TCGGCAAACCGATTCCAAAAAACAATTTTTCCATTCGTGTCTGTGGCAATTACTGCTTGTTTTACGGTATTTAGCAAATGAGTTTGAAACCCGATTTCTTCTTGCGAAATTTTTCGTTCCGTTATGTCCCGAGTTACACCCAACAGTGAAATTACCTTACCTGATTCATTTCGAAGTGGCGCGGCTTTGGTATCAAGCCATCGTTCTGTGCCTTTTATTCCGATAATCCTAAACTCTAAAGATTCGGTTGCGCCGTTTAGTACATTTTTTGTTAAGTTAGCAAAAGCGGCACGAAATTCGGGAGCAACGATCTGTAAAACTTGTTTGCCGCGAATTTGTTCGAAAGAATCGGCTTCGATCATAGCGAGTCCGGCTGGATTCATTTCCAGTACTTCGCCATACAATCCGAGTATTTTTACGCATTCCGGTTCATTTTCCAACACCGTGCGAAGATGCTTTTCACTTTCCCTTAATTCTTGTTCCGCCAGTTTTTGAGATGTAATATTATGAATTGTTGAAATATGAGTTGTCGGTTTTTCTCCGGGATTCCACATCGGTGAAACTGTTAGTTTTACCCACACAATTTCATCATTTTTTCGGAAATACCTTTTTTCGCATGAAAATTCACGAATTTCTCCTATTTTCAGGCGATCCATATTTTGAATGTCTGATTCAAGATCATCAGGATGAGTAATTTCTTCAAACGTGAGTTGTCTAAGTTCTTCGGCTGTATAGCCGGTAATTTCGCAGAACTTTTGATTAACTCTAATAAATTCATAAGTATTGGAATTAACCTGAGCAACACCGATGGCGGCTTGTTCAAAAATGGCTTTAAAGCTCTTTTCGCTTAAACTCAACGCATTTTCGATTTTCTTACTTTCAGCAATTTCTCTGGTAAGTGCGATGTTTTTTTCTTCTAACTTATTAATCAAACTTTCACTGTAAAGTTTAAGAATTTCTTCTTCATCAAGTTTAAAATCAGAGTCACTATATTTGATTGTTTTATTTTCTTTAATAATATTATCTATTATTTTTAATAATTCGTCCGCTTCCACAGGTTTTCTTATAAATCGGGCTGCGCCTAATTTTTGAGCCAGTTCCTCATCCATTTTGTCTGTATAAGTTGCGGTGCAAAACACAAAAGGAATATTTTTATAGGCATCGTTCCTTTGACATTCGTGGCATAGCAAAAAGCCGTCCATTACCGGCATAAGAATATCTGAAATAATCAGATCAATGATTTCCGCGCTCAAAATTTCTAGAGCTTGAGTTCCTTCGTTTGCCAGAAAAACTTGATAATTGTTGGCTTCTAAGAGAGTTTTGAGAAAGTATAAATTATTATTATTATTATCTACGGCTAGAATTTTTTTCATATTTTGTTACCCATAATACTTCAATGACTTGAGATATTTTTCAATTGTAAAATAAATGAAACCGGCTGACTTTTATCTGTATTAACAAATTGTGTTCAGGGGCATTTCAACTATCAATTATCAACTTTAAACTATTCACTGTTTTTCAAAAATATCTTTTCCCAAATAGTTCAAAGTTATTCTTTTGATTGTTTCTGATCTTGTTGTCAATAAAGTTATTCTAAAGCAAATTCATAACCTCAAATTGTTGTCCTGATGCATATAATTGTTACTTCAATTCTTTAATTATGCAAATATATGCAAAATCAGCAGCAAAAACTTCAATCAATTTTGCTACTGATTTTTATTCGTAAGTAGTTCAATAAAGGTTTTATGATGTTTGTTTTTGCTCTGAGTCCTGTCTCAAAACGGCAAAAACACCGTGCTTCGCTAACGGTGTTTGCTTTAAGGTAGTATTAAGATTATTTATCGTATTTCAGAATGGTTCCGTTTGCGCCGACCGCCCAACCGTATTTTTTGGTCATATAAAGCCCGTATAGGGATTTTTCCGTTTTACTTTCTTGTTTAATCCACGTTTTACCTTTGTCAGAAGTCCGTAGAACCGAGCCTTTATGCCCGACTATCCAACCTTCTTTATCGCTGGCAAAATCAACTCTTAAAAAAGTGTTGAGGAAACTCGTTTTAACGACTTCCCAATCAGTTCCGCCGTTTTCGGTTCGCAAAATCGTTCCGCCGTCGCCAACTGCAAAACCGTCATTTACATCCCGAAAATCAATATTATAAAGGGCTTTGTTTGTTCCAGACTTTTGAACCTGCCAATTCATTCCGCCGTCATTTGTAATCATTACCATTCCCAAATCGCCGACAATCCAGCCTCTCGAACTATTGGCAAAATCCAGATGATAAAGTTCATTTTTGAACGGAACAATTATCCGCGCCCAGGATTTTCCGCCGTCATCGGTTCGCATTACCAGCGAATCAACGACTCTTTCACTTTTATTCAATACCGAACCGACGATTATTCCGCGATTTTTATCGGCAAACTTGACGCTCAAAAAAACAGGCGTTCCCTTTGTAAAATCGGCGGTATTATAAATATTTTCTTCCTTCCAACTTCTTCCGCCGTCTTTTGTGATAAATAATTTTTTCCCGGCAACCACATAACCGTCATTATCATTGCGAAAATAGATTTCGTTGATATTTTCTTCGGTATAAACAAATTGCTTTTGCCATTTTTTGCCGCCGTCCATCGTATAAATAAAATGACCGTTATCGCCGGCAACAAATCCGCGTTTTGAATCGGTAAAAAATACGGTGGTATAATCATCTTTATCGCCTGTTTTTACTACCGACCAACCTTCTTGGGCAAAGGAAATTTGAATCGAAAAGAGCGAAATTAAACAGAAAAACACTAATTTTTTGAAATTAAACACTTATTGACCTCCGAAATTTTAATAAAAAAAAGTGAATTTACCCGAATAAAATAAACTTTATTCGGGTAAATGTCACCTCTTACGACGGGAAGAATTAAATGGTTTGCAAAGATTTTAGGATTTAATAATTCGATAAACTTTTCCTTTCCAAACAACGACGACCTGTTCACCAAGCGCGAAATACTGCGCTAACTCTGTTTCTTTAGTGATTAAATCGAAATATTCGTTGCTTCCGAATTCAAGTTTAACTTCCGGCAATTTTGCATCTTTTTTGTAATCCGTATCAATCCAATTTCCGTTTGAATTGTAAAAATTCTTATTTCCGACAAATTGATTGCTGACCGAATTTTGAACATAAATTTGAACTGCTTCATCGTCGGTTTTGCTTTCGGAATTCGCCGTTGTATTTGACTGCATAGAATTTTGCTGACGGCTCATTTTCACCGCATCTTTACCGGATTCTTTCCTCATTGATCCACCGAAAAGCGCACCTGAAGGTGTCGTATTTCTAGGGTCATCAACCGATCTGCCGTTTAACGGCAAATTTTGAATACTTCCGTCTGTTGCCAAATAAGAAGTATAAGGCGTAACGATGCCGTATTTTGTGCCTAATTCGACGATTTCATCTTTTAATTCTTTGTTTTCACCGTTGTTGCGAATCTGTTCGACCAGCCAACCGACGCGGCGCGAAGCCCAGAGTCTTGGCAGAAAATTGTTTTCCGTTGCACGTTTTGGAAAATCAAGATTGAAATAATTAAATGTGCGATTTTCTTTGCCCGTTTTCCCTGAAAGTTTGATCGTTATATTATTCAAATCATTATCGTTTGTATAACGTCCGAGCATTACGACCTGCGTTCCTTTGAACACATCGGTCAATTGGCGCGGATACATCAGATCGGTTTTGACACTTCCGAAATCAATATTCAAATCGGTTAAAACCGGCGAATTTACGCGGGTGAAAAAGTTTGAAACTTTGATTTCCAGATTCTCTTTCGGTTCGACATATTCAGCTAAACCGGCGTTTGCCGTCGCTAATTTATCAAGTAATTTCGTGTTGACATCATAGCCGACACCGAACGGAAACATTCGCAAGTTCTCAACTTTTACGGCTTTCGCGTTTTCGACAATTTTATCAACATCAGACTCGCCGACCGTCGGCAAACCGTCTGTCAAAAACACGAGCATTTTCGCTCTGTCCGAATTGTCGAACTGTTTCAAAGCGGCTTTCAAAGCGTCATTGATATTCGTTCCGCCGTTCGGTTTTAGTTTATTGACGAATTCAACTCCTTTGGCAATTCCCGATTTATCGGCTTTAATCAAACCGCTTTCCATCAAGTGTTCTTCGCCCGCAAAATTTATGACGTTAAATCTGTCGCCTTCGTTCAAACCTCTGATGCCGAAAAGTAAAGCCGAACGCGCTTTTTCCATCTTTCCTTCATCAGCCATCGAACCCGATGTGTCGAGAACAAAAATAATGTCTTTGTTGACGATTTCCCTGTCCGTAACTTCGTCGCGCGGAGACAACATCAGCAGAAAATATCCGTCTTTTCCCGGTTCGCGGTATGTTACGAGCGACATTCCAAAATCGTTGTTTGAAACGCCGTAAAAAAGTTGAAAATCGCTGTCATTGCTCGTCGTTTCAAATGAAATCGTCGCTTTCTTTTCGCCCGCGTAATTTGTTTCAACCGTATGACTCGGCGAATAAATGTTCCGCAACGCTTCTTTGCCAATAATTTCAATTTTCCCCGAAATCGTGCCGAATTGCTGATTTGGCGCGGTTCTTCTCGAAACATTTTCAATTTGCGGATTTTGATTTCTCCAAACATTTCTGCCTGTTCCGAGCGGATAACGATACGCAACAGTTCTCGAATCGGCTTTCAAAACCTGCGAATATGTTAATTCGAGTTTCTTGTCCGAGTTCGGCGGAATCGGAAAAATCGAAACTTGTAATAAATTTTTTCCGGCATATTCCAATAATCCGGGGTCTTTTTGGCGACGCACGATTTCGTCATAAATCCGCCGCGCTTCTTCACGCGAACGAACTTCGCCAACAAGTTTTTTGCCGTTTTCCCAAATCGCAAAATCTACGATTGAAGCCTCGTCGGGAATCGGGAAAAAATAAGTTCCTTCCAAAGTGTAAGGCGTATCATTTCTAAAAATTTGTTCGACGTGAGTTGTCGCTACTTGATTTTCGATTTTTGTATCAAGTTTTATAGATTTCACCGGAAGCGCGTTCGGAATCGGTTGCGGATTTGGACGTGGGCGCGGCTGACACGGGCGAAAGTCGCAAATTATCGGAATAATTACGCCTTGAGCATTTGTCGAAACTGCCGAAAACAACCCGACATATACCAGACTTAACAAACTAAGTATTTTTATTAACTTCATATTTTTCTCCATTGCAATGGTTTTTCAGCGCGAGTATTTTTTAATGTTTTTTTCGCTTTGACGTAACAAGGAACGAAAGTAGTTGCATTGACTTGCATTTTTTTTTAGATGTGATTACTTGGACGGAACGCGAACTTTAGTTCGCAAGTAACGGGCGAACTAAAGTTCGCGTTCCGTTGACTCATAAAAATTATTCCATTTTTTCACCTAAATTATGATATTTTATTAGAAATCGAACCCAATCATCGGAGATATATTATGAAAAAAATATGCTTTTTATTTATTTTGATCTTTGCAACTCAGAATTCATATGCTCAAACCGATAAAAAAAAGGAAATCAAACAATGCGACGCGCAAACGGCGAGGCAATTTGTCGAGCAACAGGCAATCGAAAGCAAATCAACGACCGAATCCGATAAACGAATAAATATTTTGATTCGCGTTGCCGATTATTTGTGGGAAAAAGACAGTGAATCCGCCCGGAAATACTTTGCCGAAGCGTTTAAACTCGCTCAGGACAGATTTAAGGAGAAAGGCATAAAAAACACTTCGACAGTGAAGTTTCTCATTGAAAATGAACCCGATTACCGTTTTAGTGTGATTCGCGCCGTTTCCAAACGCGATGCGGAATTAGCAAAAAAGATGAACGAAGCGGTTCTGAAAACTTTTGATGAAGACAAAGAAAAAGATAAACGTGAATCTTACGACAAAGAACGTGAAATTTCGGAAAGTATGAATTTAGCACTTACGCTTTTAGACTCGAATCCGGCGGCGGCGACTTCAATTTTTCGGCGTTTGTCTAATTATCCGTTGATTCAAAGTTGGCATTACGCGCTTTATCAAATTGCCGCCAAAAACCCCGCACTTGCCGAACGAATTTATTCCGAACTGCTTTTGAAAAACTCGCAAACTTCCGTTCAAAAACTTTTATATCTTTCCGCATTTCCATTCGGCAGACCACAGACAATTCAAATTAACAGCTTTTCAACCGGAAGTAATGTTCCGTCCGGCTTTGCTCCGAATATTAATCTTCAAAAACAATTTTTGCGGGCTTTATTAAGTCGAATTAATTCTTTGACCGCAGAAGATATTCCAAATACGGACAATCCGGGAATTTCCGATGCCGGTTATGCTTCCGTCGCTTTGACTGAATTTTCTCCTATTATAAGTCAAAATTTTCCCGAATTCGGCGGTGAATTGGCTCGCGCTTCGGTCAATGCAAATTCGTTGATAAATGATGATACGAGAAAAAGTCTAGAATTCGGCAAAGATTTTCAAAAACAATCGAGCAAATCATTTGAAGATAAAATAAAAGCCCTCGAAGAAGCCGATGAAAAAGGAACTTTGACTGATTTTCAAATTGTTAAACTCATAATCGAAGTTGAAAAAGGAGAAGAATTGGATGCTTTAGAACCTTGGCTGGATAAAATAAAAGATAAAGCCGTGCGCGAAAAAAGTGTAAATTTCTTTTATTTTACAAGCGCAAAAATTGCGATCAAAGAAAAACGCCTGACTGATGCGCGAAATTTTGCCGATAAAGTTCCGCAAATCGAACATCGCGCCGTTTTATATTTCGATTTGGCTGACGCAAAATTAAAAGAACCTCTCACAAAATTTGAATCGCTCGAAATTTTGACCGAAGTTTATAAAACAGCGGAAAAAGCTCCCGACACGATTGAAAAAGCGCAAGTTTTGCTCGGCGTGGCTTTTATGTTTGAAAAAATTGATCGGTTTAATTCGCTTGATGCGCTTTCAAAAGCAATCATTACGGCAAATAAACTCGAAAATCCGAATCTTTTTACGAGCAGTATTTCCCAACAAATTGTCGGCGAAAGTTTCGGCGTGTTCTCAACTTACCAAGTTCCTGGATTTGACTTGAACAAAACTTTTGAGCAAATCAGCAAAGAGGATTTTCAAGGCGCACTTTCGCAAGCACAGGGTTTTACGGATAAATATCTGCAAACTCTGGCAATTTTAGCGGCAGTTAAAGATTGCGAAAAAGTTGTTCCCGCGAAAGTTGTTAAAAAATAAAAAAGAGCGAGAATTCTCGCTCTTTTTTGCTTGAAAATTGTAAAAATTAATTATCTTCGTCTTCAGCCAATGCGTCATCAATATCTTTTTCTAGTTTGAATCTCAATTTATCAACTAAAGTATCTGCCTTCCGCACATTTTCTTGAAGATTGGTTTTGTTATTGGTAATTTCCGTCAAAAGGTTTGTTAGATTGGTTTTCTCGATTTCAAGACTCTTTTTTCTTTGTTCCCGCAATTCTTCAGGGCGCAGAGAGCCGGCAAATGAAACGCTTCGATCAATGGCTTCAGGGCGTAAATTATTGCTGAGTTGATCGAGTTTTGTTTGAATGTCATTTTCCCGTTCGATTAGATCGAAAAGTTGTTTGCGGAGAGTATCCGCACGTTGCTCGGCGCGGGAAAGAATATCGAGATTAAGCAAAAGTCGTTTTTGCTTTTGGTCATATTGATTTTCTTTTGTTGATTCGAGAGTATTAACTCGCTTATTCAGCAGTTTGATGCGGCTTTCCGTATCATCTAATTGTTCGGGCTGATCTTGCTGAGTTTCAATCGGTTGGACAATTATTTGATTGTTATTGAGTAAATCATCGGCGCGGCTGATGATTTCGGGAACTTCTCTGCCGGGTGTCGGTGTCGCAACGGGTTTTGAAGTATTTGTGCGGCGCGTTGTTTGTGCATTTGTGTTTATCAAAAAAACGCTAATCACAATCATTAATGCACATAATCCGGCATTCATAAACTTGTTATTTTTTGACATCATTTTCTTCCTTTTTCGGCAATTTATTTCCGTTGGAATTTTTTTTATCGGGAAGCAAGTCGCCCGTGAACATTTCCAAAATATTTTTTCCCGTGCCGACAAACGGAACAGCATCGAGTCCCGAATTCAAAATCCCTTTGACCACGCCTTTTTTCTTAATGTCATAACCGACAAAACCGATTGCCATTGCAGTTCCAACTCCCGGCAATGTTTTTGCCACTCTTCTCGCCAAAGTCCAACCGCCCGCGTGTATCAGTTTGCGCTTCAAACTTTTAGATTCTTTTGCCATCAATAATTCCCTTTTGCTCAAAATTTAGTTTTTATTATACTTGCCTTATTCGGATGACAAAAGCATACTTTTAATTTGCACGTCTTTTTATCAAAAAAGTTTCATTGATTCAGTTAAACATTATGACTCTTAAAATCAAAAATCTTTCAAAAAGATATGATAATAAGTGGGTTATCAAAGAAGTTTCGTTTGAAGTTACGAGAGGTGAAATACTCGGAATCTTCGGCGTAGTCGGCGTTGGAAAATCAACTCTGCTGCGGGCAATCGCCGGAAATGAAAACCACGATGAAGGCACAGTTTTTCTGGACGAAATAGATTTATCCGAAAAACCCTGTAAAGATCGGGGGTTTCATTTCCCGAATCTGACTAACGACTCCTTCTGGCAGTCAGTTTTTAACACAAACAAACCTTCGCAATTAGCCGATGGCGAAGGTCAGGCATTGGCTTTGGAGACCGCCCTTGAAATCTCCAATGACATTTTGCTTCTTGATAATCAATTCTGTTTTATGGACAGACAGTTGAGAGAAAAAAAAGCCGCGCAATTGAGAAAAATCATAAAAGAAAAAAATCTTGCCGTAATTTTTGCCACCAATGATTATGAGGAAATTTTTACAATCTGCGACCGCGTTGCAGTTCTTCACGACGGTCAACTAATTCAAACGGGAACGGCAAAAGATGTTTATGAAAACCCGAATTCCGTTGTGGTTGCTAAAGTTACGGGGCGAAATAATATTATAAAAGCGCGTTTGCTGACGGCAAACAGTTCGGACACTCCCGAATTTATCACTCTCGACGGCGAACATCGCGTTCATACAAACAAAATTGAACCTATTGCCGCTGATGAAAATAATCAAATCGTCAATCTTGCGATTCGTCCTGAACATATTTCTATTTCATTCGGTGCTTCATTTCCCGAAGACAATCTTTTGAAGGCTGAAATCATCGAAATCAATTATCTCGGCGCGACAACTTTGGTCAAACTTAATGCCAACGGTTTGATATTAAAAGCCTTAGTTTTACGTTTGGTCGGCTTAAATATAGGTGATGAATGTATGGTCGGTCTTCCGCCCGATAGAATTTTGGTTTTCAAAAATTAATTTTGTTCAAAGAAAAAACGTCAGAAATTCAAATTTCTGACGTTTTTTAATTTTAAATCAACTTTAAGGTTATCTGACAAAAGAATTAGGAGTCGGAATATCGCCCGATGTGCCATAACTTTGAATAATCTGTCCTGATTGAGAACCGTTAAGATACCAAGTTACATTCGAGCCGCGAAAAACTCCCGCATCAGAGCGTCCGTCGCCGTCATAATCTCCCGGAACAGGCGTATCGGTTGAAATCCCGAACGGGAACGAATAAAATGACGAATTCTCGCTTCGCAAAATAAACCATTCGCCTGTTGTCGGTCTAAAGAAAGCAATATCAGTTTTTCTGTCGCCCGTGTAATCGCCCTGCACGGTTTTGTCAGTATTTGTTCCAAAACTCGCAACGATCAATCCGGCTTGTGATCTGGAAATCCACCATTGTCCGTTTGAAGGTCGGAAGATCGCTTTATCGGCAATTCCGTCCCCGTCGTAATCTCCGACAACCGGCAAATCTCCATTAACACCAAATTGCTCGATGCGCGTTCCGCCGCTTGATAGCAAAATATACCATGTTCCGTTTGATTGACGGAAAACCGCCGGATCAATTTTCCCGTCGTTGTCGAAATCTCCCGGCGCGGGAATGTCTGTGCCTGTGCCGAACGGAAAACTATAAAAGGAAGCATCTTCGCTTCGTAAAATAAACCATTCGCCGGAACCGGGTCTAAAGAAAGCGACATCTGTTTTACCGTCGCCGGTGTAATCAGCCGGAACGAGTTTGTCGCTTGAAGTTCCAAAGGTAAAGACATTTGTTACGGCAGTTTGCGATCTTTGAATCCACCATTGCCCCGAAGTCGGACGGAAAATGGAAATATCAGTTTTTGAATCACCGTCAAAATCAAACGGCGATTTAACATTTGAGATTTGGTTGCTGAAATTATATGCAACTATGGAAAAATGCTGATCGGTCGAATCGGCGTTTCCTAAAATTCCGTTTCCGTTTATCGCCGTTGCACCAATTTGAATCGAAAAAGTTGTTCCGGCGGCAATTCCGGCGGGCAAAAACACATTTTCGACATTGTTTAATGTGTCTGAATTTCCACCAGTGGTTGAAACGCCGCTTGAGAAAACATTTCCTTTATAAACATTATTTCCGATCGTTACGGTTAAGTCCAAATTATTAACCAAAGCCGGATTCGCAACTCCGGGTGCGTCCGTCCAAACAAGTGAAACTCTGACAGGTTTTGTCGAATCAGCGATCACACCGCTGATTTGTGTATTTTCGCCCGAATTTGAGAAAGCGGTTGTTTGATCAATATATTTCATCGGTACGCCTGTATTGAGCATAAATCTCATATTGATTCTTCCCCAACCTTCATCGCCGTTCGGAATAGCGTTTGCACTTCCCAATCCGTTCATTTCCTGTGCCGTATTGATGATGGCAGCTTTGATTAAAGCCGGACTCGGATTATTGCCGTTGTTCGTATTTTTCCAATATTGTGTAAAAAGTGCCGCCGCACCGGCAACTTGCGGGGCAGCGTGTGAAGTTCCGATACTATAACTGTGATTCGCATCAATTTGTCCGCTGACACCCGAACCGCTTCCGGCTCTCGAACCTGCAATATAGCTTCCCGGTGCCGTAATATCAGGCTTTACTCTTCCATCCAATGCCGGACCGCGACTTGAAGAACCACGCATATCATCTATATTATTGGCGTTTGAACCGCCGATTTCGGTTCTGATATTTTCCGAATTACCAACCGCAATAACATTTTTCGCTACCTTCGGGCGAGTTAAACCGGTCGTTCCTGAATTTCCCGCCGAAAATACAATACAAAGCGGATCAATCATCGCGCCCGACGAAGCATCCTGAACATATCCGTCATATTGCGCCGCATAGGAATCATAAGAGTTATTATTTGTTCCGTTTCCCCAACTGTTGTTTATTATTAATCCTTTTACACCATTTACACCATTTATGCTGACGGTATCATTATTCGGCAAAGAATCATCATTCGGATAACCGGATTTTAAAAAAGGAATATTAATGATATTTGCACCCGGTGCAATACCTTTTCCATAGTTGTAACCTGTCGGATCAAGCGTTCCGAATGGAGTGTTGCCGGCGATAATGCTTGCATTAATATGTCCGTGTCCGCCGTCTGCACCGGAAGTTGATCCGCGCAAAGGACCATCAATTGTGTTATTGGAAGTTATGTAAAATCCACCGTTTCCCGGAATAGATATACCATCATCGGAAACGGCAACCGTTACGCCCGTTCCGTCAACTCCGAATTGTGCTAAAGGATTATACGGTGGCACATTTAAGGTCGTCGTGTTTGAATAATTTCCCGCAACAATTTGTGCGGCACGTTCATCTTCCTTTTGCGGTTTTTCGTATTGATCAATGCGAATTACATCGGGAATTTCAGCCACTTTTCGAACATCATTCGGTAACATTTCAACGCGAATTACATTAAAGAAATTATTCGGCAATTTCATCACACTTAAAATTTTGCCGTCAATCGTATTGGAAACATCATTTCTTGCCTGCAATAAATCCGCCCGCGAAAAGACAGCGATGTCATACATTCGCGTTGCACCTTTAGCATTGGAGGCAAAATTTTCTACTTCGGGAGAAATCTTATTTTCGGGAATAAATTTTCCAATCCAACGAACTCTCGAATGATTTGCCACTTTTGAAATCGCCGCGAAATCGGCATAGACAAAATAGGCTTGATGCGGAACATATTGCAAAACTTCAACCCCGATTTCTTCCAGACTTTCCACCCATTCACCTTTAGTAGTTGACGCAAATTGGACAATATAATAGTTTTTCCCCGAATTTTCTAAACTTTGAACGTTCGGATCAAACTTCTGTTCCGAAGGCGCATCTAGCGGTTCAAACTTTCCGGCGGGAAGATTTATCGAAGTTTCCAGATTTTGAATATCCAAACCGGAATTTGCCAATTTATTCGTTTTATTCTTAGCAAGAGTTATGAATGAACCGTAATCTTCAACAATCGTGCCTAACGCGGCAACTTTCGCACGGTCTTCGATCTTGTTAATTTTAACGCGAACGAAATCTTTTGTTTCATCACGAACCAATTCAGTGATCGAATCGCTGTTCTTAAATTTCTTATAAACTGATTCCTTTGAATTAAGTTCTTGTGCCTTCATAGGATTAAAAATCACCACAAAAGCGAAGATGAAAACTACAAAAACAAACAATATACCGGTTAAACTTCGATTAATCTGAAACTTCATTTTACATAACTTCCTTTTTTAAATTAATTTGGATTGAATTTGAATATCTATTTTTCGATTTTTTGAAATTATCACAAAATCACTGGCGGAGAAAGAAAAAATCGGAAAAGTTGAAAATTTTATTTCGATTCTGCTTGCGGTTTTAAAGCATCACCCGCCTTTTCCATTCTTGATTCGATGTCCGCAAACTTTTCAAAAGAGATTCCCGCTAATTTGGTAAGATGATTGAGATGTGCCTGCGTCTGATCAAGCTGAATTTGCATTCGGTCAAACCTTTCATTAAAACGTCGGTCGGCTTCAGCATTGTCTTTTTTGTGCTGAAACTCTAACTTCATTATTGATTGCTTGATTTCCTCAGTTTCTAAATTTTCCATAGTAAAATCTCTGGCTTTAACCTTTAAGTTTTTCAGTAAAGTTGTGTAAGTGTCGAAATTCTTAGATATAATTTTGCAACTTGATTATTCTGTTACAAATATGAGTTGAAAGCAAGAAAAACAGGCACAATTAAAATAAAAAAGCCCTGAAATATCTTCAAAATGAAAACATTCACGAGCTTTTTCGCCCAAATTTAAACTGAACTTAATTGGATAAATTTGTGGATAAATTATTCGGCAAAATCGGAACTAAAGTAATAATAACTCTCCGATTTTTTGCACGGTTCGCATTTGTCGAATTCGGCGCAACCGGCAAACTTGCACCGAATCCTTTTGTTTCGATTCTGTCTTGCGAAACGCCGAAAGCTAATAATTTATCGGCGATTGCCTGCGCTCTTTCCTGTGTCAAGGTTTGCAATTCTTCGGGCGCACCGCTGTTATCGGTGTGCGATTCGATAATTACTTTGTAATCCGTGCTGTTAGCCAAAACCTCGACGAGCGATGCAATTTTAGGTTCGGAAGCAGGGCTGAAACTGCTGATACGCGTTGCCGTCCAATAATTTTCTGGAAGAATTACATTAATTCCGCGTTCGTTTCTATTAACAGTTCCGAATCTGCCGAGCGAATCAACTAAAACGCCTTCGTTTGCTTGCATTCTGGCAAGCCGATTCGATGCTTCTTGCTGTCGTTGGAGTGCGATTTTTTCACCTTCGATCTGGGCGATTTTTAATTTTACGCTTTCAGTTTCGGTGCGTAATCTCGTATTTTCATCGCGCAATTGTTTGACTTGATTTGAATAATTGATGGCATCGCGTTCGGCGAGTTCCCGATTTCTGGTTTCACGCGCGAGTTCGGCTTTTAATTCATCAACCTGATTTTGAGAAGTAACATATTTTTGTTCCTGATCGCGCAATTCAGCGTCGGCGCGGGTTTTCTCGTTGCGTTTTTCACGCGCTTCTTTTCTGACTGCCGCTGTTGTTTCGGCTTTGACCGCCGCGCTGATTGCTTTTCTTGCCGAAATATCAACTATTTCATCATCGCGTTTGGCTTCCCATTCGTCATTTGCTCTTTTAAAAAGGTCTTCGGCTTCTTTTAGTTCGTCCGGCGCGTCGCGCGGTGCGCCTGCAAATTTTGCTAAAGCAATTGCCTGTCTTGCCTGCAAAATCGTCGAAGGAGTTTTTGAATAATCAATTTCGGCAATTTCGGGCGTTCGTGCATCGCTGAAATAATCGCTTGAATTCCCGAAATATTGAACGGCGGTCGTTGTCGCCAGAGTTCTGCCGCTTTTCGCATACGGATTCAGATTTTCAAGCATCACGGCGCGACTCGGACGGCGCACCAGAAAATGCGGTTCGGCAGTAACTATCAACGCAAAGGTTTGCAAAGGTGTCGTAACTGAAATGTTTGAATCAAATTCAAAAAAGCCTCGACG
>JBBSAX010000104.1:0-16757 GCA_038251885.1 Pyrinomonadales bacterium | reverse complement strand
GATATAACCGCTTCATTTGTAGATCAGGTGAAATCTATGGGTTTTAAAAATCTCGATTACGATGATGTTTTCAAAGCGAAAATTTTCAAAATTACGCCGCAATATGCTTTGGAAATGACTTCAATCGGTTTTCCGAATCTCAATATGGAAGACCTCGTAAAGGCAAGAATTTTCAGAATTGATGCCGATTATGCGCGTCAGGTCGCCGCGATGGGTTTTAAGGACGGTTCACTCGAAGGACTTGTCAAACTCCGCATTTTCAAAATTACGCCTGAATATTTACGCGAAATGCAGTCCGCCGGATTTGCTGATATTTCATCCGAAGAAGCCGTAAAACTGAAAATTTTCAAAGTTACGCCTGAATTCATCAGAGAAATGCAAGGCGAAGGCTTAACAAATCTTTCGGTCGAACAAGCAACGAAGCTCAAAATTTTCAAAATTGATGTAGGTTTTATTAGACAAGCCAGAACTGAAAATGTGCCGATAGATGTCGAATCGCTGGTTCAAAAACGCATCGGTGTTTGGGGTAGAAATTGAGATTTAATTGAAATGACATTTCGGAATAGATAAATGAAACTGTTCTTAATGTTCCGAAAGATAAAAACGGAGAAAATTCAACATTTTCTCCGTTTCTGCTTTAAAGAGTCTTTGCCACCTTTTTCTTGTTTTTCCGCATCGAAAGGTTTAGTCTTTTGTTGTAAGGAGTTAGATAAATGAAAACAATTTTGGCTTTTGTGATTTTGTTGTCCGGTTTTACTTGTGCGTTTGCACAAACCGAGCAGTCACCGATTCAGGAGAAAAGTTTTAACTATAAAGATTGGACTTATAAAAGCATCCGCGATGGCGACAAAGAGATAAATTTGCGCGAATTTACGAAGAATAAAAAACTCGTTCTCGTCGTTTACTTCGCGCCGTGGTGTCCGAACTGGAAACACGAAGCTCCGTTTGTCCAGAAACTTTACGAAAAATATAAAGCCAGCGGTTTGGAAGTGATCGGAGTCGGTGAATACGACACGGTGGAGGCGATGAAAAACAATATTGATTTTTTTAAGATCACTTTTCCAGTTGTTTATGAATCGGACGCAAATGACGCAAGGCAGAAAACTCCGCATTACGAATATCGAATGGAAACGGGCGACACACGAAAATGGGGTTCGCCGTGGAACATCTTTCTCGAACCGGAAAATCTAAAAGAAAAAGGCGAAATATTAATCAAACAATCATACATCGCCAATGGTGAATTGATCGAAATCGAAGCCGAAAAATTTATCCGCGAAAAACTCGACTTGCCCGCCGAAGAAATGAAAGCGGAAAAAAAAGATAAATCCGTCGAAGCCTGCGATGCAGGCAAAACTGCCGAGTTTCAAAAACCTTGATTAAGGAAGTGGATAATCATAACTAAAGATTTGAACCCTGCCAACTGCGACTGCTTTCAACTTGTTATTTAGTTGCCGGCATCGCGGCTAGCGTATCGGCTAATTTTTCTATGACGAACAGAAGCGTTCTGCCGGATTCGTAAAATTGTCCGGCGAGAGCCTGGTCTTCGGCAGTTGCACTGATGTTTGAAATGCCCTGAATTTGGAAGAGAAAAGGTTTTAATTCAGGTCTGGTGCGAAAATCAATTTCGAGTGCGACAAGTCCGGCGCGTAGATTTCGGATGCTCTGAAGAACATCACGTTTGAATTGAGCATTTTTATCGGCAATTTCCCGCGAAGCCTTTCTATCTTTAACTGCTTTATCAATATCTTCGATCCCTTTGGCGATTCCGCCCAAGTTATATAAAAATTTCGTAACATTTTTTATTTGAATCGAAACCTTTTCTGCGCCGGGTTTTAGATTGGTTTTAACTACGGTTGGAGTTGAAGTC
This sequence comes from Pyrinomonadales bacterium, assembly GCA_038251885.1. Lineage (GTDB taxonomy): Bacteria > Acidobacteriota > Blastocatellia > Pyrinomonadales > Pyrinomonadaceae > JAHCHG01. The sequence continues at coordinate 14,890 of JBBSAX010000104.1, read as the reverse complement.
GGCTTTGGTTTTGTTGTTCTGTTTCGTGTTCTCTGTGCCGAAACGGAAAACGTCAAACAAATCAAAAAAGCTAAAACCGTTGCAAATTGTGTAAAATTTTTATTTATCTTCATAACTACCTTTCCTTTCTCTACTCGTAAATTCTATCGGAAAATCTTATCATTAAATAAAGATGCGAGAAAGACACCTACAAGTTCGCCGTTTAGGACGATTCGGTTACGACGCGGGATTGATTTTGCAAAAAGAACTCGAAACCGAAGTTATCGAACGGCGCGAAAACGATTATCTTTTGCTTTTGGAACATCCGCACACTTTTACATTGGGGCGACGTGCGAAAAACGACGGAGTTTTAGCAACGGCGGAAAATCTGAAAAAACTCGGCGCGGAAGTTTTTGAAACGAATCGCGGCGGAAAGGTTACATATCACGGCATCGGTCAAATCGTCGGTTATCCGATCATAGATTTAAGCGCAGGACGCAAAGACGTTCATCGCTACGTCCGCGAATTGGAAGAAGTTTTGATCAAAACGATGCGCGACTTCGACATCGAGGCTTTTAGAATCGAAGGTTTAACGGGCGTTCATACAAAAGAAGGAAAAGTCGCGGCAATCGGCGTTCACATCAAGCGTTGGGTAACGACGCACGGTTTTGCGCTGAATGTGAATACCGATTTGAGCTTTTTCGATTGGATAATTGCGTGTGAAGGCGAACCCGTCGCTTCGATGGAACAACTTTTGGGGCGCGAATTATCGCTTGCCGAAGTTGAAGACAAAATTATTCAAAACTTCTGCAAGGTTTTTGATTTTGATAAAGTTGAACAATTTGAAAAAGCCGTGCAGATGGCTTAAATAACGTCAGTCTTGAGTCGAAAATCAAGCAAGAAAATAGCACGCGGATAAACGCTGATTTAGCAGATTTTCACGGATTTTTATTTATAATTATCCGAAAATTTCCGAAAATCTACTTAAAATAATCAGTGCAAATCCGCTAAATCTGTGAAAATCGGCGTGCTATTTCTGCTTTTATTTCAACTCAAGACTTTCAAGTCAAATGACAAAGAGGAAATTATGAAATTCACGAAATTATTTATTTTTTTAATCGGTCTTGCAATGCTTTCGGCTTGTGAACCTGCGGCGAATAACAACAAAAATACAAACATAACAAATACGAACACGTCAAATTCAAATTCAAACACTTCGACGACGCAGAATTTGACCGTTGTTCCGCGTCCGCAAAAAGTCGCCGATATGATGAAAGAGCGCGGTGAACAGGACGTAGCAAAACCGACTTTAAAGTTCATCGAACCGAAAGAAGGCGCGACCGTAAATAGTTCGGATGTAAAAATTAAACTCGAAATCGGCGGCGAGTTGAAAGGTTACAAACCGATGAAAGACCCGGCGACGGGAATGGGAAATCACATTCACGTTATCTTGGACAATCAGCCGTATGAAGCGTATTACAATCTCGAAGAAGAATTTGAACTAAAAAATGTTTCAGACGGCGAACACACTTTGCGTGTTTTTCCGTCCAGACCTTGGCACGAAAGCTACAAAGACGAAGGCGCGTTTCAAATGGTGAGATTCACCGTCAAAGACGGCGGCGCAGATGCAAATAAAGCGACGACGACAAATTCCGGTCAACAAATGTCGAATGCAAACTCAAACTCCGCCGCACCGCCCGAAGGCAAAGAAATGAAGGAAAGCACGGGGGCGGCGGTTGATATAAAGAAACCGCTTTTGACTTACAGCCGTCCGAAAGGCGAATATAAAGGCGCGGATGCTGAAGCAATTATGCTCGATTTCTGGCTGACAAACGCAAAATTATCCGGCGACGGCGGCGACTATAAAGTCCGTTATACGATTGACGGCGGCGTGCAGAAATTGCTCGAAAAATGGGAACCGATCTGGCTTTCCGGCTGGTCAAACGGCACGCACAAAGTCAAACTCGAACTTCTCGACAAAGACGGAAATTTAGTCGAAAACGGCGTTTATAATTCGACGGAGCGTGAAATTACGGTTGCTAAATAATTGAAAATCAGATATTTGGAGTCTAGTCTTTAGCGGTATTTATTTAATTATTGAAAATTGTCGCCTAAAGACCGGACTCCAAACCCTTGCTTAATTTAACTAACAAACTTGAAGTTAAAACAAATTTCTTTTAATCTCACATAATCAAAAATTATTTTAATAAACAATTATTGGAGCAAAATTTAATATATGCGACGTGATACGACTTCGTGGTATAGCCACAATCTCGGAATGGAAATGCCGCTTGTGGCTTACGGACACGCGGGTTATCCGCTTCTAATGTTTCCGACTGCCGCTGCGGATTTTCTGGAATACGAAAGATTTCATTTGATTGACGCGATCAAACCGTTTATTGATTCGGGAATGCTTCGCGCTTATTCGATCAATTCCGTTAATAAACATAGTCTTTTGAATCGGCAGGCTTCGCCGCAATGGAAAGCCGAACTTTTGACGCGCTACGATCATTATATTATGGAAGAAGTTTTGCCGCTGATCCGCAATGAATGCGGCGAAGGTGCAAAACCTTTGACAACCGGCGCGAGTCTTGGTGCGTTTCTTGCCGCGAACTGTTATTTCAAACATTCGGATAATTTTCGCGGCACGATTGCGATGAGCGGAAGTTATAACATTTACAATTATCTTGAAGATTATTACGACGATAATGTTTATTTTAATAATCCGATGCAGTATTTGAAAAACTTAAACGATGATTATCATCTGCCGCGTCTTCGACAAGCCGATTCAATCGTTGTCGTTACCGGACAAGGTTCGTTTGAAGCTCCTGACCGAAGCCGTGATTTGTCGGGCGTTCTGCACTCAAAAGGAATTCCGCATCTCTTGGAAGTTTGGGGACACGATGTTGCTCACGATTGGGTTTGGTGGCGCAAAATGCTGCCGCATTATTTAAGCAGATTTCTCGGATAAACCGATTAAATTTCATTCAAAGTAAAAAAGCGAAATTCTAATTGAATTTCGCTTTTTTACTTTCTTCGACATTAAAAAGTTTCAAATACTGATTGTTTTAACCGTCGCCTTTTTTACCCTTAGGTTTACTGCCTTCGTTTTGCGGTTTGTCCGGCGCAGGTTCGGGTTTTTTGACCGGCAAAGGCGTAGCTTTTACCGGCGGTTTCACCGGATCGTCATTTTTCGAAACAGGATTAGTTGACGGTGTTGTGCTGTCCGTTCCGGTTGTTCCGTCCGAAGTAGTTGTATCTGTACTATCTGTATTATTTCTTGTACCGCTACTTGTATCCCTTCTGCTCGGTGTATAAACTGCCCCGGTTTTTCTACCCTCCAGTTCAGCTTTTTCCAACTTCTCCTGCTCTTCGCGCTTACGTATTTCCATTTGCGCTTTTATGTCTGAAGGAACAGGCGGAGCTTTTTCGAAACTGTCTTTAGGTTTATCCTTCATAAATTCATTCATAAAGGTATTAAAATAAGGGAGTGCGCCGTGTCCGCCGGTCATCCCGTTTCCGAGATTTTCCTTTCTTTCGGGATTTCCCATCCAAACGCCGGTTACATACGTGGGCGTGTAGCCGATAAACCAAACGTCTGTATGATCATTAACCGTTCCGGTTTTTCCGGCAAGTTGATGACCTGCCGCACTTGCGCCCGGAGCAGTTCCGCCGGGGCGTGTTACGCCCCGCATCATTTCAACCATTGTCAGTGCAACATATTCGCTGGTAACTCTTGATGTCGTATCATTCCATTCTTCTAATAAACTTCCGTCGCGGCTATACACCTTACGAATCAAATGCGGCGTAACGCGCACACCTTTGTTGGGAAAGGTCGAATAAGCCGAAACCATTTCAATAAGCGCAGCTTCACTTGCGCCGAGTGCCGATGGCAGACTCGGAGCCATCGGATTGGTTATGCCAAAACGTCTGACCATCTGCGCTCCGGTTTGAACGCCGACCTGTTCGAGTAGGTGAACTGCCGCCAGATTATATGATTTGGCTAAGGCAATTTTCATCGGCACGTTTCCGTGGCTGGTCGAACCGTCGTAATTATGAGGCTGCCAACCGCCGCGTTTGATCGGCGCACCGCTAACGGTCATATCGGGTGTGATTCCCCATTCGACTGCCGCTGTGTAAACAAACGGTTTGTAGCAAGAACCTGTCTGACGCAAACCTTGCGTCGCATTGTTAAATTTGCTTGTAGAATAATCATATCCGCCAACCATTGATACAACTTCGCCGGTGTGAGAATTGAGCGTGACCATCGCGGCTTGAACTGCCGGAACTTGTTCGAGTTCGACGCTTAATGTTTTATTGTTCGGATCAACTTCCTTAACTTCAAATTCGGCTAAATTTCCCGGTTTAAATTCACTGCCCGGTTTTTTGCCGCTTTTGCCCATATCTTTCGCGGTTAAAAGCGTCGAATATCTACCGAAACGCACTTTTGCCGAGTCCGAACCTTTATCAACACTCATTATCAAGCCTTTGATATATTCGCCTTTTTCATATTCATCGCCATACCAATCGGCGTGTTTAAAGGCTTCGAGTCGGCGGCTGGCTTCTTTCGGATCGGTAATCGGTTGATTATCTTCGTCAACAAGAATGTTGTCATAATCGGAACGCCAACTTCTTCCGCTATCGTATCGGCGCAAACCTTCGCGGACTGTTTTAGTTGCAATATTCTGTGCTGCAACATTAATAGTCGTATAAACTTTCAAACCGCCTTGTGCGACACGGGTTGTGTATTTGTCTTCGAGATATTTACGAATTTCTTCGACCGGATAATCCCAAGAGGTTGATTTCGGAAGCGATTGGTAATAAGCAGTATCGGCAAGTTTGATCGGTTTGGCTTGCGCGGCATCGGCTTCGGACTGCGAAATATAACCGTATTTTGCCATTTGATCAAGCACAATATCGCGGCGTGACTTCGCTTTTTCCATATTGCGCGTCGGCGAATATTCAGGCGATTTCGGAATTGCCGCGAGAAGCGCGGCTTCTTCGAGATTCAAATCCTTTAAAGGTTTGCCGAAATATGTTCGTGATCCGGCTTCAAATCCATACGAACCTGCGCCTAAAAAGACGTAATTCATATACATTTCAAGAATCTGACGTTTTGTATATAAACGCTCGATCTCTAATGCCATCATCCATTCGCTCATCTTTCGCGTATAAGTTTGTTCCTTTGAAAGAAAAAGATTTTTGGCAAGTTGCTGCGTAATTGTCGAAGCACCTTCGGTTTTTCCGCTTGTTACATTTTTAACAATTGCTCCGGCAATTCGATACGGATCAATTCCGATATGATTGTAAAATCGGTAATCTTCGATTGCGAGCAGCGCGTTTTCGACATTTTTCGGAATATCTTGTTCTTTGATCGGAATACGTTTTTCGAGTGCGAATTCCGCTAAGATAGTTTCCCCGTCATCGGCATAAATAGTTGTTACTTGCGGCGGACGATAGGTAGCAAGCGCAGAAACTTCGGTCGCATAACGGGAATTATTTAAATAATATGAAGCTAAAATGCCCGTCAAACCGCCCGCCGATAACGCCAGTAAAAGTGCAACCGGAAGCCATATATAACCCCAAAAACCTCTTTTCGGTGAAACCGCCGTAACTTCTTTCGTTACAATTTTATTAAATTCTTTTGCCATTTATAAAAATCTCCTCAATTGACAAACCGCCGCATTTTGATGCTGATAACAAAGCCAATCGCAATAAATGTTGATAAAACCGCCGATAGTCCCGCGCTCATTAAAGGCAACGGAACTCCGATTACAGGCAGAAATCCTAAAACCATTCCGACGTTCATAAATATCTGAAAAGCCAGTTCGCCCGCAATCGCCATTATAACAAGCATTCCGGCACGGTCAGGAGCTTCTCTCGCGCCTGTAATCAGACGTGATAAAAGGAAAGCATACGCCAGAAGCAATGAAATACAACCTAGAAATCCGGTGTTTTCAGCCGTAACTGCAAAGATAAAGTCGGTTTGCGGTTCCGGCAAAAACTTCAGAACGCTTTGCGAAGTTTCCTGATCGCCTTGAATTCCCGTTATTCCGCCTTTTCCTACCGTAATCATTGATTGTATCGTATGATAACCGAAACCGCGCGGATCTGCTTCCTCGGGATTTAAAATCGCCTCGATACGGGCGATTTGATAAGGCTTGAGCATTCCGGTTTCTTTGCCGACAAAATAAGATGTCGGAACAATTAATAAACCTGCCAGAGTTATCAAAATAACATATCTCATTTTTACCGCCGAAAGAAACAAAACGACGGCTAAAATCGGGAAATATGTGATCGCTTGTCCGGCATCCGGTTCGAGCATAATCAAACCGACCGGCGCGGCTAAAATCAAGCCCCCAATCATTAATTCCTTAAACTTCAAAGACCCGGCTTTACGTGAACCGAAGTATTTCGCAAGCATCAGCACAACCGTAATTTTAACAAACTCCGACGGTTGAAATCTTCCGATAAAAGGAACTTGCAGCCACGCTTGCTGACCGTTGATTTTTACGCCCAATCCGGGAATCAGAACCAATAACAATAATAATAGACCAAAACCATAGAAAAACGGCGCAGCATCAATCACACGGCGATAATCGGTTAGGGCAATAACGAGAAGTGCAACCAGAGCAATGACCAAACCTAAAATCTGCTTTGACCAATAATCTATATTCGGTTGGGCATTATAAATTTGCCATACGCCAAAACTACCGATGGCAATAGCAAGAAATGCCAATAACCAATCAAAGTCCCGAAAATTACGTTTTTCTAATATAGCAACCATAAATCTGTTAGCAGTAAAAATTTAGTTTTCGTGATGAACTTTTACTCTCTTCTGTTGCGAATTTGTATTTTCTGAGGTTTGCTCTCCGTTAAGCGGAAATCCCTTCTTCAAAAGATATGCCTCATAAATTGCTTTTACAGCAGGTGCGGCGTGCGAACCGCCGAACCCGGAATTTTCGATCAATCCGATGACGGCGATTTCGGGTTTATAAGCCGGAGCGAATGAAACAAACCAAGCATGGTCTTTTTCACCGCCCGAACCGAGAGCCGAGTTTTGTGCCGTTCCGGTTTTTCCGGCAATATCAAATCCCGGAATGCGAATTCTTCCAGCCGTTCCGCCACCGTTGACCACGCCCCACATTCCGTCGAGCATAACTTTGTTTTGTTCGGGAGTCATTTCAACAATTTTGGCTTCAGGGTGATCAAATCCGAAACTCGGTTTCGCCGCAACATAATCTAATTCGCCCTCTTCTCCAATCGCGCCGATTGATTTAAATTCCTTGAGAAAATGCGGAACAAACATTTTGCCTTCCATTCCGACACTCGAAACCGCCCGAAGCAAAGAAATCGGCGTAACGACAACAGTATCTTGTCCGATTGAAGCATAGACCGTTCTGATGTCGCTCCATTTTCCTTCGCGCTTGACGATTGAAGGCATCCACGATTTCGGTGTTTGACTGATTTTTTCATTCGGCAGATCAACTCCCGAACGTTTGTCAAAATCGAATGTTTCGACCATTTTAATTAAACCTTCTACGCCCAACTTTAATCCCAAACGATAATAATAACCATCGCAGGATTTCGTAATTGCATAACTCAAAGGTGGTGAACCGTGGCTTCCCATACAGCGTGTGAATTTATTTCCAATGGTAATTCCGCCGCCGCAGACAAGATTTGAGTTGGCAACCGTGATTGCGCCTTGCTGCAAGCCGGCGACCGATTCTGGAATTTTCCAGGTCGAACCGGGATGATAGCGTCCCTGAATCGCACGATTTAATAGCGGACGTTCTTCATTTGTATAATAATCGGCAATTTCCTTGCGACCTTCGGGCGTTGCGCTTCGCATTACAAACGCATTCGGATCAAACGAAGGCGCAGAAGCCATTGCTAAAACCTCGCCATTGTTCGGATCCATTGCGATGATTGTTCCACGCTTGGTTACAGAGTCGGCAAGTTGTTTCTCCGCCTCTATTTGCAGATCGAGATCAATCGTTGAAATAAGGTCTTGTCCGGCTTGCGGTTCGACTCTTTCGATTTCGCTCTGCACACGCCCGCGGCTGTCAACAATTACTTTTCGATAACCCGGTTTTCCGCGCAGATGTTCATCATAATTTTGTTCAAGTCCGCCCTTACCGATAATGTCGCCCGGACGGAATTTTTCCTTCATTTCAGGTTTTTCAAGTTGTTTCGGGCTGATTTCACCGACATAACCGAGAACATGCGCCAGAGTTTTGCCGAGTGGATAATATCTCTGCGGCTGAAGTTCGATCCGAAGTTCGGGAAATTCCAAAGAATGTGATTCAACCCAACTGATGTCTTGAATCGTCGCGTTTTCCTTCAAAACCATCATTTCAAATTCGGGCTGTCTTTTGATTAAATTCAAACGCTCTATCAAAAACTGTTCTTCAAGATTTAATCCGCGAGCGTAATCATCGAGGCGTTCGGTCAATTCGTCCATCTGAAATTTCTTGATTTCGTTGGAAAGCGTTACATTGTAAGTCGGGCGCGAATCAACCAGAATTTTACCGTTGCGGTCGAAAATTGCTCCACGCGGCGCGGGAATAGGAATAAAACGAATACGCTGATTTTCTGCTTTGGTCGCGTAATATTCACCTTTTGTAACTTGCAGGTAATACAGGCGAACTCCCAAAATAGTCAACAAAATAAAAGCGATGACCTGAATCGTGCCGACTCTGACACCCAAATTTTGTGCGTAATCGTTTAATTTCATAAGGCTTTCATTCCTAAAATCTAAAAGAGTTTTCAAGGTCTTTTCCCAAGCCGAATCGGATTGCGGCGGCGAGTTTGCCGGCGCGGTGCAAAAACTTCACGCTTTTGACGAACACTTCGTTCTGAGAAAAAACTATCCAAAATCAAATATGTAATTGTTCCGATAATCGTTGTTCCGATTACGGTATAAGCCATTGTCGTTATAAGCGGCGCAGAAGGTTCTTGTCCCAACATTCTATGCAAACCGTAATAAACTAAATCATCCAGTAAACAAGCACCTGCTATGACGGGAATCTGTAATAAAAGGTTGTCCAAATACACGCGCCGGACGATCTCTAAAACAATAAATGCGATCAATGTTTTAGAGAAGCCGTTGGCTCCGAGAAGACCACCGCTCAAGGCATCAACCGCAATGCCGGAAGCCGTTGCGTAAAACAATGCTTTGATCGAACTGCGCTGTAAGGCGGCATAAACGACAATAATCAGCGGAAAATCAATGTAGGCAAATGGTTCAGCGACGTTGCGAAGCGTCCACTGAAGCAATACAGCAATAATTAATGCGACTGTGATTTTTACCTGTTCCATTCAAAAAAACTACTATAAAAATTGGTTATGAAGATTTTATCAGATGCTCTATTTCTTGTCTTTAACTGCATTCGGCAAAGTTTCTTCGTATTTCGGACGAAGCGGCGGTTCATACAACAAAACCGCAACTTCCTGCATTGAAGAAATTCCCGCACTCGGTTTGACAAAAATTTGCTGTGGAACTGTTGCCGAACCTGCGCGAATTTCGCTGACCTCGCCTAATTTCAAACCCGCCGGATAAATACCGTCCTGTCCGGTTGTATAAACACCTTCACCGACTTTAACTTCGACACTTCCCGGCACATAACCCATTTCAAGCAAATCCTTTTTGCCCGAACCGCTGATTACGCCGAGCGTATTTGATGAATCCAGTTCACCGACGACCGCGCCGACTCCCGATTTATCTTTTGTTATCAAATCAATCTGCGCCGTTAAAGGGCTGACTGCCGTAACTCTGCCGACTAAACCGCCGTTTGTGACAATGGGCATATTTAATTTTACGCCGTCCAGACTTCCGCGATTGATAATCGAAGTGCTGAACCAAATCGAAGCATCGCGTCCGATGATTTGCGCGGGAAGAATTTTATATTTGGATTGTTCTTTTAATTCGAGAAGCGACTTCAGCCGTTCGTTTTCAGCCGTCATACTTTTCGTGTTTTGAACTTCGACTTCCAATTCCTGAACGTGTTGTTTGAGAATGTCATTTTCACTCTGCGCGGTGCGAAGAGAAGAGATCGAGTAAAAATAACCTGTCACGGCGGAACTTATAGAAGTTACAGGCGATTGAACAAAATCAGCGACCGACTGCCCCCAAACTCTGATAACTCTTTGATTACTTTCAGTTTGCCGCGCATCATACGCCATCAGGACAAAGTTACCCAAAAGCAGAGCAACCATTATCCATGGCGTTAATTTCCAAACTTCTTTTTGACTACGCTCGATCATTTATCATTTATCATTTATCATTTAACACCAATTCACCGATAAATGTTGAATGTTAAATGTTAAATGTTTTAACTTCCCGTCATCAAAGAATTGTCCCATCTTACGCGCTTGAGAAGTTCAAAATCGGAAAGCATTTTGCCCGTTCCAAGCACAACTGAAGAAAGCGGATCATCAGCCAAAACGACCGGTAAACCTGTTTCGATTGTCAGACGCTTATCAAGATTTTTCAACAACGCGCCGCCGCCTGTCAGAACAATTCCGCGTTCGACAATATCTGCGGAAAGTTCCGGCGGTGTGCGTTCTAATGCGACGCGAACTGCATTGATGATAGTTGCCACCGAATCTGAAAGTGCTTCGCGAATTTCTTCGTCGGTGATTGTAATAGTTTTCGGTATTCCTTCAATTAAGTTTCTTCCACGAACTTCCATCGAAAGCGGTTCTTCCAAAGGAAAACCCGAACCGAGCGCGATTTTAATTGCTTCCGCCGTGCGTTCGCCGATTAAAAGATTATATTTTCGTTTAATGAATTGCGTGATCGCTTCGTCCATTTCGTTTCCGGCGATGCGAACGGCGCGTGAATAAACGATTCCCGAAAGAGAGATAACGGCAATGTCAGTTGTTCCACCGCCGATGTCAACGACCATATTTCCGTGCGGTTCGGTAATTGGAAGTCCCGCGCCGATTGCCGCTGCCATCGCTTCTTCAACCAAATAAACTTCCGACGCTTTTGCGCGATATGCCGAATCTTCGACAGCGCGACGTTCGACTTGCGTAATTTCCGACGGAATTCCAATGACGACGCGCGGACGAACCCAACTTTTGCCGTTGTGCGCTTTGCGAATAAAGTGCTGGAGCATTTTCTCCGTAACTTCAAAATTCGCAATCACGCCGTCCTTCATCGGACGAATCGCCACGATGTTTCCCGGCGTTCTGCCGAGCATTTCTTTCGCGTCGCGTCCGACTGCTTCAACTTGATTGGTAACTTTGTTAATTGCCACAATAGAAGGTTCCGAAACGACGATGCCGCGACCTTTCGCGTAAACGAGAGTGTTCGCCGTGCCGAGATCAATTGCCAAATCACTGGAAAATAAACTGAATAAAGACTTAAATGCCATTTTATAATATAAATACTGCTTAAAATTAAATTTTAAATGTGTTTTGTGTTTAGTAAAAAGAGGTGTTGTTCTCAACCTCGCCGAGCCTCAAATAGGGGAAAGCCTTCGCACGATACATTTAACCTACAATCATATACCGAAAAGCCCTTATTTTTCCAATGCCTAAAAGGAAAAAGTTAAAATTTTTGTAAATCAACGCTATTTTCCATAAACGCAGAAATTTACAAACAAAATTAAATCACAAAAACCTTCAAATTCTCCGCATTTTGCTGTAAATTATTAAATTATGAGAAAAATTATCCTTGCTTCAATTTCGATTTTGCTTTTTTGTCTTTCGATATTCGCTCAAACAGAAGAAAATTCGCCGTGTCCGACGCTTTCTCTGACAGGACCATCAGGCTCAGTTTCAGCCGGAAACTCCATTTCATTTATCGCAAGTCTTAACATAGAAACGGAAATTCCCAATCTCAAATACAAATGGACGGTTGAACGCGCTGAAATCGTCAGAGGACAAGGAACAAATACAATCATAGTAAAAACCGAATTAGGTTTTGAAGAAAACTTAACTGCAACGGTTGAAGTTTTAGGTTTACCGGAAATTTGCGGAACTCCTAGAGCATCGGAAAATACATCTGTTGACAGAGAACTCGAAGCAGAGAAAATTGAAGAATTCGTCTTTTCCGGTTCGGCAAAAGATGAGGGATATTTAGATAAATTTGCACAAAAATTGAAAGATGAATCAAATGCTAACGGCTATATTCTAATCGGTTCTGAAACAGGTTTATCTCAAAGTGCTTTCGATAAAAGAGTCCAAAAAATAAGGCAGTATCTTATAAATAATAAAAATATCGAGCCGGATAGATTTGTTTGCGTTAATGTCGGGGAAATAAAAAACTTAGTCCAATTATGGATAGTTCCCGCCGGAGCATCACCACCAACTCCTTAAAAATTAAAGTTTGCACAAATTATTATGAGAAAAACAATTCTTACATTTATCTTCATTTCGCTTTCCTGTATTTGCTCGCTCGCGCAAAACAAAGAAAATCTGCCTTGCCCGACAATTACGGTAATTGGTGCTTCAGGATTAGTTACGGCGGGCGACGACATAACTTTTACGGTTTCGATTGATAGTTCGCAAAAAATCGAATACGAATGGACAGTTTCTCAAGGCGAAATTTCGTCAGGTCAGAATTCATTTGCAATTACAGTTTCAACAACTCACGATATGTCCGGCTCAAATGTAACGGCAACTGTTGAAATAAAAGGTTTGCCTGAAAATTGTTCAAAGACAAACTCGGAAACTGCTGTTATAAAAGAAGGCTGTGGACTTCCAATTCAAATAGATGAATATGGAAAACTTTCCTTCAACGAAGAAAAAGCGAGATTGGCTAATTTAGTATCCGAATTGAAGAAAAAACCTGATTTTGGAGCTGTTTTTATAGATTATTCTCCTAAAAACAGTAATTACAAATTATATAAAGAAAGAATTTCAAAGATTAAAAAATACCTAATTGAAGAACAAAATATATCTCCTGAAAGACTCGAATTTGTATTTGGAGGTTATGGAGATTACCTCACGATAATCTATCTTCCGCCAATAGAAGCTGTATCTGCAATAAAAAGTAATTGAAAAAACTCAGGCACAAATAATTAATTTCTTGATAGAAAATTCTTTAACATAAAATTGTCGGTTGACAAAATTTAGAATTAGAATTATTCTAAATACAGTTCAGGCTATGAGAAATGCAAACACAATAGAATCGGGATTGACCAAACAACGTGCGGTGGTTCTGCAAGTTATTCAAGATGCAAACGAGCATTTGACGGCGAATGAGATTTTTGAATCGGCGAAAGAGATTTTGCCGGGAATAAGTTTTGCAACCGTTTATAATTCTCTGCGTTATTTGAAAGATGTGGAATTGATCGCCGAGAAAAATTTCGGCGGCGGCGCGAGTCGTTTTGATCGAATGACGGAAAGACACGATCACGCCGTTTGCAGCAACTGCGGCAAACTCGTTGATATGAAACTCGAAATGCCGCAGGAATTAGTTGAATTAGCGGCGAGTCTTTCAAAGTTCAAACCCGAATCCATCGAATTGACTTTGCGCGGCTTATGCCCTGAATGCACTAAATAAATACATTTACAATAATTAGGAGAGCAATTTTAAAATATGTCAACAGCGACAGGAAAAGCAAGAGAAACAGAAATCACAATGGCAAAAGTCGGACAAACCGCGCCGGACTTTGATATGCCTTCAACAAAAAATATGGAAACTTTGGCGGAAAACGTCAAACTTTCAGATTACAAAGGAAAATGGTTGGTTTTACTTTTTTACCCGCTCGATTTTACATTTGTTTGCCCGACGGAATTGACGGCATTTTCAGACAGAATTGATGAACTAAACGGAATCGGCGCAGAAGTAATCGGCATTTCGACCGATTCGGTTCATTCGCACCGTGCTTGGATCAAAACTCCGCGCGATCAAAACGGCGTTGCCGATATGAAATATCCGCTCGCTTCAGACGTTGGCGGAAAACTTTCCCGCGCATACAACATTTTGGTTGAAGAGGCGAATATCGCTCTGCGCGGTTTGTATATCATCAATCCGGAAGGTCTTTTGCAATATGCAGTTGTTCACGACTTGAACATCGGACGCTCGGTTGATGAAACTCTGCGCGTTCTGCAAGGCTTGCAAACCGGCGGACTTTGTTCAGCCGATTGGACACCGGGACAGGAAAATTTGAAAGTTTAGTTTAGCGAGTTTGGCGAGTTGACCGAGTTAAAAAACTCAGCGAACTCGCCAAACTCGGTCAACTCAATCAACTTTTTTTACGGAGTAAAAAATTATGCCGATGAGAATTGGAGATGCGCTTCCGAAGTTTGAAGGCGCGACCGAATGGCTGAATGAATTGCAGGAAACAGCTGACGACTATGTAAAAGATTCGCCGACGCTAGTTTATTTTTGGGCGACGAGCTGCGGAATCTGTAAGGAAAATATGCCCAAATTGAAAACTCTGAGAGACAAATACAAAGACAAAGGCTTAAAAACTGTGGCGATTCATATGCCGCGCTACGAAGCTGATACGAATATGGATACTGTCAAAGCGACGGTTGCCGAACATTGTATTGATGACATTTGTGCGATTGATAACCAGCACAAACTAAAAGATGCATTCTTAAACGAACAAGGTTGGGTTCCGGTTTATTATTTGTTCGATGCCGAAGGAAAATTAAAATCCCGTGCGGCAGGCGAATTCGGAGTCGGAGTTTTGACGACCGCTCTTGAAAAAATGTTTCCATTGACTCAGGAAGCAACTGCTTAAAATTTCAACTCATTTCAAACAAAAAAGCCCTGATTCTTTTAAAAGAATCAGGGCTTTTTGTTTTTTAACGTCAGTTCGGGATAAGAATATTTGCCCACGAAACACACAAATTAAACGAAAATGAAGAAAAAGCAAACCGAAAACGCGCAGAAAAAAATTTTACTTTTCGTATTTTTCGTGTATTTCGTGGGCAAATATCTTTTCTT
>JBBSAX010000103.1:0-16802 GCA_038251885.1 Pyrinomonadales bacterium | reverse complement strand
TATGCACAATCTTGGGCGTGGATTCATTTTTTGATCCACGGAAATTCAGGCACACGAAAAACCCAGTTGACGAATTTTCTTGATCTTTTGAGAGAAGGAAAAAAATCGGAAGAAGCATTTATCAAAGCATTTCAGACTGATTATAAATTGTTAGAGAAAGAATTTAGAAATTATATTTCCAATAAATCATTTCAAACGACCGAATTTACGCTAAATAATAAACTGGAACTCAACTTTGAAATGACGGTTTCACAGATTTCAGATGCAGTCGGAAAAAGTTTTCAAGGCGATTTGCTTCTTCATATGAACCGCTTTGATGAAGCGGAAATCGTTTTGGAACAAGCACTTTCGAGTGATTCAAAGATCGTTCTCGCAAATATATCTTTAGGTTTGGTGAAAACTAAAAAACGGGATTTTAAACTGGCAAAAAAATATCTCGAAAATGCAATTTCCGCCAATCCTGAAAATTATTCCGCCCAATATAATTATGCTTATATGTTGAGCCGCGAGGGAATGGATGAAAACGGAACGGTCAGCAATTACAATCCTGAAACTGCCGAAACAATGCGCCGGAGTTTGAGAAAAGCGATTGCTCTAAATCCTAATTTTGCCGAATCCTACAGCCTTTTTTCTTTTATCTGCATTGTCCAAGATAGAGTTCAAAACGAAGAAATTGATGAAGCACTGGCTTTTTTGAAAAAAGTTATTGAAATCGTCCCGAATAATCAATTGTATATTTTGCGAAAGGGTGAATTATATTTGCGAAAAAAAGATTTTGAGAAATCCAGAGAGATTGTAAAAAATGTACTTCAAACGGCAGACGATGAAAAAATACGCAATTATGCACAAAATACACTTGAGAAAATCGAATCATCTGAAAAACAATTTGAACTCTCGAAACAACTTAATGAATCGAATATTTATCTGGTTCAAACCGATAAACCTCTAACCGAGCAAGAATTGAAAGACCTCAATAAAAAAATTGAAATTGATTCGATAAATGCGAATCTTCGGAAATTAAAAAACGGTGAAAAAAGAATTATTGGAAAGATTACGAAAATTGATTGTGCGGCAAAAGGTGTGATTTTTTCGGTTAAAACTGAAGATACGGAACTCCAATTTATCAATAAAGGTTTTGAAAGAATTATTTTTTTCACATATAAAATCGAATTAAAAGGCGGCGAAATCGGTTGCGAATCGGAGTTAAATAATTTTATTTCAATTATCACTTTCACGCCTTCAATTGACGAAAAAAAAGATTCAAACGGGGAAATAAATGTGATCGAATTTGTGCCTGATTATTTTGTTTTTGCTGAATCAAAGAATAAAAATGAGTAAAATTACGTCAATTAGATCAAAGAAACCTCTAACTATGAGAAGAGAGAATTTGCCCACGAAACACACAAAATTTACGAAAAAAGAAAAGACAAATTAAATTTATTGCATTTTTTTAATGCTTTTCGTGTGTTTCGTGGGCAGAAAATCTCTTATTTCGCATTGACGTTAATATTTGAATTTTAGTGAGGAGCATCATCTGTCGGAATGGCTTTTTCATCAGGAATCGGTTCGGTGAGAAGTTTTTCTTTATAAATTGCGGGAAGTGATTTAACCTTTTTTTGGCTGTCGGTAACAACGTGAAGAGTTTCTCCTTCCGCGATCAGCGTGTTGTCAGACGGACGGTGAACTTCATATATAAACTGAATACTTCGGCTTCTGACTTTGGAAATACTGGCGCGAATAATTAAAATATCTTCGTAAAACGCCGGTGCTTTATAACGGCAATAGCTTTCCGCAACCAACATCAAAGCGTCGTCGCGTTCCATATCGAGATATGAAAAACCGCGCGAACGGCAGAATTCACTTCGTGCAAACTCAAACCAGATCAAATAATTTGAATGATGGACGATGCCCATTTTGTCAGTTTCGGCATAACGAACGCGAATTTCTGTTTCAAACCAAGTCATAAGTTTTTAATTTATTGAACTGGGAGACAGGGATTCGAACCCCGATAGCTAGATCCAGAAACTAGAGTCCTACCATTAGACGATCTCCCAACATTCAATATTTATAAATTTATGTAGCTAATCGGCGGTTGTCAAATTGATTAAGTAGTTATAAACTTGCACGTTGCGCTTTTGCAAGGCAAAATAATATGGTATGTCCACAGAAGTTAAGGAAATAATAAAAAACCGTTCAGCATTTTTTGAATATCATATTTCTGACACTTATGAAGCGGGAATTGTTTTGCAGGGAACAGAAGTCAAGAGTATTATGGCTGGAAGGATTCAATTAAAGGAATCTTATGTGACAATTAAGGATAATGAAGTCTGGTTGTTTAATACCCATATTTCGCCGTATTCCCACGGAAATAAACAAAATCACGACCCTTTGCGAACGCGAAAGTTACTGCTTCATCGAAAGGAAATCGAGCGGCTTGAAAAAGAAATAATGCAAAAGGGAATGACGCTGATTGTAACGCAAATTTACTGGAAAAACGGGCGGATAAAGTTTGAAATCGGCGTTGCGAAAGGTAAAAAATTATATGACAAGCGCGAAACCTTGAAAGGAAAAACAATCGAAAAGGAAACTCGCGCCCAGATAAAAGAGAGTTTTAGATAATTTTTGCGGGAAAATTTAAAGATTAATTCAGTAAAATTTAATAGGAGTATAGATGAAATCTCAAGGAATTACAGGTAATTTTAGCGAAGCAAATGTCGAAGCCTTAGCGGTAGCGGTATTTAAAGGCGAAAAAGCGACAACGGATGTTTTAAAGGAATTTGATAAATTGACGAGCGGTTCGGTCGCGGCGGTTATCAAATCCGAAGAATTCAAAGGCGAAAAAGGCGATGTTGCTTATTTGCTCTTTGACGGCAAAGGAAAAATCAAAGCAAAACGGCTCTTGCTCGTCGGTGTCGGCGATAAGGCAGAGTATTCGGCAAAAGACGTTTCAGTTTTATCAGGCACGGCGGCGAGATATTTAAGCAAGCGCAACGTCAAAAGTTTTGCGCTGTTGGCGCGTTGCGAAGGCGATGCCGGAGAAACTGCTGCAAATGCAATGCAAGGTGTTTTGACGAGCGGTTTTGAACTCGACAAATACAGAACAAAAGACAAAAATACGAAGGAAATTTCCAACTTTGTAATTTGTGTTGAAGGCGCGAAAACAGCAGATTTGAAAAACGGTTTGAGTCGCGGTGAAGCGATAGGCGAAGCGATGAATTTTACACGCGACTTGGCAAACGAACCGCCGAATATCTTAACTCCGACCGAAATGGCAAACCGTGCCAAGAAAATGGCAAAAGATGTCGGGCTGAAGTGCGAAATACTGGACGAAGCCAAAATGGAAAAAATGGGAATGGGTTCGCTACTCAGCGTTTCAATCGGTTCGGCTCAACCCGCAAAATTAATTTTTCTTAAATACGAACCTCAGAAAAGCACGGGTAAAAAAGGTGAATTGCTCGCATTGGTTGGCAAAGGAATTACGTTTGACACAGGCGGAATTTCAATCAAACCGGCAGCCGGAATGGAAGCGATGAAATACGATATGACCGGCGGCGCAACCGTTCTCGGCGCGATGATGGCAATCGGTAAATTGCAGCCTTCAATTCCGGTTATCGGTGTTATCGCGGCGGTCGAAAATATGCCGGGCGGCAAGGCTTCGCGTCCGAGCGATGTTGTCACAGCAATGAACGGAAAAACGATTGAAATCTTAAATACTGATGCCGAAGGTCGTCTGGTTCTTGCTGATGCGGTTCATTACGCTGAAAAACAAGGCGCGACAAAAATCGTTGATATGGCAACTTTGACCGGTGCGGTTATTATTGCGCTAGGCGATTTGAACACCGGAATTATGGGCAACGATCAAGAATTTGTTGATGAGATCATCGAATGCGGTAAGGAAGCCGGAGAAAATTTCTGGCAATTGCCGGTCGGAAAAGATTACAGCAAGGGAATCAAATCCGACATCGCCGACATCAAAAATATCGGTCCTTCGCGTAAAGCCGGAACAATTATGGGCGCAGTTTTTATTCAGGAATTCATTGATAAAGCAAAATGGGCGCATCTCGATATTGCGGGAACTGCATGGGCGGATGAAACCACATCGCATCAATCAAAAGGTCCGACCGCTGTTGCTGTTCGGACGCTTCTTAAATTGGTTGAAAAATCACAATAATCTAAAATTTTTTCCAAAAACAAAGACGGCTGATAATTTTATCAGCCGTTTTTGTTTTAAAAAGTTGACAAACCAACTAAAAAAGGTGTCTAATCCATTAAAAATTCTTTCCTTTATTAAATTTATGAGCCGAAATTTATTCAATGTTTTAGCAGTTTTTTTAATCTTAATTTTTATCACAGCTTGTGTCTGCAATTCCGACAGATTTGCCAATCAAACTGTTCCTGCAAATGATTCAAAAACGGTAGAAAATAAAAGTAATGATGAAGCAAAGCCGAAGAAAACTGAGGAACAAGAAGAAGTTAAAGGCAAAGAAAAAGATCGCGGCGATTTTATTGTCGAACATATAGATGTAAAAAATCCGCGCTACGAAGACCTTGATGTTCAAATAACAGAAGCCAAAACTTTGGAAAAAGCGGCTGTTAAATTAAATAATGCTCTGATATTACCAAACGATATTTATTTGCGGACAAAAGATTGCGGCGAGATAAATGCCTTTTATGATCCGTCAGATTCATCAGTAACGGTTTGTTATGAATTGATGGAACATTTCTTTAAAGTTTTTAAGAGCAACGGTGAAAGTGACAAATTGGCATCGCAAAAAATGTCCGAAGCCGTTCAATTCGTTTTTCTGCACGAGATCGGACACGCTTTGATTGATACTTACAAACTGCCGATTACGGCAAATGAAGAAGATGCGGCTGACCGCTGTTCTTCATATATAAATCTTGAAGAATTAGGTGAAGACGGTGTAAATGCCGTTTTTTCCGCCGCCGAAGCATTCCGCATCGAATCTAAGGGAAAAGTTCCCGATAAAGCTAATTTAGCGGATGAACATCTTTTGCAGGAACAGAGATTTTATAACGCACTTTGTATGCTTTACGGCTCGAATATGCAGAAATATGCAGACATTGTTGACAAGGGTTTTCTGCCGGAAGCAAGAGCTGTTCGATGTCCGGGCGAATATGAACGAACAGTTGAAAGTTGGAAAACATTGCTTGATCCTTGGCGCAAAAAATAGTTTTTGATCTTATATTTAGGAGAATAAAATGTTGATAAAATTTTTGGAAAGAATGAAAAAACAAAAAGATGCAAAGATAACTTTTCTTTGCGCGTTATTAATTTTGAGTATTGTCGGCTTAGCCTGCAATTTCAATTTAGGTGGTGAAAAAGCCGAACTTCCATCGGATTCCGAACTGCAATCGTTGGTCAAACAAACAACTTCTGATTTTGCAAATGCTTTGGAAAAAGAGGATTTTACAGATTTTCTAAAAAGTTCTTCCACTGAATTGCAAGCCGGATACACTCCCGAAAAAATGAAAGAAGGTTTTAAGGTTTTTGTTGATAAAAAAAATTTAGTTTTACCGATTTTGAAAGATTCTGCAAAAGAAGTTCCACAATTTTCGCCGAAACCCGCCCTTCGTGAAGAAAAGGGTTTTACACTGCTTAATGCAAATGGTGAATTTCCGACTACCCCTAACGCTGTGAAATTTAAATACGAATATGTTCGGCGCGACGGAAAGTGGCAACTGTTGAAAATCGAGATAAATTTATAACCGAATCAATCAAATCTTTTGAGATTGACTAAAATAAAAAGCAATAACCGATAATATTTCGGTCTTTGCTTTTTATTTTTGCAAAAGTTAAACTTTCTCTATCAAAATCACATAAAAGTTAAAAAAACAATGAAAATACACGAATATCAAGCGAAAGAATTGTTAAAGAACTTCGGCGTTCCCGTTCCGCGCGGAATTGTGGCAAAAACGCCGGAAGAAGCCGAAAATGCGGCAAAGGAATTGGGAACTGATGTCGTCGTCGTCAAAGCACAGATTCACGCCGGCGGACGCGGCAAAGGCGGCGGTGTGAAATTGGCAAAATCGCCGGAAGAAGCAAGACAAATAGCCGAAGAAATGATCGGAATGAATCTTGTTACGCATCAAACCGGACCTGAAGGACGCGAAGTTAAAACGCTTTTGATCGAAGAAGGTTTACCGATTGATCAGGAATTTTATCTGGCAATCACGCTTGACCGTGAAAGTGGAAAAGACGTTTTTATGGCTTCAGCAGAAGGCGGAACGGAGATCGAAGAAGTCGCGGCAAAAACTCCCGAAAAAATCTTAAAAGAAACGATCGAACCCGGTTTGGGTTTGCAGGGATTTCAAGCCAGAAATCTGGCATTCGGACTAGGTTTGCCGAATGAATTGATCGGACAAGCCGCGAAATTTATGATTTCGCTTTATGAGGCTTACGCGAAAATGGATGCGACGATCCTTGAAATCAATCCGTTTTTGAAAACAAAAGATAATCGCCTTATCGCTTTGGATGCAAAAGTGAATTTTGATGATAATGCAATGTTTCGCCATAAAGATTATGCCGAATTACGCGATTTGGACGAAGAAGAACCGCTCGAAATCGAAGCGTCGAAACACGATCTAAGTTATATCAAACTCGACGGGAACATCGGTTGTATGGTCAACGGCGCAGGCTTAGCAATGGCGACCATGGATATTATCAAACTCGCGGGCGGCGAACCGGCGAACTTTTTGGATGTCGGCGGCGGCGCATCACAAGAAAGAGTCGAAAGCGCATTCAAAATCTTGCTCGCCGATCCGAATGTTAAAGCTGTTTTGGTCAACATTTTCGGCGGAATTGTTAGAACCGATATGGTTGCCAAAGGCGTTGTCGCCGCCGGAAAAAATTTAGGCGTTTCAATCCCGATTGTCGTTCGTCTGGAAGGCACAAATGTCGAGGAAGGCAACCGCGTCATTGCCGAATCAGGAATGAATTTTATAGTTGCAAAAGGTATGAATGATGCTGCAAATAAAGTGGTTTCTGCGGCTAATTCACAGTTTTAATTTGAAAAACTGATCAGCAAAAAAAAAGCGGAAATATTTCCGCTTTTTTTCATTGGTTTTCCCGTTCTTCGTCAAAGATTTTCCGCGTCCATTCACTTTTCGGATAGCGTTTTTTCAGTAAATCTTTCACCGTGTTTCGCAACTCTTCATTGTTTCCGCAACCGTATTTTGTCCAGCCGTTGGCTTCATAAATTGTGTAAAGACTTTCGGGAATCCGTTTATCGAGCGGCGCACGTTTTTGCCACGCGATTACTTTTTCGCCGAGATATTTTGGCGCGTCGCCTAAATCAACCAATTTTTGCCGTTCGACTTTTGCCGATTTAACTTGAGCATCGGTAACAAATGAAGGTTTTTTCGCGCGATATTGTTCTTCAGTTTCTGATTCATCTTCGGGAATATATGGCGCACACCACCAATCGTCCGAATCCCATTGGTTGACTTCGTTGTCATCGCGCCCCAAACCGTCTTCGATAAATGGCGTGAGAATCGGATTTTTTAAAGTTAAATAGAGCGCGGCATCTCTTTTTGCCGGAAGGGTTTTGGCAGTATTAAATTGATTGATTAGTTCAATCATTTCAGGTTTATATTTCAAAACCTGAGGCGCAAACTTTCCGGCAGTGGCAAAATCTTCTAAAACCAGAGCGCGTGTAAATATTGCCAGCGCAAACCTTTCGCGCAAATAATCGGGAAGGGCGGACGATTTTTCCGTTTCGATCAGCAAAGAAAGCGGAAAATATTCATTGATTGAAGCCGTCGTTTGATAATTAAACATCAAACGATTGTCCCACGCCAATTTATCTTTATATTGTTTATCAATTTCCCGGTCGTATTCTTCTTTTGTTTGTTTGTCATATTCGGGATTGTAATACGATTTTTGCAAGATAATTATCTCTTGAATCGTCATACTTTCGCCGTCCCAATCGAAGGCAAACGGTTTGAGTTGCGAATATTTCAGATATTCGTCTAAGTTTTCCGCAATTTTTACGCGCAGTTCGAGAAACTGATTTCGCGCCGAAGTTGTCAGTTCGAGTGAAGAATTCAATACCGAATCGAGAAGTTTTTTCGCTGCGGCGTTTTTATTTTGAAGTAATAAAACTCGGGCTTGATGATAAGCAATAGTTTGATAAGCCGGAGAATTCCGACTTGCACGGTTAGCCGATTCCATTAAATAATTTAAATCGCTTGAAGTTGCATCGGCTTTTGAAATCGCTGTCATTAACCATAAATCGGAACGATTTTGTTTATGTTTTTGAAGCGAATAAAGATAGGCTTCCTGATTTTGAATTTGATAGGTAAAAAGCCAATCGGATAAATCGTCCTGACGCAAAAACTGCGGCAAAACTGCTAAGGATCTTTCTGTTTCACCGTAATAACCGCCTTGATAAGTAGAATCCGTAGTTTCGGAAAAGCGACTCGCATAAGCACTCTGACGCGCTTCGCGGATTGATTGTTTCATTTTGTCGGTCAAAGTTCCGGCAACTTTTTCGGCTTCGGCAATCGCTTCATCGTCCGTCGCCTCCGGCGCGATTTTTATTGTGTAACTTTTTGAGTAATCTTCATTTCCGAAATATATAGACAGGCGATTGTCATTCGGATCGGAATTAGCTTCTTCGGAAGTATTGGCGTTTTCGGAAATGGAAGTATTTGAATTTGCTTCGTTTTCTTTGGCTTCCGTTTCTTTTTTTCGCTGTTCTTCAGCTTCCAAACCTTCTTTTTCAAATTTGTCCAAAAGCCACGAATAATCAATTAAATCCTGCCGAAAATTTTCATCCGTGCTTTGATAAGATAAATCCTGTGCAAGTTCGCGGATTCTTTCCTGCGGACGCAAGCGATATTTGACCAAACCAATCATTCTTTTCGCCGAATCTGAATATTTTCCGCCTCTGGAAGCTGAAATCTGCAATTGTTGTTCGCCTTCGGTGTAAAGCAGATTTTTCTTTGTTTCATCTTTGACGGAACTTGCATAACGAATCAAAGTTCTGCCGACGAGATATTGCGCCGTTTCCTGCCAAGTCGAATCAGTATCAGCCGCGATCAAGGCAAAACGATTTTTTGCTTCGTCGTAATGCAAGGAGTAAAAATCCGCCGCCGCAAGCTGATAATCACGGTCTTTTTTAAGCCATTCGGGCATTGAAGGACTCGGCGCATCGGGAATTTGTCTGCCAATCGAGCAATTTGTAAAAACTTTGTCCTGACCTGAAAGCCATTCTTTTACGTCTTTATCGTCTGCACCGTAACTCGAAACTCTGTCTTTCAGGGTTTGCGTGGCGGTTTCAAAAGCATTTTTTGTGCAATTCGGGAAAAATTCATAACCGCCGTAAGACCTTTCGGTGTAAATTTCGGGAAGTTTTTCTTCTTTCGGAATAACGTCTTTTCGTGCCGCAACCCAATTTTTAACCGCTTCTTCAACCGAATTGTCAGAAAAATCCTTATTATTAAACTCCGCATTCCAAACTTCGATCAAACCTTTTTGTTCATCAGCCGTAAATCCGCCGCCTGATAAATAACGATAAGCCGCAAATAAAACGACACGTCTTTGAGTCGGTTTAATGATGCCGAGTTTTCCCGACGCATAATTTTGAAACGGATTTTCCGGTGCGTGTTCGTATTCAAAAATCGGCGAAATATACGACGGACCGCAAGCCAAAGCAACAGGCAAACTATAAATTAAAAAATTTAAAAATAATAAAATCGAAGCAGCAAATTTAAAACGGGTTTTCATAAAATTTTTATCGGTCGAGTTTTTGTAAATCGGCTTCTTTCCAAGCCTTCGGGTTAAAATAGTAAATTCGGCGATTCGGTTTAAATTTTGAGTTTAGCGGTTCGTCCAGCGAAATGCCGTAACTTCCTCGGCAAAGTGGTTCGTTCCAATCATTTTCTTTAGCCAAAAAATCACGGATTGTTTTGTCATCTGCGCCCATTTGAAAAGCCATCGGAACAGCTTCATCAATCGGAAATTCGTTAAACCAGGTGTCGCCGACGCACCACGAAGCCAGCGATGTAATCGTTAAAAGCGTTTGTTCGGGCAAATTTTTTTTCAAATCAATAACCAGATTTTTGTAGAAAAGTCTTTCAGATGAAACGACATCAAAATCAATCTGAATCGCTTTGACATCGGGCAATTCTAATGTCTTTTTGATCAAAGAAACAATCTTGATTTTCTGATCTTCCGACAATTTCGGACGATTGTCGTTTTTCTCGGTTTCGATTCTTGTGACGGCGATTAAATATGTATTTGCCGGAACTTCCAAAGGCTGACGGCGGGGATTAAACTTGACTTCATCATTTTGTAAATAAAGCGTTTGCGCCAGAAATGCAACGCCGAATTTGTTTGTATCTATAAAATGTAAATCTTCAGGACGTTCCCAAGCCCATAAAATCTTTTGCGGCATTTTGTCAGATAAGTCAGGATTTATCTGTCTTTTAGCCGCACAATTCTGGAAAGTAATAAAAATAACAATTAGTGTTATAATTTTGATAAATTGATCTGAACAAAAATGAATTACTTTAGTCGGCATATTTTATTTGAATATACATCGTTTTTGAGTATCTGACTAGATGAAAATCTATTGTTTTGTTATAGTTTAATAAACTGAATGACCATTCATTTTTTACACAGAGGAAAATTATGATAGAACGCGAACAATTAGAAATGGACGTAGTTTTTGTCGGCGCAGGTCCGGCAAATCTGGCAGCGGCTTTGCATTTAAAAAAACAGGTTAAAGAACACAACAGACTTGTTGAAAACAAACTAAAACCGGGCAAAAGAATTGATGATTTGGAGATCGGAATCATCGAAAAAGGTTCTGCCGTCGGAGCGCATATTTTGTCGGGTGCAGTGATGGACCCGATTGCTCTGCGCGAATTAATGCCGGATTTTCTTGAACAAGGTTGTCCGGTTGATTCGGTCGTGACGGAAGATGCGTTTTGGTATCTGACTAAAAATAAAAAGATTAAAGCCCCAATTACACCGCCACCGCTGATTAATAAAGGCAAATACATAATTTCTCTCAGCAAAATGTGCGAATGGCTGGCTGAAAAATGTGAAGAAGCCGAAATAAATATTTTCCCCGAATTTCCGGGTTCGCAATTGCTTTATGACGAAAATGACTGTGTTATCGGCGTTCGCACGGGCGATAAGGGAATTGACAAGGAGGGCAAACCGAAAGCAAATTTTGAGCCGGGCGTTGATCTGCTAGCCAAAATCACAGTTTTGGGCGAAGGTTCGCGCGGTTCACTGGCAAAACAGGTCATTAAAAGACTGGATATGGATCACGAAAAGGAAGTTCAAGTTTTCAGTCTTGGCGTAAAAGAACTCTGGGAAGTTCCGGCAGGAAATATCAACGAAGGTATGGTGATTCACACGCTCGGTTTTCCTTCGGATGCAAAAACTTACGGCGGCGGTTGGATTTACGGGATGAAAAATAACATCATCAGCATCGGTTATGTGACGGGCTTGGATTATTTCGATCCGCTGATTGATCCTCATGCTGAATTTCAAAAATTCAAAACTCACCCGGAAGTTGCGGCAATCCTTGCGGGCGGCAAAATGATAAAATACGGCGCGAAAACAATAAATGCGGGTGGTTATCACACGATGCCGCGACTTTATGCTGACGGTCTTTTGCTTGTCGGCGATTGCGCTTCGTTTTTGAACGGTCAGCGTATTAAAGGCATTCATACCGCGATGAAATCTGGAATGCTCGCGGCAGAAGTTATTGTCAATGCCTTTAATCACGATGATTTTACTTCAAATACACTCAAATATTTTGAAGATAAATTTGAAATGAGTTGGATTTATGATGAGCTTCATGCGGTTCGCAATTTTCATGCTTCTTTTCAAAAAGGTCGCTGGTCTGCGCTTCTAAACGGTGGTTTGCAATTTTTATCAGGCGGTGCGGGTTGGGGTTTTCTGGACAAAATCCATCACGATGCCGGACATCTGCGTTATAAAAAATTGGAGGATTACAATTACAAAGGCGACGCGCTAGAACAGCGGTATCCTGATTTAAAATTCGATAATGATGTAACTTTTGACAAAATTACAGATGTTTATCACGCCGCTGTTTCTCATAACGAAGATCAACCATCGCATCTGCATATTCTTGATACGGAAATATGCGCGACGCGTTGCGCTGAAGAATTTGGGAATCCGTGTCAAAGATTTTGTCCGGCAGCGGTTTATGAAATGCAGCCGAGTGATAAAACCGGACGGCGCGAGATAAAAGTCAATTTTTCAAACTGTGTTCACTGCAAAACTTGTGATATCGCCGATCCGTATCAAATCATAAATTGGGTAACGCCCGAAGGCGGCGGCGGTCCGAATTATAAAGGAATGTAGATAGATAATTGTAAATTGTAAATTGTGAATGGTTAATTAAAATGCGGTGCAAAAAGTCGTTTACGCATTTATGAAACCTAAAAACTTTTTTTTCTGCTTAGATATTTTCAATTTGCGATCTTTCGGTATGTAAATTGCATTTATGAAAATCAAGTATGAAAAATGTAATTAATTCATACAAATTATAAACAAGGAGAAAGATTTTCAATATTGCAAATTGCAATTTGGAAATCGCAAATAAAAATTATGTCAACACCTAATAAAGATGAAGTCGAAGGGAAATGGGAACAAGTTAAAGGAACCGTTAAAGACAAAGTAGGGGAATTGACCGGCGACAAAGAACTGGAAGCCGAAGGCGAAGTTCAGAACGCCGAGGGTGAAACGCAAGAAAGTTGGGGCAATGTCAAACGCAAAGTAGGCGATGCGGTAAAATCGGTTGGTGATGCAATTAACAAATAGTTTGACGTAAAAATCCAATTTCAGACAAAAGAGCTGAAAGTCAAAATTGACTTTCAGCTCTTTTGTCTGAAATTGGATTTCCCGCGTTAAGTTTTTTCAAAAAATCGCTTAAACTTAAAATTGATGAAATTGGCTAATGATTCGCACAAAAGTCTAGAAGAGTTTTTTAAAGAATATTATCAAGACGAAAAATTCGCTTTGCCGAAAATTTATTTTTATGGCGGCGGTTTCACCCGTTTTTTTACCTATTTTATCAAAGTTCACGGCATTACCTTCGGGCGTAGAATTTTTATTCTGCCGGCTTTGATTTCCGTCAATAATTTGGACGAACCGAGATTGTCAGAGCAACTTGCGGCACACGAAATTACACATGTTATTCAATATCAAAAGCACGGCTTTTATGGGTTTTTCTTTAATTATTTAAAATGTTATGTAAATAATTTACGCGGAAAAAAAAAGTGGGATCTAAATTCGAGACAAGAAGCATATTTTGATATTCCTTTTGAAATCGAAGCCCGCGATGCGGCAATGAAGTTTGCCGAATGGAACCGCGAAAAACGCCGTTTAGTTTCCACTAAAACAAATCTTTAAAAATGAGAATGCCGATGAAACTTAAATTTCATCAGCATTTTTCTTTTCAAAACTAAATTTTAAAAAATCAATTTTTAATCTTCACGGTATCAAATTGAACAAACCCTTTTTCGAGTTCTTTCATTGCAACGCGTGTCGGTTTATGATGCTTCAAATCCATATCAATGCGAGGCGTTGCACCGCGTTGAAGTTGTTTGCTTCTCTGCGCGGCTAAAATAATCTTGCGGTATTTCGAATCTATTTCAAGATTCTCATTTTCTTCTACATGATTCGTTTCTTCTGCTAATTCTTCCGTATTCTCTGCCATAATAAAATAACTCTCCGATTGTGTTCGTAATTTATACATCGAAACTATCTAAAATACCTTGAATTGACCCGGTTTGTCTAATCCGTTTTAATCTTTCAGCTAAAATTATTACTTCTAAGTCGCGTGTTGCTTCTTCAATTTCGCCGTTAATCACGACAAATTCAAACTCTGTAAAGCGACTGACTTCTGCAAAAGAATTCTTTAATCTGAGTTCCAAATCTTTCTGTCTTTCTGTCCCGCGACTGGTCAAACGCCGCCGCAGAGTTTCGTAAGAAGGCGGCAAAATAAAGATACTGACAGCATTCGGCATTTTTTCTAAAACCAGATGTGCGCCTTGAACATCAATTTCCAAAATAATATCGCGCCCGATTGCAATCTCACTTTCCACCTGTTTTATGGAAGTTCCGTAAAAATTTCCGTGGACTTCGGCATATTCCAAAAACTCGCCTTCTTCGATCAAATCTTTAAATTCTTCAATGCTCACGAAAAAATAATCGCGTCCGTTTTGTTCGCCTTCACGCATTTTTCGCGTCGTGAATGAAACCGAATAACCGATTTTCGGCACAGTCTTTAAAATCTCTTTAATCAAAGTGCCTTTTCCTCCGCCCGACGGCGAACTGATTATGATTAAATTACCTTTCATTTTCTTTTTAAGTCTAGGAAGTGTAGGAAGTCTAGCCAGTCGTGGAAGTCTTCGATGTTAAAGAATCTTTGAAGGCAACCAGTAAAACTGGCTTTCCAGACTTCCTAGACTTCCTACACTTCCTAGACTTTCCTATTCGACATTCTGAACCTGTTCACGAATTTTTTCGATTTCTGATTTGATCGTCAAAGAGGATTCTTTGACGATCAGATTCTGTGTTTTTGAAGCAATTGTGTTTGCTTCGCGGTTCAATTCCTGCGTTAAAAAATCGAGCCTCTTGCCCACATCTTTTTCTTCATTCATAATCGAACGAAACTGCTCGATATGACTTTTCAGGCGCGTAATTTCTTCGGAAATATCGCTTCTAGTTGCCAAATATGCAACTTCCTGCGCGAGTCTGCCTTGATCAATTTCAATTTGCGAATCGCTTTTTTCTAGCATATCCGAGATTTTTTTGCTCAAGCGATCTTGGTATTCTTCAACAACATTTTCGCTTTCGGCTTCGATCAACGGAATTTGATTTTCAACACCGGAAAGTCTTGATTCGAGTTCGTTTTTCAGCGATAAACCTTCGACTTCACGCATTTTTTCGAGTTCGTCCAGCGCATTATTAAACGCATTTTTAATTGCGCCGGAATAATTTTCGTTCAAATCGGCTTTTGTCGTCTGCAACGCATTTGGAAGACGCGCAATGTAATTCATATCGGGATCGCCTTCCAAACCGAAAACTTCCTTCATTTCATTAAGGGCGGCAATATAACCCGAAATCAGCGGGCGATTCAGTTCATAAGTGACATCTTCATTACGTTCGTAATTCAGATTTACATCAATCCGTCCGCGCGAAAGTCTTTCCGTGATCAAACGCTTTAAGTCCGCTTCAATCGGTTGTAATTCGTTCGGCAGCCGCAGACTAATATCTAAGAAACGATTATTAACTGTTTTTATTTCAACGGTTGCGGAAAAGTTTTCAATCGAAATTGTTCCGCGTCCGAATCCTGTCATTGATTTCATATATTTGTTTTTTCCAAAAATTCTTCTTCGGCAAATTGGAGTTCATAGAGTCGTTTATAAACTCCGCCTCTTGTCAGTAATTCTTCGTGTGTGCCGCTTTCGACTATTTTACCTTTTTGCATTGCGACGATTTTATCGGCGCGTCTGATAGTAGAAAGTCTGTGTGCGATGACAATCGAAGTTCGGTTTTCCATCAGATAATTCAAGGCTTTTTGGACAAGTTGCTCGGATTCCGTGTCGAGCGCAGAAGTCGCTTCATCCAAAATTAAAACCGGCGCATTTATAAGAACGGCGCGGGCGATGGCGATGCGTTGCCGTTGTCCGCCGGAAAGGAAAATTCCGCGTTCTCCGACAAGAGTTTCGTAGCCTTCGGGTAATTCCTTGATAAATTCGTCGGCAAAAGCGATTCGCGCGGCTTCTTCGATTTCTTCGCGGCTCGCGTCGGGTTTTCCGTAAGAAATATTGTAATTTATCGTGTCGTTAAACAAAACAGTTTCTTGCGTAACGAGCGCGATTTGCTTTCGCAAACTTACGATTTTACCATCGCGCAAATCAGTTCCATCCCACAAAATCGCGCCTTCCGAAACATCGTGCAGTCTTTGAATAAGCTTGATCAAACTCGATTTTCCGCCACCGCTTTCGCCGACGAGTGCAACCATTTTGCCTTTAGGAATTTCAAGATTGACGTTCTTAACTACGGATTTCTTGTCATCGTGATATTTGAATGAAACATCTTTAAGTTCGATCTTGTTTTGCAAAGGTTTAAGTTCAATCGCATCGGGTTTTTCGGGCAATTCATCGTCAATATCTAAAACGTCCCAAACATCTCTCGCCGCCGCAAATGCTTTGGAAATCTCATTGTGCTGGCGGGAAATTTTCCGCATCGGATCGTAACTTTTGAAAAGCAAAGCCAAAAATGCAAAAAACTGTGCGGCTTCCATATTTCCCGTATTGATCTCGCGTAAACCGAAAAATAGAAGTGTAACAACGGCGATAACTCCGATTGTCGTCAAAACGGGCGGAGAAGTTGCGGAAATTCTGCCTGAACGAAGATTGGCACGGGCGATCATTCCGGCGACTTTGGCAAAACGCTTTTTCTCGCGTTCTTCGCCGCGATACGCTTTGACAATTGCGTGATTTGAAAGTGTTTCCTGAACCGTGTCAGTTAAAAGTTTGTTTCCTTCGTAGGTTTCTTCCGCCAATTTCCGCAAAGATTTGCTGAATTTTGAAGTTAATCCGGCGATCAAAGGCGCGATTACCAAAGCGCCGAGCATCAAACGCCAATTGAAATAAAATGCTGCTCCAAGAAATGCGACCAGATTAAAACTTTCGCGCAAAACGTCGCGCAAATTTGCCGCAACCGCTTGTTCGATTGCCGCCGCGCTATTTATCAATCTTGAAACTAAAAATGTCGTTCGATGACT
>JBBSAX010000102.1:0-16807 GCA_038251885.1 Pyrinomonadales bacterium | reverse complement strand
GTGAACAATCAGCAAATCACCTTTCAAGCTCTTGGCAAAAGTGATTGGCGAACCGTTTGTGTAATCTTCGGCGTTGGCATCGGGCAATCCCATATAGCGTTCTTGATAAATCGTGTCATAAAAACGCATATTCGGAACGGGCGCGACCGACATTCCCATTTTATAAATGTCCGGGTAACGAAACATTGCGTTTAAAGTTGAAGAACCGCCGC
The DNA here is from genome assembly GCA_038251885.1 of Pyrinomonadales bacterium. Classification (GTDB taxonomy): domain Bacteria; phylum Acidobacteriota; class Blastocatellia; order Pyrinomonadales; family Pyrinomonadaceae; genus JAHCHG01. The sequence goes on along the minus strand of JBBSAX010000102.1, from coordinate 16,595 downwards.
CGCTCCAACCCCAGATTCCGACTCTCGAAGCGTCAATAAACGGCATTTTAGCGGTCATCGCTTTGACGGCGTTGGCTTGATCTTGCGATGAAATCACACCGATTTTGCGATAAACGCTTTTGCGCCAAGCACGTCCGCGAGGTGCAGGAGTTCCGCGATTGTCAACACTTGCCACAATATAGCCTTGTTGCGACAACATCGTGAACCACAAATAGTTAGTGTTGCCCCAAGCATCCAAAACGGTTTGTCCGGCAGGTTCGCCGTAAACATAAAACAAAATCGGATATTTTTTGTTCGGATCAAAATCGGGCGGTTTCATCATCCAACCGTCAAGCATTACGTTTTCACCGATGTCAATTTTGAAAAATTCCTGCGCTCCTTTCTTGAGCCGATCAACTTTCGCCTGCAATTCGGCATTATCAACAATCGTCCGCAACACTTTTTTATTGGCAACATCAACAAATTCAAAACTTGGAACTTTGCCAAAAGCCGAATGAACGTGCATTGCCCAACGGCTGTTTGGCGAAATGTTGTAAAAATTCGAGCCTTTTTGTGTTTCGGGCGTGATCTTTTCAATCTTTCCGTTACCGTCAATGCGCGTGCGGAAAAGATACCGCTGAGTCGCATTTTCGGGCGACGCGATGTAATAAAGCCAGCCGTTTTGTTCATCAACAGATTGAATGCTTTCGACATCAAAATTGCCGACCGTGATAAGTTTTACATCTTTTCCATCACGCGAAACCTGATAAACGTGCCGCCAACCGTCGCGTTCGCTCGTCCAGAGAAAACTTTTTCCGTCATTGAGCCAAGTCATTTTCGGCATATCAACATCAACCCAAGCCTCATCTTTTTCGGTCAAAACCGTGCGGACATTTCCCGTTTTGGCATCGGCAAACATTACTTGATTCGTATTTTGCAGACGATTGAGATGTTGCAAAATTAGCTCGTCGGAATTGTTCGCCCAGTCCATCATTGCAATATAATGCTGACGCAAGTCGCCCGGAGTTTTCATCCAAATTGTTTCGCCGCCGTCAGCATTTATCACGCCGACGCGCACCGCCGCATTGGTCGTTCCCGCTTTCGGATACGGAATATAAGTCAATGTCGGATAAAGCTCATCTGTGTCGTTAATTAAAATAAACTCTTTAATGTTACTTGCATCAAATTGCCAAAAAGCGATTGATTGGCTGTCAGGACTCCAACGCCAACAATCGCGCAGAAATAATTCTTCTTCATTAACCCAATCGGAAGTCCCGTTTATTAAGGTTTTTGAGCCGTCTTTGGTGAGTTGAATAATTTTGCCGTCCGCCAAATTTTCGACATACAGATTATTTTCCCGAACATAGCCGACACGCTTGCCGTCAGGCGAAAATTTGGCAAACATCAATGTCGAAGGTTTAGCATCACCGCCGAGTTTTTTGAGTTTTCCTGCCAAATCCAAAACCCAATAATCACCGCGTGTATTCAAACGCCAAACTTTTTTTGAGTTTGTATAAATCAGCATTTGCCGATTGTCCGCTGACCATTCGTAAGCATTGATTGTTAAAGGCACAGTTTCGCCCATCGGAATAAGATTTTTAGCGGAAATCAACACATTTCGCGTATTTTTTTCAAAATCATAGCTGACTAAATCCGTTCCGCCTTGAACGCTTGCCGAAGGTTCGATTTTGGTATATGCGTCGCCCGATTTGAGCCAGCGAAAGCCGCCGACAGATTGTGCGTTAAAGTCTTCGGAATTAAATATCCGGTCAATGTCTAGCAGAGAAGGATCAACTGTCTGCGCGGGGGCGAAAGACGAGAAACCGGCAACTAAAATCCAAAACAATAAAATTTTGCCGTAACGACGATTTTTCACAATTTTACTCATAATAATTTTCCATTTTACAATCGTTTTAGCCGATAAATTTGCGGTTATCATTGATGAAACCAAAATTCGTATTAAACTCATTTTTTGAACGGATTTAGATTGAAAGAAAACTGCATTCGTTCGCAATTCTAACATTAAAATTTTTTTGAAAACAGTTTGATAACTCAAAAATAACGGCAAAAAATTTTGCGTAAATACGTTAGATTTTTACAATTTGTCAGCAAGACAATAATTAATTCTTTTCGATTTTGGCTGATTTTTAGAAAATTAAGCATAAAAATCGCATTCCGGTAATAGAAAATATTACCCGCAAAAAATTGGAGAAAGTTATGGATTTTAATTTTGTAGAAAAAATAGGTGAATTTGACGCTCAACAAAAGACGTATTTTTATCAATTGTTGGCTGTTTTTACTAGCGATTCGATGCGCGGAATACTTTTTATGGATGGAATTTCTGACGAAGAACGAGTCGAACGGGCAAAATGGCTCAATGAAATCGCGTATCGCATTACATACAAGATTTTTTGGATTCAAAAAGGCAAATCGGAATTTTACTCGGAAGAAGAAATCTGGAACATTGTTCTTCAAAATGCGGAAAAACATCCGAAAACTTTGGAAGATGTAAATTCTGCAATCGAACTGAGCTACAAATATGTTTTGGAAAATGAAAGCGATAAAGCGCAGGTAACCACCGCTTAAATCTGATATTGGAAATCTACAGGAAGGCGACATTATCGGTATAGCGGGCGGTAGCGAGTGCCATTGTTACTATGAACTTGAAGTTTAATTGAAGTTGCTAACTAACATTCGCCATACTGATTTTCTATTGCACAGGCTTTATTTATTTAAGCACCTCAACAGAAATAGAATAAACCATCATTTGATGAAATTGGATTTTATATTCCAATCCGATCCGATATTGTTAAAGATAGCTTTAACCTTCTTTTTGAACTTCGCAAACGAACTACAATCTACCGACTTTTTAAATCGTAATAAACTCGGCTTTTTTTACGTTTTGAAAAAATTATCAATTTTTACTGATATTGATTTTTTTTATAAGTAAAACAGAGCATTTCCTTGAAATAGTGGTTAATGAATCTTTAATGCTTTCTTTATTTAAAATTTACTTGATTTCAATCTGTCGAACATTTTTCGCAAAAATCTAATTCTCTTCTTCAATAATTAACTTTTAATTAACATTAAATTCATTTTCTTTTAATCAACCGGGCGTATTCTTCACTTTGCATTCCGAACATCGAAATAAAATTTTATCAGAAAGCAGGCAGTTTGCGGTTTATCCGCACATTATGACCGCCGCTAAACTATTTTGAAAAGTGTTTTTAAAGGTAAATATGAGATTCAATACTATAAAATTATTAACAGCAGTTTTTGCATTGTTGTTGACTCAGAGTGTTTTTGCTCAGACCAACGCGGGTTTGAGCGGAGTCATAACGGATATTAACAAAGCAACCGTGGTCGGAGCGACCGTAAGGGTCGTTTCAACTGAAACCGGCGCACAGCGAAATACAGTAAGTAACCAAGACGGGTTTTTCAATTTTCAACAATTGCCGCCCGGAAATTATAAAGTAACGGTCAATCAGGAAGGTTTTAAATCTTCGCAGATTGATGCTCTGACGCTTGCCGTCGGGCAAACGCGTGAATTGAATGTGGTTTTGGAAATCGGTGAGGTCGCGGCGGTTGTTAATATTACGGGAAGCGAAATCGAACCGGCTTCGATTGATCAGAGTTCAAATCGCTTAGGCGTGAACATTTCGGCGAAAGAAGTCGAACAGCTTCCCGTCAACGGGCGCAATTATTCGCAACTTTACCTTAACGCGCCGGGTGCAACCAATACCGGAACAGGAAATTTCGGCGATCTGCGTTTTAACGGACGCGCTAATCAACAGAATCAAACCAAACTCGACGGTATCGAATCAACCGCGATTTTTGACGCTTCGCCCGGTTATGTAACGGTTCAGGGTTCGCAGTTTCGTCTGCAAACTTCGATTGAAAACATACAGGAATTTCGCGTTGATTCGTCAAATTATCCGGCAGAATACGGCACGGGAACGGGCGGACAGATCAATGTCATCGGCAAATCAGGCGGCAACGAATTTAAAGGTTCGCTCTTTTATTATTTGCGAAATGACGTATTCGATGCCCGCAATTTTTTTGACGGTGCGGACAAATCGCCGCTTCGCCTGAATCAATTCGGCGGTTCGTTCGGCGGTCCGATCATTAAAAATAAATTATTCTTTTTCGGAAGTTACGAAGGTTTGCGTCAACGCGCCGGATTTAACAGTATCGAATCCACGCCTTCAAATTTTGTCCGTGATTTTATCGGTTTTTACACCGGCGAAGCCGGTGATCCGCGCGGAATCGCGGCACGTCAGGCATTGGGATTAAACGCCGCAGATGCCGAAGCCGCCAACGCAAGAATCGCCGCTTTGCGAGCGACGGGCGTAATTAATGCTTTTCCGGTCGGCACGGGACAGGCGTTTAATATCGGAAGTGTAACGAACGCCGCGCAGGTCAATCGTGTGAATCGCACGGCACAACTCGATGAAGACGCTTTCAGCGGACGAATTGATTATAGAATCAACGACAAATTCAATTTTTACGGACGTTATCAACGGAATAACGGAAATCTGCTTTCGCCGGACGGCACGAGCGGTCGTTTTATTTACGCCCGACAGAAACCCGATAACTTTGTCGCATCGCTAACGCAGGTTTACGGATCATCAATCATTAATGAAACAAAATTCGGTATCAACCGCGCTCCAACCGATCTTTTAACGGTCGTGCCGGATATTACGGGTTTGAACGGATTCGATCTGACGCGCACTTCACTGCGTTTGACCGGAAACATCGTTAGTCCGGGCGTGAACGGCGGTTTGGCAACAGGCTTTACCGAACCGGGCGGTTTGACACGCCAATCTTCCGCCGGAAACGGACGCGCTCAACCGATTCGTCCGACATCTTATTCTTTTATAGATAATCTTTCGGTTACGCGCGGAAATCACAGTATGAAGTTCGGCGGCGAAGTCAGACTTTTGAAAGTTAATTTCGACCAACTCGGCGGCATTACATACAGCTACGGAAATCTGACGGATTTTCTTCTTAATAGAAATCTGACGGCGGCATTTATCGGCGATCTGTCGCAACCGGGAGATTTCCGCGTGGCGACTGATCCGATCACGACGATCAGCCGTCCGTTTGAAGGTCCGAGCGAAGGTCGCCAGTATTATCTGATCGGCTACGGACAAGACGAATGGCGCGTTCGCCCGAATGTCGTCTTAAATTTTGGTTTGCGTTACGAATTTTATTCGGTAAATCAAGAAGAAAATAACCGTGCCGTGATCTTCGACGCGGCGAGCGGCAAACTACTTCCGTCAGACACGGGTTTTTATCAAACATCAAAATCAAATTTCGGTCCGCGTTTGGGAATTACATGGTCGCCGGAATTTCTTAAAGGAAAAACCGTGTTTCGCGCCGGTGGCGGAATTTATTACGGTCCGGGACAATATGAAGATTTGATTCAGCCGATTGAAAGTAATGTTTTCCGCAGTTCGACAACTCTGGCAAACGGTTTAACGACTGCAACCGGAACGCAGGTTTCGACAATCGGCGGAACGCAGACGCGATTTACGCCCCGCGCTTACGATGTGAATGGTTACAGAGTGCCGGAGCGCGTCGGTCAATACGGGGCTTCTGTCCAACAACAGCTTCCGGGCAACACGGTTTTGACCGTCGGTTACGTCGGTTCGCAGGGACGCAATTTATTTTTAAGAAGCATCACGAATCGCATTTTGCCGGGACAAACGATCATTCAAAACGGCGCACCGCTTCCGGGCGGAGTCGGAGTTATTAACCGGTGCAGCGTCGCACCTGTCAACGGAACTTGTCCGGGACAGATCATCGGCGTAACGACGGTTCGTGAATTTGATGTTGTCGGAAAAAGTCTGAACGCCAACGGCGAAATCATCGCTAATCCGGCGGGGTTATTACAACCGTTCGGTGAGATTGATTATAAAACCAGCGGCGGACGTGACCGTTATGATTCATTGCAAATTCAGGTAAATCGTCGGTTCACGCAAGGTTTGACGATCAACGCACAATATCAATTCGGCAAGTCATTTGGGAATACGCAAGGTTCAAACGAAGCGACGACGGCACAGAATCCGTATAGCTTTGCGGAAGAATTTGGCAACAATACATTCGATATTCGACATAGTGCGAATGTTACGACTCTGTATGAATTACCCATCGGTAAAGGTCGCCGCTATGATTTCGGCGGAGTTGCCGATGCTTTTCTGGGCGGTTGGCAAGTCGGCGGGGTTTATAACGCACGTTCGGGAAGTCCGCTCGTCATCGGCATTGCGCGTGCCGACGTAGTTGCGGTTTGTCAAAATGCTGCCGGATGCGCTCTCGGAACTAGCACGGTCGGCAACGGTTTTGTTATTTCTTTGCCGACCGGCGCATTGCCCGCAGGGTTTATCGCGGTCGTCAACACTCCGGGCGGAAACGCTTCGCGCAATACGCGCCGACCTGATCTGATTCCGGGCGTTAATCCGTTTTTAACCGACGGCGGTTTGCGTTATCTGAATCCGGCGGCTTTTGCCATTCCCGCACCGGGAACTTACGGAAACCTGCCGCGCAACTTTTTGAAAGGTCCGGTCTTTCATCAATTTGATTTGACCTTGCAAAAGAGTTTCAGCATATCGGAAAAGATAAAATTGCAATTCCGCTCGGAGATTTATAATTTATTTAACCGCGCGAATTTTGCAAATCCGCCCGCATCACTTCCGAATAATTTGGGTACAGGCGCGACATCCCAGCAACCGGGACAAGCGTTCACCTTAAATAATGTCGGACAATTCGGCGTAATTAACGGAACGGTCGGCAGAACCGTCGGGTTGGGAACAAACCGACAGATTCAATTTGCTATGAGATTGAACTTCTAATTTTATAACAAGGAATTATTCCGGTTGAAGAAAAAGATTCGGAATAGATTATAGATGAAAGATGATAAATGATAGATTGGCGTGTCTTTATCTCTCATCTATAAACTATCATCTAAAATCTATTCCGAAAGTTAAAACTTTTATTTCCAGTATTTATTTTTCAACCGCGTAACTTCTAAAAAATAAAAAGGTGATGTTTGAAAGAAACATCACCTTTTTATTTTTTTCTAATAGTTATCTTTATTTCACCGCAGTTGCATTATTTTCCTGCTCACGCGGATCATAAGGATTTGCTTTGTATTTTTTCACTGCTTCCTGCGCGTTGTCGTAATCGTCGCCAAGATTTTCGGCTCGTGTATAAGCGGCAACGGCGCGTGTGCGGTCGCCTTTGGCATCGTAGGCGTTGCCCATTTTGATATTTGCCCAAACCGCAAGCCACGGCGGACGAAGATTTCCGCTCAAAACCGCTTTAAAATTATCAACCGCGAGATCGTAATTTCGCTGTTCGAGGAAAAGCAATCCTAAATGATAATAAATCCAAGAATTTGAACGGTCTAATTTAAGCGCGGCTTCAAATTGTTGTTGCGCTTCAACGTAGTTTCCTTCTTTGAACTGTTCGATTCCGCGCCGCGCAATTGAAGAAACGCGCAAATCGGAATCAATTCTCAAAACTTTGTAATTCGGATCAATAATCAGATCAAGCGGTTTTCCGTTTGATTCGATGTTGAAATCCGCGCTCGCTTCGTCCATTTGAACAACGACCGTTCTAAGTTCGCCATCACCTTCGGCACGGAGTTGGAGTTCGACCGGAAGACGCAGATTATCGTAATTTTGTTTGACTGTTCCGCGTGTGATAAATTTACCGTCCTTTGTTCGCAAAATTATGTAATCGGCGGTAAATTCGGGAACGCCCGTGCCTTCAACCCAACGTGCGAAAAAGTAGCGCATATTTTGTCCGGCGACTTCGGAAACGTGCTTTTCAAAATCGTAAATCGAAGCATTTTTGCCGCGATATTTCGTTAAAAACGAGCGAAGCATTTGATTAAATTTCTGTTCGCCGAGCGTGTCGCGCAAAAGTTTATAAATGAACGCGCCTTTGCCGAACATAATGTATTGATACGCGACCGATTGATCGTCGAGATTCGCGGGCGTTCTTCCCAATGAAGCGGTTTGTTCAAAAGTCAGAGATTTTTCCAGAAGTTCGCGGCGCAATAAATCAAGTTTCGCGCCAGTCAAAGTGCTTTCGCGCAATGAAAACGCACTATATTCCGCCAAACCCTGCGAAAGCCACGCATCGTCAAAAGATTTCAAACCGACCGTCAAACCCCACCATTGATAAGCGGCTTCACGTTGAAGTCTTTGATCGGTAATTTCGCGCGGTTGCCGGAAAAAATTGCTTGCCATAAAAATCATTCCTTGTGTGGAATAAAAATCGAGGCTGTCGTCGTCAATCTGCACGACGATCAAACGCTGTCCGCCTTCGGGAACGCCGAATTGTTTGTTGTAATAATTTAACGCTTGTCCCAAAACTTCGCCGTAATCGGCAACGACCGTCGCATTTTCTTCGGGTTTTGTGTAAAACTGCAATTCATATTCGCCGAGTTTGAGATTTCTGTTGGTATATTTGTCATACGCAAAATTTCCGACCAAGCCTGATTTTGTGCGGACAAAACGATATTTTCCGGCGGTTTGAGTTACGGGCGTGTCGCTGAATCCGACTAATTGATAACCGTTCGGCAGCGAAACCGTAATATCGGAAGTCGCTTGATCCGCCGCGTATTCGTGAAACGGAAACCAACGTGCCGCATACATCAAATAACCGTTATTTGCGCCGACGTAAGCAAGGCGTTTTGTCAAAAGCGGTCCGCCCGAAGGCGTAACCAAAACGCCGCCGTATTTGAAGCGCAGAGTAACAGGAGTTCCTTTGGTCACCATTTCGCCCAGATCAACCTTGATGCTCGGACCTAAATCCGAAACGCCGACCTGATCTTGAATGAAAGTTGCCTGAATCTGCGGCATCGGAGTCGGCTTAGCTTTTGTTTTAGGTGTCGGTGTCGTCGTCGGAGTTGTCGGATTTGCCGTTATCGAAGGAATGTAATTTTCGCGTGTTACGCTTTCGACTTTGAGCGAACCGTTCAATTCAAATTCGACCGAACGGGTATCGGCAAGCGGCGTAAATTCTACGTCAACCGTCGCGTTTATTCTGTTTTGATTCGGCACGAGTTGCACGTCCATTTTATAATTCGTCACGTCAAAAGGTGAGCGTTGAACTTGCTGGGCAAAAGCGGCAAGCGAAAATAAAACTAACGCTGAAACTACTCCGAACACTTGAAAAGTGCTTTTTCTAAAATTCTTCATTTTTGGAAACCTTGCTTTAATCTCTAATTATTAATTGCAAATTTATGATGTTTGAAATCTTGAAATCGTTTGCTAATCGCATTTTTTACTTTAAAGTTCAATTAAAAATGGAACGCGAACTTTAATTCGCCAGTCAAAAACTTCAGTTTGACAGGCTTAACCCGATCAAAAAGACTTGTCTGATTTTTTCGGTGGACTAATAGTTTTTGAAAAATAAATCCGACAATAAAAAGTCAACTTTAGCTGGGAGCGCACGCATCCCTGCGTGCCACGTCGTTTGCAAAACGGCGTGAAAGTTAGTGTCTGCTAGAAACTTCTTTTGAGGGCAAAGGCTATTTTCGTGCTATCGCACTCAGCACGCAAGGATGCGTGCGCTCCCAGCAAAAATGGCTTTTATTTTTTGTCGGATTTAATTATCAAATCCCATTTGTTCGCGTTCCGCTAAACTCTAAAGGTCGGTTTTTCCGTTAAAATCCGAAAGTGCAATAACGATTTCGTCAATGGTTTTTGTGCGAAGGTTCGTCGGATTTACGCCGTTGACGATAATGGAAAACACGAACTTTTCGCCCGAAGTCGAAGTCAAATAACCCGAAAGACTCGAAACTTGATCAATCGTTCCGGTTTTTCCGCGAACATTTGCTTCCGCCGAAGTTCCCTTAAAACGATTTTTTAATGTTCCGTCAACGCCGCCGATGGTCAACGCGGCATTCCAAGCAATCGCGTAAGGACTTTTTGCCATATATTGATAAACCTGCACAACTGCTTCGGGCGTGACGAGATTATGCCGCGAAAGCCCCGAACCATCGTATTGAACGATGCCGTCCGGTGCAACGCCGATTTCTTGCAAAAACTTCTTCACGACCGCCAGACCTTTTTCCGCACTTGTCGCATTCGGATCGGTTTTATCGCCTAATTGTTCGCCGAGCGTCCACAATAATGTTTCGGTGTAAAGATTTTGGCTCGGTTTCAAAGTCTTTTGAGCAATAATACTCAATTGAGTTGATTCGAGTTTGGCGATTTCAATACGGTTTGCAGTTGAAAAATTTGCGTTGTTAAATGTCCTGTTTTGTCCCGTAATCGTAATTCCTTTTTGCTCTAATCTTTGGCGTAAAAGCGCAATAAATAAATCCGCCGGATGCGAAACGGCGATATAACCCGTATATCCGGTGTCATTTGCGGGAATCGTGCCGGAAATTTCGATAACATTTTGGTCGAGTTTTTTTGTTACCTGCAAATTACGTTTCGTGCCGGAAGTCGTGCATTTATTTATAATTCTGACAATCGTATTATTCGGCAAGATTTGCGCGATACAAGACATACCGTTTGCGCCCGGTGAAACCTTCAAATCAACCGAATTATCATTCAAACTCAAAGCCGAAATTCCCGCGCCGTAATACCATTGCAGATCATCCCATTCCCAACTGCCCGGAACCGAATCTCCACGAAAATAACTCTCATCGCCGATTAAATTTCCTTCAATTCTTTTCACGCCTGACTGCGCGATTTTATCGGCTAAATTATCCAACCCTTTGTAATAATCGCCGTCCGAAAAAGCCGTCGAATATGTAATATCGCCGCGTCCGTAAATTGTCAGATCGCCTTTGATTACACCGTTTTCATCAGCCGTCGCAGGTGCGTAAACCGATGTCACAAACTTAAAGTTCGGCGAAAGTTTTTCAATCGCCGCCGCGACCGTAAAAACCTTCATATTTGAAGCCGGCATTAAATATTTTTCCGCACTTTGTTCAAAAACCGTTTTGCCCGAATCGAGCGAAACAATTTTTACACCGATATTTCCGCGTCGGACTTCGGGTTTTTGCAAAGCAGAACGAATTTTCGACTGCAAAAATGGCAAAGTCTGAACCGGAACAGGCGTGGGCGAAACTGTCGGAAACGGTGTAACAGTCGGTGTCGGCGTTGGTTTTTCAACAACTCTGTCGCGTTGGGCTGAAATACCGACGGTTAAAAATAAAACGGCAAAAATCGGTAATATCGTAATTTTCAGTTGATTTAAGTTTTTATTCATTGTGTTTGGATTAATTTAACGGTAAAAAGTTAATCATTGATTATTATTTATTTGAAGACGTATGCAAATTAAAAAATCAAGAAAAACCATTCGGAACAGATGATAACTGACAGACGACAGATGACGGATTTAATCTATCAGTTATCATCTTTCATCTATCATCTATTCCGAAGGTTAAAGAATTGAAAGCAAAAACACTTTAATTTGCATCGCCTTCACTTATTTTGCAGTAAGATGACTTCTGCATCAAATTCTTTTCAAAAATAAATTCAAAATTGGTATATTTGACTTATGCTAGATAAAAAAACATCTATTTTCTTTCCCGCTTTAATATTCGGAGTCACTATCTCATTGTTTTTTACTTTCAATACAAATGCCCAATGGCAAAAACAAAATGTTGAAACAGATGCCGGGTTTCGCGGGCTTTCGGTCGTCAATGAAAATGTGATCTGGGCAAGCGGAACAGGTGGGACTATTATTCGCACGACTGATGGTGGAAAAAATTGGTCGGTCATCAAAGTTCCCGATGCCGACAAATTAGATTTCCGCGACATCGAAGCGTTTGACGCAGACACAGCTTATATTCTAAGCATCGGCGAAGGCGAAAATTCGCGGATTTATAAAACGACCGACGGCGGGAAAAATTGGAAACTGCAATTCAAAAACACGAATCCGAAAGCCTTTTTCGACGCGCTTGCCTTTTGGGATAAAAACAACGGAATGGCAATGAGCGATCCGGTTGACGGGAAATATGTTTTGTTGAAAACGACCGACGGCGAAAATTGGCAAGTTGCTGATAACGAAAAAATGGCAAGTGCAAAAACGGGTGAAGCGGCATTTGCGGCAAGCGGAACTTGTTTGATTGCAAATGGAACAACGGACGTTTTTTTGATTTCCGGCGGAAATGACGCAAGAGTTTTTCGCTCCGAAAATCGCGGTTTGAATTGGACTGTTTCAAACACACCGATTACAAAAGGAACGGCAGGAAGCGGAATTTTTTCGATTGCAATGTATGACAAAAGGCGCGGCGTAATCGTTGGCGGAAATTATGAAAAGGCAGATGAAATCAATAATAATCTGGCTTTTACATCAGACGGTGGAAAAACTTGGATTTTGGGAAAAGGCTTAAATGGTTATCGTTCGGGTGTTGATTATATTGACAAAAAAACGATTATCGCCGTTGGTTCGAGCGGTTCGGATTTATCAACGGATGGCGGGAAAACCTGGCAAAATCTCGATAAAGAAAATTACAACGCCGTGCAAGCCGAAGGCAAAAATGCGATTTGGGCGGTTGGACCGAAAGGATGCGTAGTAAAATATGCCTTAAATTCGAAATCTAATAAAAAGTAGAAAAATTGGAAATTATGCTTCTGTCAATTTTATCAATTGTTGGCGGTCTGGTTTTACTCGTAGTCGGCGCGGACGGTTTGGTGCGCGGCAGTTCGTCGGTTGCATTACGGATGGGCGTTTCGGCTTTGGCGGTCGGGTTGACGATTGTTGCTTTCGGCACATCCAGCCCCGAACTTGTAGTTTCGCTCAACGCGGCTTTAGATGGACACGCTGCCATCTCTTTGGGAAATGTTGTCGGTTCAAATATCTGCAATATTCTTTTGATTTTGGGCGTTTCGGCACTTATTCGCCCGATCAAGGCTCGCGCCGTCGTTATTAAGCGCGAGATGCCGATATTGCTGGTTGTTTCAGCTTTTTTGTGGATTCTGATTTATGACGGCGAGTTAAGCCGAATTGACGGCGTGATTTTTACAGTCGGAATTTTAGTTTACACTTTTTTGACCTATTATTTATCGCGGAATAAAGAGAAAAAAGACATTGAGGAAGAATTTGAAGAAGCCGTAACTCCGGCAAGTAAATCGGTTTGGCTGGACATCATTTTCATTGTCGGAGGCTTCGTATTGCTGATTTTAGGTGCTGATGTTTTTTTAAACGGAGCGGTTTCGATTGCCAAATCATTAGGTATTAGCGAAGTTGTGATCGGTTTGACGATTGTTTCATTAGGAACAAGTATGCCGGAACTTGCGACATCGGCGGTCGCGTCTTTTAAAAATGAATCAGATGTTGCACTCGGAAATATTATCGGTTCAAATGTTTTTAATATTCTGGCAGTGTTGGGCGTTACGGCGTTAGTTGTGCCGCTGTCGGGACAGGAAATTACGACGATGGATTTAAGCGTAATGCTCGGAAGCGCGTTTTTATTGTGGCTGATGCTTGGAAGAAAATTTGCCCTAGACCGTCTGGAAGGTGCGATTTTATTGATCGCCTACGCAATTTATATTTATATGCTTATTCCTAAATAGTTTGTTATGAATTTTGCCTGGTATGATTTTATTGGTTCAATCGGAGTCGCAACGATAATTCTCACGTATATTTTGCTGCAAATCGAACGCTTAAAAAGCGAAAGTTTGGCATATTCGGTTTTGAACGCACTCGGCGCGGGAATGATCGTTTTTTCGCTGATTTACAGCTTCAATTTTGCGGCTTTTGTCGTTGAATCGCTCTGGGTTTTGATCAGTTTATACGGCATCGGGAAATATTTTTTGAAGAGTAAATAACCTCAATTCGATTTAAGAATTACTGCCTGTTCAATACGTCGAAATGAATAAAGAATTTGATAAATTTTTATTTTATTTTATCTTGATTCATCTTTTTTCCGCGCCTTTCTGCGTATTCCGCGGGCAATTTTTTCTCAATCCGAACTGAATTTAAATAGAACATAAAACAGATACGAATAAAACAGATTTCGGCAAATCGTAAAATTTTCCGCGCAAATAATCCGTCAAACACATATTTATCTGCATGCTTTTTTTTGATAGATTATTAACAAATGACTGCAAAATCGAAATTAAAAAAATCTAACAAACTTCTAAGCTGCACTAACAAAACTTCGCTTGTCAAAGAGCAGTTTGCGGAACTTTATCGTTTTATCAAAATGACGCGCCATTTTGACGAAATAACCGTCCGATTAAAGCGTCAGTCGAAATTGACGGGCGGAGTTTTCACGAGTTTGGGACAGGAAGCGACCGCCGTCGGAACGGCGTTTGCACTTGAACCTCAAGATTTTATTGCGCCGCTTATCCGCGACATCGGCGCGGTTTTTGTCAAAGGAATTTCGCCGCGCGTGATCTTCGCACAATATCTCGGCAAAGCAAATGCGCCGTCGCGGGCGACCGATGTGCAGTTTCATTTTGCCGATTTGGAGAAAGGTTTTGTCGGTCCGATATCGCATTTAGGCGATATGATTCCGGTAATGACGGGAATTTTGCTGGCGGCGCGAATGAAAAAAGAAAATCGCGTGGCAGTTGCATATATCGGTGAAGGCGCGAGTTCGACGGGCGCATTTCATGAAGGCGTAAATTTTGCCGCCGTGCAGAAATTGCCTTTAATTACGATCATTGAAAATAACGGCTACGCATATTCCACGCCGACGCGAAATCAGTGCGCGGCAGAAGCATTTGTTGATAAAGCAGTTGGATATGGAATTCTCGGTTTGCAATGCGACGGCAACGACATTGTTGCGTGTTATGAAACGATGAAAACGGCGGTCGAACACGCGCGTTCGGGAAAAGGTTCGGTTTTATTGGAAGTTTTAACGTATCGCCGCAAAGGTCACGCCGAACACGACAATCAATCTTATGTGCCAAAGGGCGAGATCGAACATTGGGCTGAAAATAACGATCCGATCACGCGTTTTGAAAGATTTTTGAGTGAAGAAAAGATTTTAACAAAAAAAGAAATGGAAAAAATTGTCGCGGAAGTTTCGGAATATCTCGAAAGCGAACTGGCAATTGCCGACCAAGCCGGAATGCCGGAACCGATTTCGGCAGCTTATGAGGTTTTCGATAATTCGGTCGTCAAACCCGCGTTTAAGAAGAAAGTTTTAGAAAAATGATTTAAATGATTTTTTTCGGTCAGATAACGAGAACGAATAATTTATTTTTTACAACTTATGATTGAAACAAAAATTAAGAGAATTAAAGTAACCAAAGCGTTTAGAGAATTTATTCAAAACGAAAAA
Organism: Pyrinomonadales bacterium; assembly: GCA_038251885.1. Classification (GTDB taxonomy): domain Bacteria; phylum Acidobacteriota; class Blastocatellia; order Pyrinomonadales; family Pyrinomonadaceae; genus JAHCHG01. The sequence continues at coordinate 1,351 of JBBSAX010000102.1, read as the reverse complement.
TCGGGCGGAATCGTTTTAATTATCTGTTCGATTGTTTCTCTGATTATCGCAAATTCGGCTTTTTCAGCAGGGTATCTCGGCTTTTGGGAAACAAACGTCGGCGGTTTGACCGTTTCATATTGGGTCAATGACGGCTTGATGGCGATATTTTTTTTGCTGATCGGCTGTGAATTGAAGCGCGAACTTTATGAAGGCGAGCTTTCCGATTTGCAAAACGCGCTTTTACCGCTATTTGCGGCGGTTGGCGGTGTTCTGCTTCCGGCAGGAATTCATTTTACTCTGAACGCCGGAACACCGACGCAAGCCGGTGTCGGAATTCCGATGGCAACCGATATTGCGTTTGCGCTCAGCATTCTCGCGCTTGCCGGCGACCGGATTCCGACGACGCTCAAGGTTTTTCTGACCGCGCTTGCCGTTATTGACGATCTGATCGCAATTATCGTTATCGCCATTTTTTATACGAGTAAATTTTCGCTTCTTTATTTCGGACTTTCACTTGGCGTGTTTGCCGTTTTAATGATTCTGAATCGTCTGCGCGTAAATAATCTGATTTTTTATTTGCTCGGCGGCGCGTTGATGTGGTTTTTTATGTTTAATTCCGGCGTTCACGCGACAATTGCGGGAGTTTTGCTTGCCTTCACGATTCCATACACACCGGAAACCGATGATGATGACCCGCTTGTTACGCTCGAACATCATCTGCACAAACCTGTCGCTTTTTTGGTTCTTCCGCTTTTCGCGCTTGCCAATACCGGAATTATCATCGGTGCGGATTGGGCTTCTCAACTCGCTTCGACGAACAGTTTGGGAATCATTTTCGGTTTGTTTTTCGGCAAAGTGGTCGGCGTGTCGGCATTAGCTTTTATCGTTGTTAAAACCGGAATATGCCACTTACCCCTGGCTTTAAACTGGCGGCACATAATCGGAGCGGGATTTTTAGCCGGAATCGGTTTTACAATGTCAATTTTTATTACGAATCTGGCATTTAAGGCAAATGCCGAACTTATCAACAGCTCGAAAACGGCAATTTTGATCTCTTCTGTAATTGCCGGAATTATCGGTTATATCTGGCTTTTAACCATCAAAAAGCCCGTTGATAATTTGGAAGATTAAAAACCTGACAAATTTTCAAAGTTATAATCGGTTTGAAAACAGTAATACCAAGTTGCGTGAAAAGAATGATTAAAATGGCGGAAACGCGACTGCAAAGGAGCGTGCTGTTAGTGTTATTGAACACTCTCCTTTGCAGTCGTGTTTCCGCCTCGCATCTCGTTTTCTACATCATCCTTTTTACGCAACTTGGTATAAATTTGAAATTTTGTGTCCAATTTCATTGAAAAACTATGGATTT
>JBBSAX010000101.1:0-16881 GCA_038251885.1 Pyrinomonadales bacterium | reverse complement strand
TCAGCAAAATATTTTATGAAAGTTGGAAAATCAGCAAGAGTTGGTTATTGATAATCAAGAACTCATTGAGCAAAATGGTTAATAATCAGTTACTTACGATGTTGAATTCTTATTAGCAATTTTTAGACCGCTCAGTAATGAGATTTAGTATATTTTTTGCTTTAATTTTTTTGACATTTTTTGCCGATGCTCGAAAATAATTTTTTCTCTTTAGATGAAATTTCTTTCATCAATGAAGAATTTTACACTCTTGAAACTTCGCCGCGCCAGATAGATGTTTTGTTGGCAAATGGCTGGCGGCATTTCGGAACACAGTTTTTTCGTTACAGTTTCGGCTTTTACCGCAACGAAATCCGCCGCGTAATTCCGCTCAGAATCCGTCTGTCCGATTTTTCAATTTCCAAAAACCAACGCCGGATTTTAAGAAAAAATCAAGATTTGCAGACTATAATTCGACCGATTGAAATTACAAAGGAAAAAGAAAATTTGTTTGAAAGACACAAAGTTCGTTTCGATCACGGAATTCCCGAATCAATCTTCGATTTTCTTTCATTTTCGCCGTCAACTATTCCGTGTGAAGCGTGGGAAATTTGCGTTTATGAGAAAAATAAACTTCTTGCGGCAAGTTTTTTCGATGTCGGTGAAAACTCGACTTCGGGAATTTACGCGATGTTTGCACCCGAAGAAAAACAGCGAAGTTTGGGGATTTTGACAATGCTCTACGAAATCGAGTTTGCGACTCAACACAATAAAACCTTTTATTATCAAGGTTACGCTTATGAAGGCGAATCTTTCTACGATTATAAAAAGCGGTTCAGCGGGATTGAAAAATTCGATTGGAAAGGAAATTGGGCAAAATTTAATAGAAATGTCGAAGTTTAATTTCATCAAACTACGACTGAAAAAAAGAGAAAATAAATTAGGATATTATTGAAATTTATTCCCGACCGTCACGCCTTTCCAATCGTTCGTGCGGAACGACGAAGCCGGAAAACCTGCCGAATTAAAGTTTTTGCGGTTATCGCGGATCACGAGAAACTCTTTCAACGCGATCAAAAGCGCGAAAATAGGGTTGGTGATGTCGGTTGGCTGAATCATAATTCTATTTTATCTAAAATTATTTCCGCAGGGAATTTGCTGTGACACTTTTTCAAGTATGACAGCCGAAAGTTTGATTCAAATGGAAACGGCTAACTCCGCTTATCAATTTGCGCTTGAATATATGTGCCGAGATGTTCGATTTCCTTGTGTTGTTTGGTAAGTTCCAACAATTGATAGAGTCGCCGCATATCCTTTTCGGCTGAATCGGGATTGCCCGCTTTTCTGTGAGTATCTGAGCGAATGCCCAAGACAATCGCCATATTCGGCAGGTTTTGAACTTCTCCGCGTTGCAGAGTTTCGTCCCAAAATTCGATTGCTTTATCGTAAAAATCAATCGCTTCTTTAATTTTACCAAGACCATTTAGTGCATTACCTTTACCCCAATAAGTCATTGCCATATCATTGGTCAGTTCGATTCGGTTTTCTTCATTTACTAATCGTTCGTAAATTTTGATTGCTTTGTCATATTCCTTTTCGGCTTGATTATCATCTCCTTGTCCTCTAAAAGCACTACCTTTGTTCATATAAGCCAACGCCAAATCGTTGGCGAGTTCGGTTCTGCCTTGCTCAACCAAATCTTTCCAAATCAAAATGGCTTTCTCATATTCAATAATCGCTTCATTTATCTTGCCTAAAAGTTGAATCGAATTGCCCTTGTTCATATACGCCATCGCCAAATCATTGGCGAGTTCGTTTCTGCCGTTCGCTATCAAATCTTTCAGAATCTCAACCGCTTTCTCATATTCAATAATTGCTTCATTTATTTTGCCTAAATTTTTGAGCGAAACGCCTTTGTTCATGTAAGCCATCGCCAAAGTGTCGGCGATCTCGGTTCTACCGTTCGCAACTAATTCTTTCCAAATCTCAATAGCTTTCTCATATTCAATAATCGTTTCATTTATCTTGCCTAAAAGTTGAATCGAATTGCCTTTGTTCATATACGCCTTCGCCAAACCGTTGGCGAGTTCGGTTCTGCCGTTCGCCACCAAATCTTTGCGGATCTCAATCACTTTGTCGTATTCAATAATTGCTTCATTTATTTTGCCTAAATTTTTGAGCGAAACGCCTTTGTCGAGTTTAATGTCTGCCCGAAAGACATCTTGTTGTATTTTTTCTTCCGTTTGTTTCGCTTTTGTTTGCGGCTGACTAATTAGTTCACCAAGAAGATTGTCGGCTTCTTCCAAGGCTTTCAAAGCGGGTTGAAATCTTCTTTGCTCGATAAATCCGTTTCCCGCGCGATAAAGCAATTGCGCTAAATTCAATTCTTTGCCTTTTTGCCCGCGCAAACGCGTGGCTTCACGCATAGCAAATTCAGGATCACTTCCGCGCTCCGTGGTGATATTTAAATTTTCGGTAATTTCGGTGGTTTGTATGTTGATTTGCTTATCGGATAACGTCACAACCGGCGGTTCGATATTGACCACAATTGTCCGTATTGACCATAAATCAGGTGCGGAATCTCGGATTATTTCCTTTGTCCATTCCGCCCCGACCAGCAAGACCGGAATATCAAATTTGCGCCGAAACGGATTGCGGTATTGATTAAGCCGCGCCATTCCTTCGTGCCACGCCGCTTGCCAATCTTTTCTCTCATTGTCGCTAACGGTTACAGGTGCCGCAATCCAAACTGCGCCAAATTTTGCAGTTGATTCCAAATCAAAGATATTCACGGCAAGATTTTTCAGATCATCAGTTGTTTCGACTGGAATTGCATAAAGCTCTTTTTGCGTAGTTTTTTGAAGATATTGGGAAAGAGATTGACGGCAAACCGAAGCCCAGTCATTGTCGGGAACAAAAACAGGAATCAAAGCAAATTCGTCGGGTTCGAGTTCAAAATGAGTCAGTAGTTTTTTCCATTCGGCAAGATTTGCCAGCGCATTCAGACGCGCTTCCCGAAGCGTTGGAGCAGAATCTATGGAAATCATTATTTAGCCTTTTCGGATTCAAGTTTGGCTTTTTCCGATTCAATTTGTTTGACGATTTTATTAACTTCTTCACGAATCAATGGATGAATGTCATACCATTCTTCACCGTTTTTGAAATACAAAACAAGATGTGTGTCTAAAAGTTTTGCCAATCGTCCGGTGTTTTCATCATTAAGGGCAGATGAATGAGTCTTTTCAATTTCTGAGAGTAAAAGTGCATCTTCTTTGGAAATCGGCAGAAACGTGCTGCGAACGCTCGAAATTGCGTGTTCGATCTCTTTAGCGGTAATCGGAAAATCATTTGCCTCAAGCACGGCTTCGCGCAAAAGCGATAATAAATCGCGGAAATGTCCGCCGCATAAATCAATTAATTTATCGGCTTCCGTTTTATTTTTAGAATTCCAATCTGCGCCGAAAAATGTTTTGAACCCTTCTTCACCAAATCGTTTTACAATAATTTGACGGAATTTATCCTTGCCGGCATCGTGAGATTTTAATCTGTTGTCTTTTTCCCAATGCTTGACGCACGGCAAAACCTCGATTCGCGTAACCGGATTTTTCATCACGAATTTGAGCCACGGCGGAACAGTATAAATCAAGTGAACGTAAGGCATTTTCAACATTTTGAAATGTTGCGAAAAAACCTGTTCGACGCTTTCAATCACCGCTTTATCGTTAAAAAGCGAACCGCGAATTTGTTCGAGCGAATCAAAAATAAAAACAACCTGCGTTTCCTCGCTCAACGCGCTTTTGATAGCTTTTACGCCATCTTCAAAAAACAAGTCAACTTCTTTTTTCAACTCGCCGATTCGATTTTTCAGATGCTCTTGTAATTTTTTACGAAATGAAGGCGTAGTTTGCAACGCAACTTTAAACGCAACTTCCGCGCCGGCAACTCCTGTTCTGCCAATTCCGGCTCTCGGCGTAATTTCCGTTAATTCTAAATTGGTATTTTTGAGATAATTGTAAATACGTGTCCAGTATGATTCGTGTTGCAAATCCTTTTTGACGTTAGCGTTTTCTTCGATGGCATCGCTGAAAGCACCTGCCAAAACTATCAGAAGGTCAGTAATATCAATTTCGTCCGCTGGATTGATGTATTTTAGCGCGTCGGCATAAACAACAAAATAACCGCTTTCTTCAAGGTCTTGTTTTAAACGAAGCAATTCGGTTGTTTTGCCCGAACCGCGAAAACCCGAAAAGAATTGCACACTCTCAAAATCAGTAAATTCAATATGATCGCGCAATTTATCAATCGGGTCGGGACAATCCGGCATTTTATAAACATCAACATAAAATTCGTCGTCCGGTTTCAAAGCCTTATCACGCAAGGCTTGGTAGATTGTTTTTTTTAGTCCTTTTTCTTCAGATTTCAAAGTCATACGGAATGTTTTACCGGCAGTTTTTTTAAGTTTAATTCAAAAGCAAAAAAATCCTATTATGCTTAAATAATTAACGGAAAATTGTATCATAATTTCCACAGTTCAAATATAAGCTAAAGGATAAACGAAAACCTTTGATTTGCAAAGAAGAAGCGTTCACGAAAGCAAACCGCAGTTTCAATCGTCAACGCTTGGCTATCTCATTTTAGGTTGTCCGGTTCAATCAAACTCGACGCGGTTTGCCGATTGATTTTATCTGCAAGTTAGATTCGCTCAAAAGTTCAGCAAAACATTTTTACTGAAACTTATTTTTAACAGTCACGCCTTGCCAATCGTCGGTGCGGAAAGACGAGGCGGGAAATCCGATTGAATTAAATAAATTCGCATCAATCGGTGCATCCGACCAAGCATATCTGACGGCGACCGGATTTTTTACATTTTCATTTGAAACGATGACTTTATCGCCCACAATTTCGGCTTTTGCGTAATAAAACTTTTTGTCCGCGCCCGCAATCTCAAAACCCTTGATATAACCGAATTTGTCTTTTACCTTTAATCCATCGTAAGAAAATTTGAAAGAAACAATAGCTTTGCCGTTTTCAAATTTCACCGAATCGAACATCGGACTGCTGTATGGAATATCTTGTCCGTAAGTTTGTTTGAGAGCATTTGCCGCGAGCCGTTTTCCGACATCTTGTTTGTTCGTCGGATGAATATCGTTGGCGTTTCCGATGTCGGTCGTGACAGCCATTCCGGTTTTCGGCAAACTCAAGGTCATCGTTTGCGCTTCTCGTAATTCCGCCCAACCGCTGCCGATATTGCTGTCTTGATTCGCGCCGTAACTCGATAATTGGACGAAATAGAAATAAAAATCGTCGTCCCATTTTTTGCGCCAATCTTCGATCATCAAGGGGAAAGTTTTGCGGTATTGATAAGAACGCCCCGCGTTTGTTTCGCCCTGATACCAAAGCACGCCGCGCATTGCAAACGGCACAATCGGCGCGATCATTCCGTTATAAATTAGCGTTCCGACATTGTTGCTCGAATGCGCGTATTCGTGTTTTTCGGCAAATGACGGCATCAATTTCCAATTATTATCGCCGAGTGGGATTTTTTGGTCTTTCATTTTAACGTAAACATCGTCCGCCGAACCTTGAAAACCGAGTCCGAACCATTCCGGTTCGATGGCGCGATTCATCTTGACAACCAAACGATTCGAGCCGGTTTTCCAAGTGTTTTTCGGCACGACAATTTCACGTTTACCTTTCGTAATTCCAGCGAAAATCTGTTTGCCGTTGATGTAAATCTCGTTATAACTGTTGCTTTCCGCGAGTCCGAGCGTCGTTTCTTGACCGACGAAATTATTAGGAATTTCGACATCACGCGCGAAAAAGCCGTTGCCTCGCCAAGCCCAAATTCCTTTCCAATCCCATTGTCCAATCGGATTATTTGCAATCCATTTTGAAAAATCGTAATTCGCCTCTAAATATTTTTTCTCATCCGCCAAAGTCGGGTTTGCATCTGCATTGCCGAGCGTCGCACGCTTCACATTACGTTCGAGAATCGCATCGGCTTCCGCCCAATTCGTCGGCAGAGTTTGCCCGTAATCTTTTAATTCATCGGACGACAACATTCCTTCTTTTGAAATCCAGCCTTCGATCTGCGAACCACCCCAAGATGAATGAACCAAACCAATCGGAATTTTCAATTTCTTAAAAACATCACGCGCAAAAAAGAAACCGATTGCCGTGAAATCGCCGACCGTTTCCGTTGAACTCGCTTTCCATTCGCCTAATTTCAAATCTTTCTGCGGCGTAATTTCAACATTGTGTTCGACAAAAAAGTGCCGAATTTGCGGATAATCGGCATCCTTTTTTTCTTCCGAAAAATTGTCCGCCTGCTTGACCGTCCATTCCATATTCGACTGTCCTGAACACAGCCAAACTTCGCCGATCAAAACATCTTTTACAGTCAAATTGCCGGACTTTGCCGCGACTTTTAACTCAAGCGGCTGCCCCGTCGCTTCCATCGGCGCAAATACCACTAAAATTTTTCCGTCTTTATCGGCAATCTCAGTTTTATTTTGCCCGCCAAGTGAAATATTGACGCTCTCATTCGGATTCGCCCAACCCCAAATCGGAATCGGTTTTTGCCTTTGCAAAACAACGTGATCGGAAAAAAGCCGCGCCAATTTTACTTCGCCAAATGCGGAAGAATATCCGAGAACGAAACAAAAAAAGAGTGCAAACGAGGCACTCTTTAAAATTAAAAATTTGTTTGATTTATTCATAATAGAAAATTTTATCCAATAGATTTTCGCATACAAACACTATTTTCGACACCGACGTATTGCCCGTAATTCGGAATTGTTTCGTAGCCGCTTTTTTGATAAAGCCTGATTGCTTCGGGTTGTTTCAAACCTGTTTCGAGAACACATTTGGAAAAATTTAATTCCTTTGCCCAAATTTCGAGTTCATCCAGCACTTTCCCCGCAATTCCGCGACTGCGATTTTCTTCACGCACATACATTCGTTTGATTTCCGCTACATTCGGCTCGTATTCTTTGAATGCGCCGCAGCCGACCGCCGTTTCGTTTTCGTAAGCGACGACCGCGTGACGAATTCTATCAATTTTATTAAACTGCGCGTAAAACGTATGTTCCGCGCCGTCACGAACTGCCAAATCTGCGTCAAGTAACGCGACGAGTTCGCGGAAATCCGTATTGTCTGAATCGGTTCTAACAATATTTATCGCCATTTTTACACTCTATTTCCTTTCTCGCTTTCTTCAACTAATTTCTCAAGCCGCCTTTCCCGCGTCGCTTCCTGTTTCGCGGTCATCACCCAATTTATCATTTGCTTTTTATACCAATTCGCCTGAATCTCGAAAAATTCCCAAGCCATTTCTTTTGCCTTAAATTGTTTTTCAAACTCTTCGGAAAATTGTTTCAGTTCGTTTTCATAAGCATAAATCGCCGATTTTTCTAAAATGCGCTTTTCATACGCGGCAATTCCGGCAGGCATCATCAAACCTTTTGCAATCAGAACCCGAACCTTTTCGATATTGACCGCGCTCCAATTGCTCGTCGGAAGTCTTGGCGTAAAACGATTCGAATAACTTTCTTCATCAACATTGCGCCGCACACCGTCAATCCAACCGAAACAAATCGCCTGATCCACTGCTTCGCTCCAAGTTATTCCGCCTTTGCCCGATTTCACATTATAAAACCCGACGACAAGTTCGGTTTCCTTTTCGTGATTTTCCTCAAGCCATTTTCGGAAATCTTCTTGTGTGGGGAAAAATTTAGGTTTCATCAAATTTTATTTACTTTTTGAATATCTGTTTATTCGTTTAGCTATCAGTCGGATATTTTGAGCATTTCTACCATAAGAAATTACTGATGTTTTTTTGTCAGGATCGCAAATGCTATTTACAAGTAAATTATCTCCGTCAAAAATTATTGTTACTTGCTCTCCCCAACTTTTTCCAGAAAACGGCGTTTTAGCAATAATTACTTTTAAGGTATTTATTGATAATTGCCATCCATATTTTTTACTTATTTTTTCAATTATTTCACTAAATTCTTCTTTATTTATATTTGTTTTTATGGATGTCAGTTTTAGACGATTATTTTGTATAAAATAAAAAACAATTCCGACAATTATACATATTGGAGAAAACCAAAGAACTCCGTAATTTTTATTACTTACCGGATCATATATTTGATAAAACAAAACCATCAACGGCACAAAAATGGCAAACGCAAATGAATATAAGACAATTGAAAAATGGTTGATTTTGTCCCAGTATTCTAATTGTAATTCGCCCGTTTCGATTGATTTTTTTATTAAATCATTTTCCATTCAAATTTGTTTCAAATTTTATAAAACCCAATAAGTAATTCGGTTTCCTTTTCGTGATTTTCCGCAAGCCAACGGCGGAAATCGTTTTGTGTTGTAAAAAATTTCGGATTCATTTGAATATTGGGAGAAAGCCGCGCGTAAGCAAGGGTGCAAAATGCTCACATTAAACACCCTTGCTTACGCGCGGATTTCCGCCCTTAAATTGTTACGAATCGCGCAGACCTTCGATTGTTTCCTCAGATTTTCCGTCTGCCAGATCAAACCAACGCTGATAGCCGTGTTTTGCCAGAATCCAAGCATTTTCGCCAAAAACTTTGATTATCAATTCGCGGATTTTTGCTCGATCTACCAAACCTTTTTCGCGCAAAAGATAGACTGCATCTTCCTGATCTTTGAATCGTCCGGCGATAAACTTCAAAACTACCAACCATTCGGGCGTGAGAATCGGAATATTGTCAATCATCACCGCGTCTTTCAAAGCCGCTTGATAAAAAACCTTAAAATCATCATTTCGCAAAATCCAATCAATCGGAACTTCCCGCGTTTCAGTTTTAACAATAAAATGTTCGCCGCCTTGTTTCAGATGCCCGATAATTCTTTCTTTTTCGAGCGGCAGACGTTTTGAAGCAATAATATCAACATCTTTCGTCAATCGCGGACTACCATAAATCGCCATCGCAATCCCGCCGCAAACCGCCCACTCCACATCATTTTCAACCGCCATTTTCCGCACGACATCAATCGCCTGCAACGCATCATCACCGCTGATTAGATTTATCAAACCGTTTTTTCGTTCCATAATTTACCTTTCAAAATGGTAGGTTTTTCACAAATCCCAACAGCGTCGCGCTCATTACACCTAAGCCAAAGCGTGTTCCAAATTTTGCTCTTTGCAAGTTATCGAAATGTTTTCGACATCTTCGATAATTCCTTCCAATTCATCTTTCGACGCGCCGAAAATTCTTTCGATTTCCGCATCGGTTAAAGTTTTGGTGGCGTAATTTAAAGCGGCTTCAAAAACTTGTAGTTCGTCAATTGAAATTTCAACTTCGGCTAATTCGACAGATGCGACTGATTTTGTTTTTAAGATTTTCATAATTACTTTAATCAAATCGTATGCAGTAAAACTCTTTCCAAAGTTTGCGGCAAAATAACCGCGTGGAATCTTTCGAGCGAATAGCCGTAATCTTCGCCGCTTTCGTCAATGATGCGAATCAAACCTTCGGCTTCGGCATCTTTATCGGTGACGGTTTGATAAATCTTGCCAAATTCGAGCGATGCTTCGTAACCTTTATTGTCTATGCAAACTACAAATTTATGTTCTTTCATAACTTAATCCAAAAACGGCAATTTGATTTTCATCTCTTTTTTGCCGATGCCGTGCGCCTCATACCAATAAATTTACGCCGGACGAATTCTGCCGCTCGGAAGTTCGACATTTGCAGTTCATTTCAACTTTCGCCAACGCGCTTTCCCGTGCATTCGATTCAAACGATTCAAATCACGGATGCTCTTATTGACTGCAATAATTTCAATGTTCGTTATTTCAGAAACTAACTTAAAATCAATCATTCGGTATCAACTTTCAGTTTCCCATTGTTCTAAATCATCAACAGGTCGCGGAAGTCTTCCTTCAAGCCATTTCATCAAAGTTCCAGGTTTGAAATCTTTATCTTTTGTTTCAATTACCCAAGAAAGAAAATCTTCCGGTCCGCCGTTCAAATACGGAGCAGGTGAAACGGGATAAAAAATTGTCGGCAGTCTTTCATTTACGGAAATATAATTTATAACGCAACCGAGTTCTTGAACAACATTCCACGCTAAATCGTGATTAATATCAATGCTGAACTTTATCCACCAAAAACCTTCATCATCCGCACCTGTTCCAATTGGTTTTTCAATTGCAGGAATTTTTTCAATATAATTTTTCAGCGTTTTAAATGCTCTTTCATCCATAAATATTAAAAAGCCGGTTCTTCATAAATGCCGTAAACATCGCGCAAAGCCGTGCAGATTTCTTCAACCGTCGCGTATTCTTTGACCGCTTCAATCGTCAAAGGCATTAGATTTACATTTTCCTTCGCGCCTTTTTTGAGTTTTTCCAACATATTTGCGACTGCGCCTTCGTCGCGCATACTTTTTACTTTTTCCAATCTTTCCAATTGATGATCGCGCACGCCTTCGTCAATTTTCAGGATGTCGGTTTTGTGGATTTCGTTTTCCATCACATATTTGTTCACGCCGACGATGGTTTGTTCGCTGCGTTCGACGGATTTTTGGTATTGATACGCCGATTCTTGGATTTCTCGCTGCGGGAAACCGGCTTCGACGGCTTCGACCATTCCGCCGAAATTGTCTATTTTGTCGAAATAATCGAAACAGCCTTCTTCCATTTTCTTGGTCAGCGATTCGAGATACCAACTGCCGCCGAGCGGATCAACCGTGTTCGCCGCGCCCGTTTCTTCGGCGATTATTTGCTGTGTTCGCAAAGCGATCAACGCCGCTTCGTCGGTCGGCAGCGCGAGTGCTTCGTCGTAAGCGTCGGTGTGCAGCGATTGCGTGCCGCCGAGAACTCCGGCGAGTGCCTGAATCGCAACTCTGGCGATATTTATCAGCGGTTGCTGCGAAGTCAAAGAAACTCCGGCGGTTTGCGTGTGAAAACGCATCTGCATCGTCTTCGGATTTTTCGCGCCGAATCGGTCGCGCATCGTTTTTGCCCAGACGATTCTCGCGGCGCGATATTTGGCAATTTCTTCAAAAAAATCGTTGTGCGCGTTAAAGAAAAACGAGATACGCGGCACAAATTCGTCAACGTCCATTCCGCGTTCAACGCCGTATTGCACATATTCCACGCCGTCGCGCAGAGTAAAGGCGAGTTCCTGCAACGCGGTCGCGCCGGCTTCGCGGATGTGATAACCGCTGACCGAAATCGGATTATATTTCGGGACGTGCTTGGCGCAGTATTCCATCGTGTCAATGACCAATTTCATTCCCGGCTTGATCGGATAAATCCATTCCTTCTGCGCGATATATTCCTTCAAAATATCATTCTGCAACGTGCCGGAAATTTTGTTGAAATCGCAACCTTGCTTTTCCGCAAGCGCAAGATAAAATGCTAAGAAAATCCACGCGGGCGCGTTGATCGTTTGCGAAACGGTTACGTCTTCGAGATTAATTCCATCAAAAAGTGCTTCAAAATCCGCAAACGAAGAAACCGCCACGCCGCATTTGCCGACTTCGCCTTCGCTCAACGGCGAATCCGCGTCTAATCCCATAAGCGCGGGCAAATCATAAGCGACGCTCAAACCTGTCTGACCTTGCGCCATCAGATATTTAAAGCGTTTATTCGTTTCTTCCGGCGAAGAAAATCCGGCAAACTGGCGCATCGTCCAGAGTTTGCCGCGATAACCCGTCGGGTGAATTCCGCGTGTATATGGAAATTCACCGGGAAAACCGACTTCTGCATCGAAATCAATATTTTCCGTGTCGGCGGCTGTGTAAAGCCGTTCGACGGGTTCGAGCGAAACGCCTTCAAAACTTTGTTTGCGTTCAGCGCGTTTTTCGATCACGGGATTTAATGTTTCTTTTTCCCAACGCGTAACTTTTGATTTATTTTCGGTTAATTCTTCTTTAATTTCGGGCATAATTATTCCTTTTAAATATTCTTTTCTGCTAATTGTATCACGATATTTTGGAACTTTTGAAAGCGAAAGTTCAATCGGCTTCGACAATTTCAATTTGGGCTTCGGTTGTTTCTTGTAAAAGCAATTTGAGTTTTTCGATGATTCAATGAAAGGTAAAAGCGTTTCAATTTTTGGTTCTGAACCAAAACTAATATTTTATAAATTGCCACTAGCTTTAGCTAGTGGATAAAGTTTGATAATTAAGTGGCTTTAGCCAAACTTCTGATAAAAAATAAAATCCTTTTCGCTTCAGCGTAAATTCGGCTAAAGCCAAAAGGAAATTTATTTTTTTTCTTAAATTCTGCTAAAGCCTTTCTTCCAAATCTTGCTTGTCCACTAGCTAAAGCCAGTGGCAATTTATTAGATACTTTCAAATAGCAATACTTTTAGTTCACTACCTAATTTTTTTCCTGAACCGTGAAAACTTCATCTTCGGGATTAAATTCGGGTTTCAGTTTTTTCGGTAAATTTTCGTCCAAAAGAATTTTCATTTAAAATTTCGGGTGATGTGATTAATTCTTCCGCAAAGCGCAAAACTTCCAAAGCTTGTTCTCTTGAAACAGTCGGAAAGTTTTCCAGAAATTCGTTAAGCGTTTCCGTTTCGAGCCAATCGAAAAGCGATTGAATCGGAACTCTTGTGCCGTAAAAAAAAACAGGCGTTCCGCTCATTATTTCGGGATCAATATTGATAATTTTGCTTTGCATAAATCAAATTTCAGACTTGTTGAAAATTAGTATTGTATCAAACTTCCTTCGCGTTTGGCGCGTTTGATGGCGCGACCGAAAACCCAGAGCGAAAAGGGAAGTAAGACGGCGAGAAAAATAAGCAACGTGATAAGCGGTGTTTCGAGTTCGCTCAGACCTTTGCCTTGAATCAAAACGCCGCGAATTCCGTCGAGTCCGTGTGTTGAAGGATTGATGTAGGAAAGTGCCTTTCCGCCCGTTTTGCCAAATGATTCTTGCAGCATTTCTTTCGGAAAAAAAACACCCGAAAAAAGCGCAGTTCCTGCGCCGAGCAAAATCGCAAAAGGATCGCCGCGTTTGAAAGCCATTGTGAAACTCGCCGATAAAATTCCTAAACAAGCTAAAACTAAAGTAGTTAAAACCAAAAAAACGAGCGCAAGCAGGAACGAGCCTTTATACTGAACATTAAAGAAAAAGTAACCGAAAAAAAGATATAGAAATGAATTAAAGGTTGCTTCGACATACGACCATGCAGAACTCGAAACAATGACGGTCGGAACATTTATCGGCGTGAGCAGAACACTTTCGAGCGTTCCCTGCATTTGTTCTTGCCGGATCGCATTGGCAAGTGAAGAAAATCCGACTAAGAAATAATTGAGCATCGCCATTCCGGTCAGCCACGCCGCGAGCGGATTTTGCCATTGGTCGTATTTCGCGAGTGGAAAACTGCCGAAAATTCTCGAAATAAAGAAAAATGTCGTGACGATTCCTAAAATCCAAATTATTTTGATAAAAAATTCGACGCGGTAGGAAAGAGCGAGTTGAAAATCGCGGATGATAAATGCACGAATGCGGCGCAACAATAACATTTTTGTAATTTACAACGTAAAACCTTTAAGCAAAAATCAAAAAAATCGAAAATTGCAATCTATTAACAATCTAAATACAATTACCGAATGAAAAGCGCACCTATCAAATCAATCATCTACTTATTAACGGGCATCTTATTTTTGAGCGCGTGTGTCGAAAGCGGTAATCTCAATACTAATCAAACTCCTGATAATTCGGTGCAAGCCGGAACTGAAAACAACAACGCCAATATTGCTAAAGACAATGTTATCGAACTTGCCAGTTTAATAAATTCGCCTTTTGAACTTGATGAATCTTCGGTTTGGCGTGAGGTTCAAACAACTCCGCAAAATAATAATTCCGGCTCGACCAACAAAAAACTCATCGCCGTCTTAAAGTTTAAACAGGAAGATGCCGCCGAAATCGTCAAACGGGCGGAAAGCTACAAACCTTCCGCGCCGTCCGAGATGGAGGCTGAAAGCTGGTTTCCGCCCGAACTTATCGCGCAGAGCGGAAATTCCGGTGATGAAACTATTAAAGGAAACAGTTATGCCGCCAATGATTTTGTTAAATCTCCATACATCGGCGGCAAACTTACGCGAGTTGTGAATACGGACTTTTTTGTTCTAGAACTAACTACGTTCTAAAAATTTAGCCTTTCTTCAATTGTTTTAATTCTTCACGGACACGCGCTAATTCGGCTTCGGCAGCCATACGTGCATTGCGTTCTTCAAGACGTGCGTGGCGTTCTTCGCTCAGAGTTCCGAGTGATTCCTGCGTTGCCGGATTGAAGAATCTCAAACCGTCGCCGGTATTTACCACGTCCAAACCTAATTCGTCACTGAAAATTCGATCGTTCTTGACAGAAACGTGACGAAGTTCACCGTTGATCGAGCGGTATGCAACAAGTGCTTCGGGCAAATAATCGTATTCGGGATCGAAAACGTAATATTCCTTTACCCCGAATTGTTGATACAAGAGCCATTTTCTATTCAAATCTTCGCTCCACGTCAGGCGCGAAGAAACTTCAAAAATTATCTGCGGAAATACTTTTTCTTCCCACAATTTATAGGTATGGCGTGTCTTATTGGAAACGTCGAAGCAAATCATTACGTCGGGCGAAAAAACTTTGCGTTCGCTGTCTTGTTCGTAATAAACGAGATTATTTCCCGAAACATATACGTCTTCGAGATGATTAAAATAAATCTTTAAAGATTCGATTAAATAAAAAATTTGATCGCGGTGTATGTCGGTTTCCGCCATCGGTCTAGTTTCTTCCATAAAGTTCTCCGGTTTCATTTTTGGTTTTGCGATTACACTCATTGGTTTTCCTCAAGAAAATAAAAGTCAAAAAATAATACCACAATTAATAAATTTTTTTACTGCTTAATTGTGAAAAATTATTTGCTAGAAAAAAAGGGTAAGATTGGAATTTTGAAAATCCGATCAAAAAAAAGTTAAAATTTACAAGTAAAATCCGGTTCAGGTAAAAAAGTGAATTGGCATTTTGAAAACAAATACCGCTAAATTTTAAGATTTTTATGTGATTGCTTCTTTTAATGTCGGATTTCAAAAGAAGACACTTACATATTATCATAACGCTTTAGCTTTCTGTAAAGAGTTGAGAGGTCAATTCCTAAAATTTCTGCCGCATCGGTCTTTTCTTGCCCGACGGAATTCAGAATTTCGACAATATAACGCCGCTCCATTTCTTCCAAAGTCGGGCGCAAACCTTCCGGATCGCGCATTTCAAAAGTGTCGTCAGACGTAACTCTTATTTTCGGGGGCAGATTTTCTGTTTTAATTTCTTCGTTGCTCAAAATAAACGCGCGTTCGATAGCGTTTTGCAGTTCGCGGATGTTGCCCTGCCAATTGTAATTGAGCATTGCTGACATAGCGTCTTTCGTAATAGTTTTTTCAGCCGTATTTTGCTCGCGGGCGGTTTTGGCAATGAAATGTTTGACCAAAAGCGGAATATCTTCGCGGCGCGACCTTAACGGCGGCAGAGAAATCTCAATGACATTTAATCGGTAAAATAAATCTTCCCGAAAACGATTTTCAGCAACTTCCGTTTCGAGATCTTTATTTGTCGCGGCGATTATTCGCGCATCGAATTTTATAGGTTTTGCCGAACCGACCGGCGTAACTTCCTGTTCCTGCAAAGCGCGGAGAAGTTTGACCTGCAAAGGTTGCGGCATTTCACCGATTTCGTCCAAAAAAAGCGTTCCGCCGTCAGCCGAACGAAATAGCCCTTTTTTATCGGCGGTCGCGCCCGTAAATGAACCCTTCGTATGTCCGAAAAGTTCCGATTCGAGCAGACTTTCCGGCAGCGCACCGCAATTTACGGCGAGAAAAGATTTTCCGGCACGTCCGCTGTTAAAGTGAATCGCGCGGGCGATAAGTTCTTTGCCCGTTCCGCTTTCGCCTTGAATCAAAATTCCGGCGTTCGTGTCGGCGACTTTCTCAATAATCCGAAAAATTTCATGCAAAGCCTCACTTTTGCCAATGATTTCAGAAAATCCGTAATGTTTATAAAGTTCGCGCCGCAAACCCCGATTTTCGTTGAAAAGTTCCTTAGTTCGAATCGCATTTTTGACGGTTTGCAACAAATCTTCGTTGACAAAAGGTTTTGTGACATAATCATAAGCACCCTTGCGAAGCGCGGCGATTGCCGAATCAACCGATGAATACGCGGTCATAATTATGACAATTGCTTCATCATCAATCGCTTTTATCTGATCGAGAAGTTCCAAACCGTCCATTCCCGACATTTTTATATCTGTCAGCGTAACGTCAATTTCATTCTTCGAGAAAATTTCAAGAGCATTTTCCGCGCTGTCTGCCGTTAAAACATTGCAGTCTTCATCTTCGAGCAACTGGCGCAAAATTGTTCGCATCAATTCTTCGTCTTCAACGACTAAAACATTCGGGTTTTTCATAATTTAGAAGTTTCGTTTTTTTTTGACCGGAGCGCAAACGCCGGGAGCGCAGGTTGCCAACCTGCATCGTCGCGCCAGCGGCGAAATGAAGTTCGATTACAATAAACTTTATTTAATGCCCACGCTTTTTCGTGCTTTCGCACTCATGCAGGTTGGCAACCTACGCTCCAGTCAAATACCTTTGAACTTTGAACATAGAAGGTTCTTCGTGTTAGCATCAATTTTATTTTTATTAAATTCAATGCGTTTTCAAAAATTCATAAATCCCTTTGTTTTGTTTATTTTTCCGTTGCTTTTCTGCGCTGTAATTTTTTCACAGGAAACGAATCCGGTTGATAAACAAGTCGCCAATCCGATCACCGACGAACCGAATGTCAAGCCGATTTTACCTGAAAAAAGCATCAAAGCTCCGAAAACCGCACAAGATTCCGGCTATAAACAAGAGGGCGGCGACG
>JBBSAX010000100.1:0-16937 GCA_038251885.1 Pyrinomonadales bacterium | reverse complement strand
TTTTCCAGAACCCGTCGGACCTGTAACCAAAACCAAACCGTTGCGGATTTCGCAAATATCGGCAAGCTGCGGCGGAACATTCAAATCTTCAAAACTCGGAACTCCGAACGGAATGACACGCATTACAATCGAATATGTTCCGCGCTGTTGGAAAATATTGACACGAAAGCGGCATCTCGAAGGCAAACTGTAACTCAAATCCGCTGTTCCTGTTCTGACAAGTTGCGCGGCGGCTTCCGGGTTGTCGCGGACAATCGCCATTGCAATCATCTCGGTCTGAAAGCCAGTCAAACGCCCGACTCCGAGCGGCGTTACGGAATTAAGTTTTCCGCTGACTTCCACTTGCGGTTTTTGTCCGGTCGAGAAATTAAGATCGCTCACATTATCGGAAATGTGCAGCATTTGTTCAATAATCGGTGCAACGTCTAGCAAACTCATTGGTTAGATTCGACTCCCAAAGAAATTTTGAAAAGGTAGGAAAAAGATTTGAGCGTTAAAAAAAAATTACCGCAACGAATTGTTCGGCATTTACATTCTTACGCATTTCATACAAAAAACGCAAGTTAATTTTTAACTTTGATAAACAATTTTTTGCAATCTTGTTATTAGTTAGAAAATTCTCGAAGTTTTTCGATTATTTTTTCAGGTGGAGAAAGAATCTCGCTGATGATTGCCAGAGAGTCTGCGCCGCTCTCAAAAACTTTCTGAAAATTGTCCAAATTTATTCCGCCGATGGCAACTAGCGGGAAATCTCCGATTGCTTGACGAACTTCTTTTACGCCTTCGGTTCCAACTATTTCGTCGGGATTTTCTTTGGTTTTTGTCGTAAAAACGGGACCGATAGCGATGTAATCAACCGGAAGTTTTACGGCTTCAATCGCTTGTTCGACATTGTGCGTCGAAAAACCGATTATCGCTTTTTTTCCTAAGATTTTTCGCGCCATTTCGGGTGGCAAATCGTCTTGTCCGAGATGAACGCCGTCGGCTTTTAAGGCAAGCGCAATATCAACGCGGTCGTTGATAATTATTTTTACATCATACTTTCGGGCAATTTTTATAGCTTCTTCGGCTTGAGCAAAAAATTCCTTCGGCGAAAGAAATTTTTCGCGCAGTTGAATTAACTTCACGCCGCCTTCGATCAAAATTTTTACCTGTTCAGCGTGTGAAAGATTTGTAATTCGCGTATTGGTTATTGGATAAATTTTCGGGTAATGGATAATGGAAAATGGAAAGTGGAAAGTGTCTGTTTTCAATAATACAACTTTCTTGTTTTTCGTACTAAATTTTCCACTCTCCATTTTCCGTTTTCCGTTTAAATAGATTTGACCATTAAAAAACCGTCTTCGCCGTTGTTGTAATATTCTTTAAGCCTTTGAACTATTGAATATCCTAAACTGCGATAGAGATTTTGTGCGGCGATATTGCTGACGCGGACTTCGAGAGATATCATACTCAGGTTTCGTTTTTGCAGAGCATTTTCAGTGTGTTTAAGAATTCTCACGCCTAAACCGCGCCGCCGGTGTTCGGGTGAAATTCCGATTGTCGTAATATGTCCCGCACCGTTTTCGTGCGTCATTATAAAGATAAAACCGACCATATTGTCGTTCGGCGTAACGATTCGATAGCTCAAAGTATTTGGTTCGGAAAGCAAATAGGCAAAAGTGTATTTTGTATAATTTTCGCCCGCTTTAAAACAGCGCAAATTTAATTTCAATACTTCTTTGAGTTGTTTTTCGGTCAAAGGTCGAATTATGTAGTTCGTCATCGGCGCAGGAACAATTACTTCCGCCTCAACATATTCGGGCGGGACGAAAAATTCACGAATTTTCTGAAAAACTGCCATATTTTTGAGTCTAGGAAGTCAGGGAAGTCTTGGAAGTCGGAAAGTCTTTTTTTACTTTCAAGACTTCCCTGACTTTCAAGACTTCCTAGACTATCAACATACAATCGCCGTAGCTGTAGAAACGATACCGAGATTCAACCGCGTGTCTATAAGTATTCATTATAAAGTCATAACCGCCAAAGGTCGAAACTAAAACGAGCAAAGAAGATTGCGGTAAATGAAAATTTGTTAAAAGTCCGCCGATTATTTTGAATTTATAACCCGGCGTAATCGTTAAATCCGCCGAAAAATTTGCCGCAACGATTTTTCTGGCTTGATTGATTGAAGATTCTAAGGCTCGCGTCGTCGTTGTTCCAATGGCGATAATTCTTCTGTTTTCGGCTTTTGCTTTATTTAGAATTTCCGCCGTTTCTTCGGAAATTTCGCATCTTTCGGGCATAACTTTGTGTTCCGATAAATCTTCGACACGAACAGGTTCAAAAGTTCCATAACCGACGTGAAGCGTAATCTCCGTGATTGAAATACCGCGGTTTTTTATTTCATCCAAAATCTGCGGCGTGAAATGAAGTCCGGCGGTCGGCGCAGCGATTGCTCCACGCAATTTGGCAAAAACTGTTTGGTAACGCTCGCGATCTTTGTCTAAATTGGTATCTTCGCGTTTGATATACGGCGGCAGAGGCGTTTGTCCGATTTCGTCTAAAATTTGATTAAAATCGCCGTTTGATTCAAATTTGACAAAAACTCTGCCTTCTTCGTTTTTGTCTAAAACTTCCGCCGAAAGATTTTCATTAAAAAAGATTTTCTTTCCATTTTTCAAACGCCGCGCCGGACGCGCCAGAGTTTCCCAGATTTGATTTTCGGTTTCTCTGACAAGAAAAAGTTCGATCTTCGCGCCGGTTTCGCTTTTTCCGAAAACTCGTGCCGGAAAAACTTTTGTGTTATTCAAAACGATCAAATCATCTTCGCGCAAAAAATCGGGAAAATCGTAAAAGTGTCTGTCATTTAAGGTTTTTTCAGCCCGATTTGCAACAATCATTCTCGAATCGGCACGTTTTTCAAGAGGATTTTGTGCGATCAAATTTTCGGGTAACTCAAAATCGAATTCGGAGATTTTCATATAAAAACATTTAGACGCGAATGAACGCTGAGTATTCAGATATTCGCAGATAATAATTTTATTGAATCATTTTAAGAAAATCCGCGCAAATCCGTTTTCTCTGCGTTCATTCGTGTCTAACTAAAATCTTATTGCTGAATCGGTTCTTTTTCTCCTCTGATCGGTTCAAAAGGCAGAAAATTTATTTCAAACCACGCGCTCGAAACGGCGAAAAATTCGCGCACTGCCCAGTTATCTTCATTTAAATATTTCCGGCGATTCGCGGCAATTCCGATGCTGTCAACGCCTAAATTATTGCAAAGATAGAGCGACCGCGCTTGGTGAAATTCCTGCGTAACGAGAATTGCTTTTTTGATTTCAAAAACTTCTTTGGCGCGGTAACATGTGTCGTAAGTTCTGCGTCCGGCAAAATCTAGAACAATATCTTCCGCCGGAACGCCGAGTTTTACGGCTTCTTCCTTCATCGCGGTCGGTTCGTCGTAATCTGCCGAAGGATTATCGCCGCTCATCAAAAGTTTCTTGACTCGTCCGGCGCGGTAAAGTTCGACGGCGGTTAAAACACGGTCATAAAGCGCGTCGGAAAGCCGATTGTTGTCCCAAACTCTTGCGCCGAAAACAATCGCAATACGCGGCGGTTCTTCAACCGGGATTTCTGTTATCGAAGTTTCTAATTTTCCTGAAACAGAGGATTGAACATATTTATTGACCAGTCCAAGTAAGAGAATGCCAACCAATGCGAGGGCGAGAAATATTAATAAAATTTGTAAAAAGCGTTTCATAATTCTTTTTTGGTCTTATAAGCTGTTTCAACACTCGGATTTTGGAAATTTAATGACAAAACTATTCACTATCAATTGTTCACTATTAACTATTTGACGGAAAATGCCGATTTTACTATGAAAAATTAGTGAACAGTTAATAGTTAAAAGTGAATAGTTCGTTGCTTTTCCCTAGTCTTTTTGAGTTTTAAATCAGCTTCTCAGGTCGTTTGAAAAAAATGAGTTTTATGATTCGCTTATATTGATATTTCTTTTCCTAAGTTCCGCGACGAATTTTTCGGAATCAATCGCCAATTCTTGCGGAGTTGCGCCGCGCAATTTCACTTCGCCGCGTGCCGACATTTGCGCGATGATCGAAGCCGGAAAAGCCGTTGTTCGCATCATTGCGCTCAAGTTTGTTTCCTCGTCAAATTTATCAAAGATGTCGTAACGCAATTTTTTCGTTGCACCATCTTTTCTGCCGACAAATTCTAAACGAATTAAAACGTAATCGGGTTCATCTGCCGGAAGATTTTTTTGAAGAAGTTCGCCGAAAACTTTGCGCGGATTGACTTTGACAAAATCCGCAACTATTTCTTCGCTCGAACAAAGTCCGAGATCAATCATCGTTTTGAATTTCTCGCAATGTCCGGCATAGCGAATTGTTTTGTAGTCTAATTCTTTGATTTTCCCCAAAAATGTGTCAGGCAATGTCGAAGTTCCGCCGGAAGTTTGAAACGCTTCGAGCGCGGGAAAGTTTTCAAACGAAAGACTTTCGAGTTCGGTCATTGATTCGACTTCGGCGATTTTTCCGTTGCGAATAACGCGGGCAGTTTCGATGTATTCGTTGATTAAACCTTCAACCGAGAAAACCAGTTGATATTGGAGCGGCGGTTTCGGATTTTGCGGCAGACCGCCGACTCTGATGTGAATTTCTTCTATTTCGTCAAAGTTTATTGCGCCGTGCATCGCCAGAATCGAAACCATTCCGGGCGCGAGTCCGCAATCGGGAATGATGTTTATTCCGGCAACTTTCGCCTGTTCGTCAAGAGCAAGTTGTTCATCAACGACGTAATTATTTCCGCCGAGATCGCAGAAATTCGTTTTCGTTTCAATTGCGGCTTTTGACAGTTCGACGTTATACCAATAATTTACACAAGAAATTGCCGAATCGTGTTCGCGCATCAGTTCGGCGACTGCTTCATAATTTGAAGCGTCAATTTTCTTCGCAGATATTTTGTCTGTTCCGACTCTTTGAGCGACATCTTCGGCGTTTTTCAGATGAAAATCGGCAACCGTAACTGATTCGACATCCGGCGAATTATGTACCAAATCATAAACCGCGCCGTGTCCCATTCGTCCTGCGCCTAAAACAAGAATTTTCATAAATAATTGTGAATTGTGAATTATGAATGGTGAATTTTTTAATTAATAATTCACCATTCATAATTCACAATTATTTCAGTTCCAATCTTCCCATTCTTCGGGTTTTTCGTTGGCGATGATTTCTCCAGCGTATTCAAAGACCTTTTTTTTCCAGAGTCTTAATGAATCAACCAATTGCAGAGCGGCTTGCGGATGCGCGGGATTTCGTTCAACTCTAATAACTTGCACGGTTACGCTGACTTCATCATCGGCATTTTCGGTTATTGTCAGATTCAATTTGCTTCCGACCGGAGGCAGAACTCTCGGCAGAAATACCAGAGTTCCGTGAGGTCCGACATTTTCCGTCAAACCTTCCTGAACTACTTCGTTTCCGTCTTCATCTTTCCATTTCAGACGAATCGGAAATGATATAACATAACGCGATCCAAGTCGTTTTTCCTGCATAGAAATTGTTCTCCAAGTTAAGTTTTTTTGCCGTTTGAAATATACGAAATTAGTTAGTTTAAGTCTAATCTAAAGTTATGTTTGTGTCTTTTGAGATTGTGAAATATTTCTTGAACTAGACTTTTCCACTTTTTCTTTGACTAGACAAGTTGCGTTTTGAAGTGATAGTATCAAAAAGTTTTTTAGAAGGACAAATAAGGAAAACGCCTTATTTGTTCGGGTTAGTCATTATTTAACTATAAAAAATCAATAAAAAACCAAAAATTACTAAATATAAATTTAACACAAAATCAAAATGACTAATTATAAAAAGCAAAAACCAAGGAGCATATTTGATAATGAAATACATAGCTAGAGGAAGCTTATTCTTCGGACTTTTCGCGTTGATAATGACAATGTTCTATTTTCAACCGACCGTCGAAGCGGCTCTCGTTATAGCGAATGATTCGCGTAATACACAACTTAATATACAGCAAATTTTACAACAAGATAGTCCATTAACCCAAAAATTATACACACCGGAATTAAAAGCAAAATTAACAGATGATCCGGTAAAATCAGAAGAGGAAAATAATAATTTAGCAGCAAAATCATTCAAAGCAACCGCGTATTGCTTAAAAGGAAGAACCGCCAACGGTTCGAGCGTCAGACGGGGAATCGTCGCCGCTGATACTAGAATCTTTCCGCTCGGAACACGCATCGAAATTGAAGCGGGTTCTTATTCGGGAACTTACACGGTTGCCGATACCGGCGGAGCAGTCAGAGGTCGTATTTTAGACATTTGGATGCCGAGTTGTTCGGAAGCAAAACGCTTCGGACGCAAAAAGGTAATGGTCAGCGTTGTCAATAAACGAAAACGCAAATAATAAAAACTTTTATTTTATAATTAAAAGCAGACGTTTCATTGATTTGAAACGTCTGCTTTTAATTATTTTACAGCTTGTAGAAAATATTAATCTTAAAATTTTAGAAAAAATTAGGCTGGTTGCTTGAACAAAAGATAAGATTATTGTAATAATTGAAAACTTCGATTGATCTTTTAATTTAATATATAAAGATCTATATGGCGGCTATAGTTCAGTTGGTTAGAACGCTTGATTGTGGTTCAAGAGGTCGAGGATTCGAGCTCCTCTAGCCGCCCCATTATTTTCCTTACTTTCTCTCAAAACTATACTCACAAACTTTTTTACAATATAATCTACAAAATTTCGTTGTCTTTAATTTATCAAAAATTCAAGTTGGGTCAACAAACAGTTTGTTTTCGTAAATTGTTTTTTCTTGCGAGGTTTATTTTTATGCCGAAGATGAGATTTATTTGTTTTGCTTTATTCGTATTCGTTTTCTCCGCACATAGTATTTTTGCGGAAAACTTTGCTAAAGGCGAGTTACTTGTTAAATATAAAAACGGAACTGCTTCCGCCGCCGCTTCTTTGTTAAATACACAAGTCGGCGCGACAGTTTTAGAGGAATTTCCTGCGCTCAAATGGCAGAGAGTGAAACTTCCTGAAAGCTTATCGGTCGAGGATGCCGTTTCAATTTATCAAAAAGCTGTGGAAATCGAAGCGGTTCAGCCGAATTATTATTATCATCTTGCCGCAACGCCGAATGACACACGGTTTTCGGAACTTTACGGAATGCAGAAGATTTCCGCACCCGCCGCTTGGGATTTGACGACAGGAAGCGCGAATACAGTCGTTGCCGTAATTGACACCGGAGTTAAATACACGCACGAAGACTTAGCGGCAAATATGTGGACAAATTCGGGCGAAATAAATGGTAATGGAATTGACGACGACGGAAACGGTTTTATAGATGATTTTTACGGCTACGATTTCTTTTCCAATGATGCCAATCCGATGGATGAAAACGGACACGGAACGCACGTTTCGGGAACAATTGGAGCGACCGGCAATAATTCGCTCGGTGTGGTCGGTGTAAATTGGAATGTGCGGATTATGGCAATCAAAATCTATAATTCAACCGGATTCGGAACGACTTCGGCAATGTTGATAAACGCTTATAATTACGTGCGAATTATGAAGGAACGCGGTGTGAACATTCGCGTGACGAACAACAGTTACAGCGGTTGCGACGAAGCGTGCGGTTACGATCAGGCGACGAAGGACGCGCTCGATGCGCTTGGAAACGCAAATGTTTTGAATGTTTTTGCGGCGGGCAATGATTCACGAAACATCGAAACGAATCCGGCTTTTCCGGCAAGTTATACGAGTCCGAGCGTTTTAACGGCGGCGGCTTCGACTTCGACGGACGCAAAATCGGGTTTTTCAAATTTCGGCACGACGAGCGTTGACGTTGCCGCGCCGGGTTCGGGAATTTTGAGTACTGTTATAAATTCTTCAAATTACGGAAATTTAAGCGGAACTTCGATGGCAAGTCCGCACACGGCGGGCGCAGCGGCTTTACTTTCTTCCTACAATCCAAATCTCACTGCCGCATCGCTCAAAGCAACTTTGATGAACACGGTTGACGCATTGCCGCAATGGAACGGAATTGTAAAAACCGGCGGCAGAATAAATGTGGCAAACGCTCTGCAAAATCAAACGGTTTGCAATTTCAATCTTTCCGCGCAAAGTATTCAAGTTACTTCTTCCGGCGCAAACGGCAGTGTAAATGTAACGGCAGCAACAAATTGTGATTACTCGGTAAGAAGTAATGTAAATTGGATTGTTGTAAATTCGGCAAACGTCGGAAGCGCAAACTCGACGGTAGCTTTTACGGTTCAAGCAAATAATCTCCCCGATGTACAGCGCACCGGCACAATTTCAATCGGCGATCAAACTTTTACGATTGTTCAAGGAACGCCATTTCTTGCAAGGAAACCGCTTTTGGATTTTGACGGGGACGGACGAACCGATTTTTCCGCGATACAAAATACGAACGGCGGAATGCTCTGGCATAATTACCGAAGTGTTACGGGTTATTCCGCAACAAATTTCGGTGTTTTCGCTGATGATATTCCGGTTTCAAACGATTTTGACGGCGACGGCAAAAGCGACATTGCCGTTTGGCGAAATTCGACCGGAGTGTTTTATGTTTTGAATAGTTCGGCAAATACCTTTCAAATTTTTCAATTCGGATCTTCAGGCGATAATCCGCTGATTTCTCAAGATTTCGACGGTGATTCAAAAACTGATTTTGCCGTTACGCGCCGACAAAACGGCAAATTGGTTTGGTATATCGCGCTTTCAACGGGAGGTTTTCGTATCCAACAGTTTGGTAATGAAACCGACAAACCTTTGCGCGGAGATTACGACGGCGACGGCAAAGCCGATTTAGCCGTTTATCGTCCGGCATCCGATTCGCCTGCAAATACTTTTTATGTTCTTAGAAGTTTAGATAATGGTTTAATTGCCGCGCCGTTCGGGATTTCGACAACCGATAGAATTGTTCCGGCAGATTACGACGGCGATGGCAAAACAGATATTGCCGTCTGGCGCGAAACGACCGGAGTTTGGCATTATTTAAAGAGTTCAGACTCAAGTTACAACACTTTCCAGTTCGGAACTTCGGGCGATTTACCGACACCGGGCGATTATGATGGCGACGGACGCGCTGATTTTTCGGTTTGGCGACTGAATCAGACGGCAAATCAATCGGGAATTTTTTATATTTATTCCGCTTTATCGGGATATTCGGCTTTCGGTTGGGGCAATTCGGATATGAAAATTCCCGGTAATTTACTTGGCAGTCAATAAAGTTTTAAATTTTTTTTGACATTATCGAACTTTTTGTATCATTGGTGCGTCTAAAGTTTTGAATTCAGGGCTAAAATCTAAGTTTTTTCAGTGAACAAAATAAAGATTTTTTGCAATAACTTCTTGCATTTAAACTCGTGTAAGTTGTATCATTGACATCTATATTTAATTGGCGTAAATTTGCCAAAATAACCTTAAAGAAATTTCAAAAAAGAAGGATTAAAAAATGAAAAATATTTTGACCAAGAGCGGCAAATTTAGCGTAATGTTTGCTTTTATTTTACTATTAGCGATTTCGGCATTTGCCCAAATCAGTTTGCGTAAAGCATTGGACATTGACAATGACGGAAAAGCTGATTTTTCAGTTTTTCGCCCGAGTAATAATGCTTGGTATTATCTGAAAAGCGGCGGTGGTTTTACAATTCAAACATTCGGATTGGCAAATTCAGACTATCCTACGCCCGGAGATTATGACGGTGACAACAAAGGCGACATCTCAGTTTGGCGTGATACGGACGGAGTCTGGTATCGCTTGAACAGTTCTAACAATACTTTTACAGCAATCGCTTTCGGTATTACCGGCGATGAACCTGTTGCCAGAGATTATGACGGCGACGGTAAAACCGATTTAGCGGTTGTCCGCCGCACTAATGGTGCAATGATCTGGTATGTTTTGAGAAGTATGACCGGCAGTTTCTCCGCCTATCAATTTGGCGTTACGACTGATTTTGTCGCTCCGGGCGATTACGACGGCGACGGAAAATTTGATTATGCCGTCCAAAGACCGGGTGCAACTGCTAACGATCAGGCAACCTTCTTTATTCAAAGAAGCAGCGACAGCGGATTTACTATCTCATCATTCGGTCTAAGTAATGATATGGTCGTTCCGGGCGACTATGACGGCGACGGCAAAACCGATATTGCAGTTGTTCGTGAAGGAACAACCAATCTCGTCTGGTATATTCAGAGAAGCACCGCCGGATTTATTGCATACACTTTCGGAAATACGGCGACGGATTTGAATGTTCAGAATGACTATGACGGCGACGGCAAAACGGACATTGCAGTCTGGCGTGATAGTGACGGAAGGTTTTATGTTTTACCGAGTTCCGGCAACGGTGCGCTTAGTGTTACGCCATGGGGAGCGGCAAGCGACTTTCCGATTGCCAGCTACGATACTCACTAATTTTTGTTAAATGGTCAAAGCAAAAAGGTTGAAGACAGCAATCGTCTTCAACCTTTTTGTTTATTTAATTATTAATGGCTAATCTTTCCGAAATTATTCAAAAAAAATTTGCAGGTAAAAAAATTATTGTCGTTGGCGATTTGGTTGCCGACCAATTTTTACGCGGCACGATCAACCGCGTTTCGCGCGAAGCTCCGGTCTTTATTTTGCGCCACGATGAAACCGAAACGCTCGCCGGAGGCGCGGCAAATGCGGCGGTCAATGTTGCCTCGCTCGGCGGAAATGCAGTTCTTGTCGGATTCGTCGGCGACGACCGGAACGGAGAAAATCTTCTCAATGTTCTGGACAAATCTTCGGTTGATTGTCAATTTATCGTTCAGTCAAAAGAGTTTCAAACAACGACAAAAGTGCGCGTTTTAGCCGGACAGCATTACGCGCCGCGCCAGCAGGTTATTCGGATTGATTACGAAAATCAAAATGAGATAAGCCCCAAATTACACGAAAAATTAAAGAAAAATTTAATTTCAGCCGCCGAAAAGGCGGATGCAATAATTATTTCCGACTACAATTACGGCGTAGCAAATGATAAAATTGCCGATCTTGCCGGAGAGATTACTACAGAAAAACAAATTCCATTACTCGTTGATTCGCGTTTTCGTTTGGAAAATTTTCCGAACGCAACGAGTGCAACGCCGAACAAGGAAGAGGTCGAACAACTTTTAGGAAAAGATTTGACCGAAGAAAACTGCACCAAACTTTGCAAAAAATTAAACTACAAATCTTTACTCGTAACTCTCGGAAACAAAGGAATGTTGCTGGTAGAAAAGAGAAAAAAGCCTATATATTTCGATGCCGTCGGCGCAAAAGAACCGATTGACGTAACCGGCGCGGGCGACACGGTTATCGCCGCTTATGCGCTCGGTTTGGCTTCCGGTTTGACCTTTTCTGATGCGGCAAAAGTAGCTAATCACGCGGGCGGAATTGTCGTGATGAAAAAAGGAACGGCTTCGGCAAGTTTAGCGGAATTGTTAAAATCAATGGAACGCGAACTTTAGTTCGCCCGTTACTTGCGAACTAAAGTTCGCGTTCCGTCCATCGTTATTAAATTTATGAATTATTTATCAAATAATTTTGCCCCGATTTTAGAACGCACGCGGCTTGTCGCGCGGGTTGCTATCGAACGCCGCGAAGGTAGAAAAATCATTCTGGCAAACGGCTGTTTTGATCTTTTTCACGTCGGGCATATTCGGTATTTAGCCGGCGCGAAAAATTTGGGCGGCATTTTGATTGTCGGTATAAATTCCGACAAACAGGTGAAAAATTTAAAAGGTGAAAAGCGTCCGTTTATGCCGGAAAACGAACGTGCCGAAATCATTTCGGCTCTCGGATTTGTTGATTATGTCACGATCTTTCAAGAACCGACCGTCGAAGAATTAATTCGCACCATTCGCCCCGATTTTCACGCGAAAGGGACGGATTACACAGCCGAAACCGTTCCCGAACGCGAAATTGTTAAAGAATATGGCGGACGAGTTGCCATCGTCGGCGATCCGAAGGATCATTCGTCAACGGAATTAATTTCAAAAGTAAAAATTGCGAGGTGAGAAATGAGAAATTTCAATCTGTTTTATAACTTTTCACTTTTCACTTTTTACTTCTCACTTAAACAAAATGTGGCAAGCACGAACGAAAACTGACTTGATTATCGAAGTTTGGGAAAAACTCGATTGCGAAAGCGTCGGCGCAAAAGAAATAATGGCGATTGAAGACGCTGTGCGCGAAAAATACGGCACGAATGCGGTCGAAAGCCCGATGATTTTTGCGCGGCTTCTGGCAGACGAAGGCGCGGAACTTCGGCATTCGGAAATTATGAAACTCGATGTCGAAAGACGGCTTGAATCGCCCTACGCGCCGATGTTTCGCAACATTTTGAAATTTTCCGATCTTGTGCAAACTCTCGTTTCGATTCGCAAACTCGAAAATTTGAGGAAAAAATTCGTGCAGGAAAATGATAAAGAAGGTTTACGTCTTGTCAAAGAAACAGCGGTCAAAGGTAAAAATCGTGCGTTGATGATCTCAAAAAATCCGAAAGTCGAACAACAAAAACGCACCGAAAAAGCAGAGATCGCCGAATGGTTCACGCTCTGGCTGCAATCGCCCGAAGTCTTTGAAAGTTGGGTTCAATTACGGCAAAAGTCAAAGGATTTTAAGGAAAGGTTCGAAACATCAGAACCTTAAAAATATCAACTACAACTGTTTACTGCCAATCAAAATATGCGCCGATTTTATGCTCCAACTGAAAATTTTGACGAAAAACAAATAGTTTTGGATTCTGAACAATCCCGACATTTGAGAAGCGTTTTGCGTTTGGTGGAAGGTGCGGAAGTTCAAGTTTTTGACGGCATTGGGAATGAGTTTCTCTGCGGAATCGAAAGAATCGAAAAGAAGGGAACTCGGCTGAAAGTTCTCAACAAAGTTTTGCCGTCTGCGCCCGAATCCGATTTAGAATTAACTTTGGCAGTCGCCATTTTGAAAGGCGAAAAATTCGATCTGGTCATTCAAAAAGCGGTCGAACTCGGCGTTACAAATTTTATGCCGATTATTACAAAACGCTGCGATGTAAAATTAAAAGATTCGGCTAAAAAAAATGAACGATGGGAAAAGATCGTGATTGAATCTTCAAAACAGTGCGGTCGGGCGAAATTAATGAAAATAAATAAACCCTCTGATTTTGAAAGTTTTATGAAAGATTCAATTTCCAAATCTTTGATAGATGAAGCCTTTTTTTTGTTTTCCGAAAGAAACGGCGAAAATTTTGCAAATATGAAGTCGAACAAAAAAATAACCGCCGTTATTGGTTCTGAAGGCGGTTGGGAAGATTCGGAAATTAGATTGGCAATACAAAACAACTTTCAAATTATAACTTTAGGCGGCAGAATTCTTCGTGCAGAAACCGCCGCGATTTCGATTGTGAGTCTTTTGCAACACAATTTCGGCGATTTGCGCTAAATATCACTGTCATCAGCGGCGGTTTTTCTCGTTCGATAATAAGCATCGCCGCGTTTTTTAAGTTCGGCTTTTTCACCCAAAGTTTTTATGACCGAATCAAGCAAATCTTTGTTTTCTATCTTGAAATTTGTCACGCCGCGAATATCAACATCAGCATCCGAGTATTGAATAACCAGATAACGTCTTTTTTCCTTGATAAATCCGCCGGCAATTCCTGCGCCCAAAATCGGAATCGCACTGATGACGGTTCCCGCCGTCGAACGCACTGATTGTGATTGTGGTGAAATCGCCAACATTGCATCATAAGCGATGGCAAAAACTTCCTTATTATCTTTGCCATAAAAAACGATTCGCTCATTTACATCATCAAATTTGAGCGTGCCTTTTTCTCTATCATCATAACCGAGCATTCCGCCTTCGTATTTTGCTTCAAAAGAAGCCGGCGCAGGTGGAATTACTTTGTCATCCGCATTTTTATCTACGGGACGCGGTTGAGCAGAAATCGCAATCGTTAAAAACGACAGACTTAACGCAAACACAAACAATATCTTTTTCATAATTTTAATTTTTTAATTTGGAGATTTGGTAATCTAAACTTATAGACGCATTCCGCCGAATGCGCGTTGCCAAGCCAGCGTTTGTTTTAAAACTCCGAGACGCTTTTTATCTTCGTCGCGGCAATCTAATGTCAGTTGATCAATAATTGCTTCAAGCAAAGGAACAGCAAAAAGTCCTGCGTGTGCAACGACTTGAGAGTAATAATGAATTTGCAGACAGTCATTTTCATCCGTGTGAAATTTTTTGATTTCGTCAGATTTAATACTAAAAACTTCCTGTCCCGGCGGAACGACCTTTCGCGGTACACCGTGTGAAATTTTTCCCGTCTTATCGAGTGTTCCGAGCAATAAAATTCCGATCAAAAACCCTTGTTCATTAATATAATCGGGACTGAAATTTCCGAGTTCAGGCTTGGGCGAAAGTCGTGGTCCGTAACTCGCATATTCAGGATTGACGAGCATCGAATTATAAATTACACCTATTATTTCTTCATTTTCCAAAGGCAAAGAGACAAATTGTGCAAACCCGTAATCTTCATCAGACGGCGGATTTTCCGCGTCCAAAGAATCAATTACGCGCCCGACATAATCTATATGCGAGTTTGATTTAACGATTTTTGCAATTTTCATAATTTCGTTTGTGAAGGATCATTTTCTTCGCAAGATCATTCCGGGCAAGTTTCCCGTAACTTTTTTATTTTCCCAAACTTTTACGCCGTTGACAAAAACGATTTCGATTCCTTCCGACAAATTTTGCGGTTCGGCAAAATTTGCACGGTCAATCACTTTGTTTTTATCAAGTAAAACCAAATCTGCCTTCATTCCTTTTTTGATTAAACCACGATCTTTCAAACCAAGACGCTGCGCCGGAAATGCAGACATTTTGCGGATTGCTTCTTCAAGCGAAAACCAATTATTTTCGCGCACGAAGCGTCCGAGAACTCTGGTAAAAGTTCCGGTGCCGCGCGGATGTCGGCTGCCGATTCCGCCGTCGCTCGAAACCATTACCCAAGATTGAGTGTAAAAGTTTTTCACGTCCGCTTCGTTCATCGAATTGCAAACTACGCCTGCACCGCCGTCTTTGACGATTTTGATATAAATATCAGCGGGCGAAACATTTTGCGCTTTGGCGATTTCTTCCAGAGTTTTGCCTTCATAATCACGATGCGCCGCGCAACTTGTAATTAAAACCTTGTCCGCGCCGCCGACATTGCTCAAACCTTTTTCGATTTCCGTTTTGTCTTCGTGTTTTCTCGAAGGAACTAAAACCGTGATCGTCGAAGCCCAAGCCGTGTATGGATAAGCGTCCACCGTGATGTCCAGACCGTTTTTCTTTTCGCTTTCAATTAAGGCAATTGCTTCAACAGATTTTCCCCAAACATTGCGATTTCCGGCTTTTATATGCGAAATCTGAACTGGAATTTTCGATTCCCGCCCAATGCGAATCGCTTCACGAATCGCGTCGAGCAAGCCTTCTTCCTCGTCGCGCATATGTGTCATATAAATCCCTTTGTATTTTGCCGCGACCTTTGCAAGTGCGATCAGTTCTTCGGTCGAAGCTGAAAAACCGACATCGTATTCAAGCCCACTCGACAGTCCGAACGCGCCTTCTTTCATTGATTGTTCGAGAAGCGCGGACATTTTTTCGATCTCTTCGACGGTCGCTTCGCGTTTGTAATCGCCGTTCATCACCTGTTCGCGCAAAGCGGCGTGACCGATAAATGCACCGACATTCGGCGCGATCTTTCCCGAAAGATTATTTAAATAATCCGCAATCGGAAACGGTGAACCGCCATCGGGACCGACCATTATAGTCGTAATTCCCTGCGAAACCTGATTCGTCGCAATTCCTTCCGTTAAAAGTCCCGATTCAGAATGATTATGAATATCAATAAATCCGGGAGCGAGAATTTTTCCGTCGGCGTTAATTACTTCGTCCTTTGCAGAAATTTTTATACTGCCGATTTTGACGATCTTTCCATTTTTTATCCGCACATCGCCGCGAAATCCGGCGCGACCCGTGCCGGCAATAATTGTCGCATTCTTTATCAAAAATGCTTTTATGACCGTAGTTTTATATTCTTGTGCGAATATTGACGAGCAGAAAATAGTCAGCGCAAAAATAGTTAGAAAATATCTTTTCACTTTTTTTTCTCCGAAACAAAAAATGGATAATAAAGCATTCGCTTTATTATCCATTTTTCTCGTTTTATTTTCTACTGGGAAAATTACAAATTGATCTTCTCATTTTCGCCGCCGTCGGCTTGTTTTCCGGTTACTAAAGCCTTTAAGAATCCGGCGGCTTGGACGAATGTGCTGGAAGGCGAATCCCAGTATTCGGCTTGTTCGATGCTTACTTTCAGAACTCGAATGTTCGGGTCTTCCTTGCCTTCGGGAAACCACGCTTTGTAAAAAGGACTCCAGAGTTCGTCTATTTTCGTCTGATCGTGGTAGATTTCGCCCGTTCCCGAAACCGAAACGTATGTATTATCATCGGGCGCAGCGTATGAAACATTTACACGATTGTCCTTTTTGATTTCCTCGTCTTTATGTGTCGTTGCGCCGGTTAAAAAATAGATAAAACCGATTTCATCAATTTCCTGCGTCGCCATTGGGCGCGAACGTAGCACGCCACCGTCAATTGTTGTCAACATTGCGGTTTTGATACTCTTCATTAATTCGTTCAGCTTCTCGATTGATTCTTTTTTGTTGTTATTCATAATAATTTTTCTTCCCTTGTTCTTTAATTGTTCGGCTTAAAAAATAAACCTTTAACAATATATACAGGGCTTTCTCATAAAAATTGAAAACAAGGCGGCAAAGAGTTATTTTTATAGTTTTGCGAAACAGAAAAGTAACCAATTATGCTGCCTTGTCAAGAAAATAGTAGAAGTTTTTTCGAGAAACTGCAACGTGCCGAA
>JBBSAX010000099.1:0-17337 GCA_038251885.1 Pyrinomonadales bacterium | reverse complement strand
CAAAGAAACGGACAGCGCGAAGAAGCTAAAATTGCCCTCAAAAAAGCGCAAGAATTGCAAAATGCTAAACGCGATTCGGAAGCCCCGCCGATTATTCCGAAAGTCAATTAAAAAATTATTTAAAACAGCGTGACGCGAACTAATGGTCTTATAGAGAACAATCCGGCAAAAAATAAAATCCCTGTTCGCACTCAGCACGCATCTCTGCGTGCTGAGTGCGATAGCAAGAAAACAGCATTAGCCTTTATGAAAGATTTGAGCAAACAGAGGCTCTTTCACGCCGTTTTGCAAACGACGTGGCACGCAGGGATGCGTGCGCTCCTAGCTAAAACTTGACTTTTTATTATCGGATTATATTTTCAAATACCATAAGTTCGCGTTCCATCTAAAAAAGCCCGCGTCAAATTTTTATGACACGGGCTTTTTTAATTATTTTCAATCCGAAATTTAGAAGTATAACTTTGCCCCAAATTGAAATTCACGCGGCAAACGGGTTGATGTCGGTCTGCCGAATGTCGTATTACTTAAAGGTCCGGCAGTCGGCAAAGTCGTGTTAATTGCTGTAAATTGCGTGTGATTGAAAAGATTGTAACTTTCCACACGCAGTTGCAAATATGTCGTTCTTTCCGAATTGAAATAGAACTGTTTTGTCAACGAAAGATTGGTTTGGTTACGTCCCGGAAGTCGTCCGAAGGCGCGTCCGAGATTTCCGAATTGTCCGTTAGCTGCGGGTTCTAATGCGGTCGGATCGAAGATAAACGGCAAACCTGTTGCCGGATCAATCGTTCCGGCGAGTCCGCCGTTCGGATCGGTGATGGCATTCGGATACAAACCTCTCGTCAGATTGTTTGTGCTGGCAACTGTAACACGCGGAACCGGCGCACCTGATTCAATCTGCGTAATTCCTGAAACCTGAAAGCCGCCTAACAGCAAACGTGCCAAAGTATTTTGTGATTTGCTGAAAAACGGAATTTCATAAACATAGCTTGCGCTGAAAATATGCGGACGCGAAGTTCTCGCTTCGGCATATTCCGGTGCGAGATTAAACGCATTCTGCGGATCGTCAACCGCATCGCGGTCATTGGTCGAATCGGTCAGGGTTTTGCTGAAGGTATAAGCCATTGTGATTGTAAAACCTTTTTGCAAACGATAATTGAACGATGACAAAAATCCGTGATAGCGCGAAATAGCACTTGTTTCGTAATACAAAATATTTGAAAATCCGATGTATGGACGAAACGCATTCGTATTGGCGGCAGTCGTGGTATTTGCGCCGGCAAGGATTGCTCGTGCCGGTGTTATAAAGTTGATGTTTCGGCGACGAACGAGTTTGTCGGCTTTTGTTCCGACGTAAGAAATATCAATCACGGCATTTTTGAAGATTTCACGCTGTAAGCCGAGCGACCAAACCTGTGTTTCGGGTGTTTCAAAATCGGGAGCGATTCCGCCGCCGACTCCGAGATTACGCGCTGGGAAAGTTGTGCCGACAATCGGTTGACCCGGAATTGCATTCGGATCGGAACTCGGATTCGAGAATGTAATCACATTGGTTGCCGTACTGGTGAATGCGACGGAATCATTAACAGGCGGTGTAAAAAATGTCGCATTTTCAAAAATTCCGACCAAAACCTGATCGAAATAAAGACCGTAACCTGTGCGAATAACAGATTTGCCCGAACTTCCGAATAAGAATTTACCCAAACCGCTGTCAAAATTCGGTTGATAAGCTAAACCGACACGCGGGCTGAAATTATTCTTGTCGCTTGGAACAATTCTGTCGCCGAAACGTGAATTGACTCCGGCGATGGCAATGCCGTTGAGCGGATTAACACGCGCTGTAATCAGCGAATTACAATTCGCGGCGGCGCAATCCGTCGTCGGATTGACCGGACGATAAAGAGTCGGATCAAAGGTTACGAGAAGATTATCAACATCCTTGATCGGACGATAATATTGATAACGAACGCCTAAATCCAAAGTCAAATTCGGGCGCACTTTCCACGTATCTTGTAAATAAACTTCATTGCGACCGAAACGGAATCGAACACGCGGGTCGCGTTGTGATTCGGAATAGCTGTTAGCTCTGCCGAGAAGAAACGAAGCGAATGAATCGCCGGTCGTAATACTTGTTCCGGTAATCGCCGTCGTGCCGATAAAGCCTTGCGTTTGTGCGTTGGCAAAGCCGAAATTTCCGGCGTTTGAATTACCGCCGAGGTTTTCGTTTTTAAATTCGTAAGTAATTTCGCCGCCGATCTTAAAAATATGATTGCCGCGTGTGTAAGTTAAATTATCGCGGAAAGTGCTGTTGCCGTATTCGATGCTGTAACCCTGTGTTGCTTGCAAAGTTGAAAAGCGAGTCGTAATAACCGGAATAATTCCGTTTGTATTTTCAGGGAAAAATTCGGTAATACTTCCGGCATTTGCATAGTCTGATTTGCGTCCTTGTCCGATAAGTGCCGAATTAATCGTATTGGTCGAATAATTATAGGTAAATTCATTGACCAGCGAGTTTCCGAAGATACCCGTGTAAGAAACGGCAAAGACTCTGCCCGGAACTTTCGTGTCGGTCGTCGCAATATTCGGGAAAGCAGAGCCCGCAAACAAACCGGCAGTTTCCTGCGTGTTGCTCGTGTCTTGCGTAAATCGTCCGAAAATTTTGTGATTTGACGTAAAATTATGGTCAATGCGAATAACTTCCTGCCGCGTATTGTTTATGTTGACAGGCGAAAAAGTAAATCCGTTTAATCCGTTATTTGGCAATGGAAAAGCGGCTAATAATCCTTGCGCCCGCGGATCAATCAGATTACTCGAAATTGTATTATTGGCAAACGGCTGATTGGTCAACGGATTAAAAATTTGATTTTGACGAACTAAAATCGTATTTCCCGCCGTATCAACAGCAGAAATCGGATTTGTTCCGGCAGTCGAACACGCTGTCGCCGAAGTGCTTGTAACGAATCCACCCGTCGCATTGCGGCAGATCAAATTACCTAAACGGGCGGAAAAGTTTCCGGCGCGTTCTGCGACTGACGGTGTTAATGCACTTCCGTCGGAAATTCCGCGCTGAATGCGGCGCACCTCTTCGGAAAAGAAAAAGAAGGTTTTATTTTTGCCGTCATAAATTGCCGGACCTCCATCACCGAAATTCAGGAAATAAATCGGACCGCTGATCGTGCCGCCGAAATTGTTGTAGCGCAGTTTCGGAACGTCGGCGACAATCGAGCCGTCGGCGCGACGTGCGACGCGATTGTTAAAAAATGTGTTAGCGTTGAAATGATCGTTACGGGCAAATTCATAAAGTGAGCCGTGAAATTTGTTGCCGCCGCCGCGTGTCGAAATGATAACCGCGCCGCCACCCGAACGTCCGATTTCAGCAGTAAAATTGGATGACAAAACTTTAAATTCTTGAATAGAATCTACTGTCGGTGTCGAAAGTAGAGTAATATTTGAACCGACATCGGTGTTTGAAACCCCATCAACCAAATAATTGACCGCATTGCGCCGCAAACCGTTGATTGAAATGTCGGCGCGGCTGGTCAAACCGAAATTCGATTCGTCATCCAAACTCGAACTGATGCCCGGAAGTGTTTCAAGTAATCGAATAAAATTACGATTATTGAGCGGCAGTTCCGTTACTTGGTTGCCGGAAACCAGTGATTGTCCGGTCGAACTGTCCTGCAAAAGCGGCGGTTCGTCCGTAACATTAACGACGACCGAAGTTTCGCCGACTTCTAAAACAATATCAATCGGGCGGCGATCTCTGGCATTAAGAGTCGTGTTAACGACTGTTTTTTTAAATCCGGCTTGTTCGACGCTGATTGTGTAGTTGCCCGGAATCAGCGGAAAAACAGAATAATTTCCCTCTCCGTTGGTTTGAATTGTGCGGGCTTGTCCGGTTGCCGTATTCGTTACGACAATTTTAGCATTTGTAATGGCTGCACCCGTCGAATCTGTAACTTGTCCCGTAATTGTTGCTGATGTTTCTTCTTGAGCTAAAGCTGTATGACTAAAGCCAAAACTGCCGATAATGGCAATGAACATCAGTAACAAAATCTTTCTAAAATTAACTTTCATTGGTTTTCCTCGTTTCAAAAAATTAAAAACAAAATTGCGAGCTATAAGAAAAATTTAGATTTTCGGAGAAATCTCCAAATTTTTGTTATGGATGATCTTCCAAAATCATACTTAAAATCCGAAAAAACGAATAAATAAAGTATGTAATAAAAAATTTTGTAAAATGGATTATGATTTAATTATAAATCTTATTTTTTTAAGGCAATAATCGTGCGCGAAAATTTAGTATTTTGAAGTAAATACAAAAATTATTTTTCCGCCATCAATTCCGTTTATTTATATAACAAAAAAGCAGTTCGACGTTTGTTAAAATCATCTAAAGTTTTTTGCCACGCACGTTCGATTTCTTCCGGCGCATCACCGCGTTTAATTTGCTCGAAAATTTCACTATTAACGAGCAAATTATTATACTTTTCAACTTTCCAATCGTTCGGATACAATTTTCGCAAAGCGACGGCGATTTCTATTCCGGTTCGTACCGATTTAAATTTTTCGCGGTCGGTAATAATTAAATTAATTCCACCGAGATTTTCGCCTTTGAAAACCGAAGCATTCGGCGTAAAACGAATCGGAACAAATCGAATGCCAGTCAGGTTTTTTTCATTCAAGTAGTTTGCTAATTTTCGCCCGTCAATCCAAGGTGCGCCGATGACTTCAAACGGCGTATCAGTTCCGCGTCCGACGCTTAAATTCGTCGTTTCTAATAATCCGATTCCGGGATAAAAGGTTGCTTCAGTTAGCGAACGCATATTCGGCGAAGGATTAATCCAAGTTTGATTGGTCTGGTCAAACCACATCGAACGCGACCAATTTTCCATTCTTATAACTTTTAAGTTTGCGCCGATTTTGCGTTCGGCATTCATCATCATTCCGAGTTCACCGATGGTTAAACCGTAACGAACCGGAATTGTGTGAGCAGCAATGAACGAAAGTTTATCTTCGTCGGCAAGCGAACCTTCGACATCAATTCCGTTGATCGGATTCGGACGATCTAAAACATAAACCGGGATTTTCGCTTTTGCCGCTTCTTCGAGGACATTTTTGAGCGTCGCCGTATAAGTGTAAAATCTCGCGCCTATGTCTTGAATGTCGTAAATAATTGCGTCGAGATTTTGGAGTTG
The DNA here is from genome assembly GCA_038251885.1 of Pyrinomonadales bacterium. Classification (GTDB taxonomy): domain Bacteria; phylum Acidobacteriota; class Blastocatellia; order Pyrinomonadales; family Pyrinomonadaceae; genus JAHCHG01. Next base: position 12,142 of record JBBSAX010000099.1, on the reverse strand, counting down.
TTCGGGTTTCGGTCTTCGAGTTTCGCCATAAAGTGAATAAACGGGAAGTCCGGTTTTTTCGTCTTTTGAATCGGTGATTTTTTCTTGATCCAATTCGCCGCGAATTCCGTGTTCGGGCGAAAAGAGCGCGACGAGGGTTAAGTTTTTCGCTTCCTTCAAAACATCAATCGTCGGTTTTCCGCTCAAGTTTCTGCCCGTTTGATTCGTAACTAAACCAATTTTCAAACCTTCTAAATCTTTGAAATTGGTTTTTTCCAAAACATCAATTCCATTAAAAACCGTTCGTTGTTCGTTGTTCGTTGTTCGTTGTTGATTGCTTGATTCCTCAACTTTGAACTTTGAACTTTGAACCTTGAACTTTTCAATCTGCGCGGCGACTTGGGCGGAATAAATATCTTCGGCGAGCCGAAATGCTTCAATCGGCGTGTCCTCGATGGCTGACGCGACGACGGTTGAAACTTTGGCGCGAATGTCTGTGACATTTCCTTTGCCGTCGGGGTGAACGCGGTTTGAGAGGAAAATAACAAAAGTCTGCGAAACGCGGTCAATCCAGACGCTTGTTCCCGTAAAACCCGTGTGTCCGAACGAGCCGAGCGGAAAAAGTTCGCCGCGATTCGACGAAAACGATGTGTTCATATCCCAACCGAGTCCGCGTGTTTCGCCCGTTTCGCTGATGACAATCGGCGCGGTCATTCGCGCAATCGTGTTTGCCGACAAAATGCGTTTGCCGTCCAAAATTCCGCCGTTCAAAATCATCTGACAATACCGCGCCAGATCATCCGCCGTCGAAAAAAGTCCGGCGTGTCCGGCAACTCCGTTCATCCGAAAAGCCGTTGGATCGTGAACTTCGCCTCTTAAAATTACATTCGCTGTTTTTTCATCTCCTTCAAACTTACTTCCTAAATAACTATTTTGACCTTTTATATTTTCTGTTGGTGCAACTCTATTTTTTTGACCATCATAAAAACTTGCGGTTTTTCCACTTGGTAATGAGGATAAATTGTCGAAAATTATGTTAGATAAAGGAGTAAAAAATGTATCTGTTATTTTTAATGAAGTAAGAAATTCTCCTTTGGCGAATACATTCAAAGGTAAATTTGAAACTCGTTGAACGATCTCGCCAAGCACGATGAAACCGATGTCCGAATAAACGAATTTCGATCCCGCCGGATTGCGGAGTTTTTCTCTTTTCAACGCTTCGAGCATTCCTTCGCGTCCCGTCCATTTTTCGCGCAGATCGAAATCGGGGCGAAAACCGCTCGTGTGCGTCAAAAGCTGTTGAATCGTAACTTTTTTAACGTCTTTGTCTTCAACTTCGGGAATGAAATCGCCGATTGTGTCGCTCAGACGAATTTTGCCTTGTTCGACCAAAATCATCACGGAAGTTGCCGTCGCAATCGGTTTGGTCAATGACGCAAGATCGAAAATCGTGTCAACCGTCATCTTTTCAACATTCGGAACAAGTGCGCGATTGCCAAACGCTTTGCGATAAACGATTTTTCCTTTATGTCCGACAAGAACGACCGCTCCCGGCATATTTTTATCCGCAATCGCCTTTTCAACCAAACCGTCAATCTGATTCAGCTTTTCCGCCGACATTCCAACGACGTTCGGCGCAACAACGGGCAAACCTTGCGCGTTTGCAAAGGCAAAAGGCAAAAGTAAAAAGGCAAAAAATAAGATTATTTGAAAAGATTTTACAAATTTAAATTTATTCATTTATTCATTTATAGAGAAATTTATGAAAATTCGTTCGCCGGGAGCGCACGCATCCTTGCGTGCCGTTTGCGCGAGCAAACTAATTTCGTTAGATTTCACGCACCTAAATTTCAATCGCTTTTTCGCGCTTCGCACTCAGCACGCAGGGATGCGTGCGCTCCCAGCTAAGAGATTATTTTATCAATTTTTATTTTCCGCCTTAAAGGTTTTTTCTTTTTCGGCGAAATTTTGGCGGCATAATTTTATGAATACTTCCGCAATCGGCGAAACGTAACCGCCGCGCAGACTCGCCAAACCGAGATTCCATTTAATTTCCGCGCCTTCGATAAACCACGAAACTAATTTTTTCTCGCGGATTCGATGCGCGACGTTTTTCGCTCCGGCAAGCCCGACTCCCATATCGTTTTCGACCATTTTGATAATTGCTTCCTGACGCGACAATTCCATTACAACATTCGGTTTAACATTCGCTTTTTCAAAGAAATCATCAATCATTCGCCGCGTGTTTCCGCCTTTTTCGCCCAAAATCAGATGTTCTCCGGCAAGCGTCGCCGCGCTGACAAATTTTTCTTTTGAAAGCGAATGTTCGGGATGTGCAATTGCAATTATTTCATCGCTGAATAAAAGATCGGTTTTGACATCGAGATTTTCTACGGGCAAGGAAACAAACGCAATATCAATTTCGCCTTGCAAAATTCGGTCAACTAAAATATGACTTGTTCCCGAACTGACGTTTATTTCGGCGTTTTCAAAAGATTCTTTTAATTTTTCCAAAATTTCGGGCAATTGCTCGGTCGCAAACATCGCGGATGCCGAACCAATTCGCAAACGACCTTGATTATTTCCCGTGATTTCCGCAACTTTATTTTCTAAATCATTATATTCGCGCAGAATTTTCCGCACATTTTCGATAATTTGTTCGCCGGCTTCGGTCAAGATTGCACGGCGCGGTGTGTTGATAAAAAGCTGTAAATTGATCGCTTGTTCAAGTTCGCCGATCTGTTTGGAAATTTCTTCTTCCGCGATATTCAAATGACGCGCTGCTTGCTCAAAAGTTTTTGATTCGACGACGACGGCAAATGTTTTTAGTTGATTAATTTCCATTTAAATTTATGTTTCCTTTTTGTTTCCTTTTATCTATTTTCCAAATAATTTCGGTATTTTGCAAAAAAGAAAGCGTAAATTTAATTACAGACTTGTGCAAATTAGAAAATTTAGAAAAACCATTCGGAACAGATGATAACTGATAGATAATAGATAAGAGATTTAATCTATCAGTTATCATCTGCTATCTCGCATCTATTCCGAAGTGTTTTTTTTCTGAATTAGGAAAAATCATAAAATATAAACAAAATTTATGGCAAAGACGAAACCGTTCAGTTTTAATTATAAAAGGAGTATTGCTATAATAACCAAAATTTAGAAATTCGTCTATCAGATTTCGATGGTTTCGGCTGACGGAAAAAAAACAAAAACAGGCGCACAGCAACATCAAAATCTTTTTTTAGGTGTTGACGGTGGAGGAACAAAAACCTTTGTTGTCATAATTAACGACGAAAAAAAAATCGTCGCCGAAGGACTTTCAGGTGCGTCAAATCCCGTTCGCGTCGGAATCGAAACTGCCGTCGCCAATATTTCGGAAGCCGTTTCAATCGCTTGCGACAAAATCAATCAAATTCCTGCAAATATAAACGCCGCAACGCTCGGTTTAGCCGGAGTCAGGCGCGAAGATTTGCGTCTGAGAATCCACGAACGTATTTCACAGACATTAAAAATTAAATTAGTTGAAGTTTTAACGGACGCGGAAATTGCTCTTTACGGTGCGGTTAAAGATGAAGCGGGATTAGTCGTAATTGCGGGAACGGGTTCGATTTGTCTTGGTAAAAATGCAAAAGGCGAAAAATTTTCAGCCGGCGGTTGGGGACCACTTGCCGGAGACGAAGGGGGTGGTGCGGGAATTGCCCGCGAAGCACTTCGGGCGATTGCTAAAGCGTCGGATAATCGGAGCTGCCAAACTCTTTTAACTGAAAAGGCTATGGAATATTTTCGCGCGGGAAAACCCGATGATTTAATTTTGGCAATTTACGCACCTCAAGTTGATAATTTAAAAATCGCGGGTTTTGCAAAATTTGTCGTGCAGGCAGCAAAAGAAGGTGATTGTGTTGCCATTAAAATTATGAATAAAGCCGGAAAGGAACTGGGAATTGCTGCAAATGCCGTTATTCGAGAATTAAAACTCGAAAATGAAGAATTTCCGATTGCTAAAGTCGGAAGCATTTTCAAAGCAAAAAAACTATTAACCAAGTCTTTTATGGAAACAGTTCATAAAGTAGCACCGAAAGCGTATTTGATAAAACCGCTTTTGCCTCCGGCAGTTGCCGCCGCGCATCTGGCAATAAATTCCTACGGAACGCGAACTTTAGTTCGCCGGTCATAAAACAACAGTTACGCAAAACAAAAGTGGTGAAAATTTTAAGATTTTTACTGGCGAACTAAAGTTCGCATTCCGATTTTATTCGTATCTCAAAGCCTCAATCGGATCAAGCCGCGCGGCTTTCCACGCCGGATAAACGCCGAAAACCAAACCGATTCCGACGCTGGCAAAGAAACCCAAAATCGGTGCCCAAAGCGGAACGTAAGATGGAAAAACAAGTGCAATCAAAAGCGTTAAACTCCAACCGATTGCCAGACCGATTAAACCTCCAAGACCAGTCAGAGTCGCGGCTTCAACCAAAAATTGCAATAATATATCGGATTGTTTTGCACCGAGAGCTTTGCGGATGCCTATTTCCCTCGTTCTTTCCGTAACTGACACGAGCATTATGTTCATTACTCCGATTCCGCCGATCATCAAACCGACCGATGAAATGACAACCATTGCCAGAAAAACGCCTTGTGTGATTGACTTGAATTGGTCAATTATACTGGCGGCAGTTTCCATCGAAAAATTATTCGGTTCACCAAACGGAACTTGGCGGCGAACTCTTAGAAGGTCTTGAACCTGATCTTTCGCCTCATCGAGCATCCCGTTTTTTGCAACCGTCAGAATAAAAAGATCATCGGAATACGGTTTTAAACGAAGTGCTGCGCCCATCGGCATATAGATGATATTTGAAGAATCGTTGCCGCCATCTCCGCCAAAAAGTTGTTCCTTTTTCTCTAATACTCCGATCACCTTGAATTCACGACCGCCAATCTCGATTTTTTCGCCGACCGGCGAACCAAACGGAAAATAGCTTTCAACGACTGCCCGACCGATCATTGCGACATCGGCTTTTGTATCATTTTCGCTTTCCGTGAACCAGCGTCCTTGAAGCAAAACTTCTGTCGTTGTCTTTTCAATGTCGGGAGTTGTTCCCGTTAGTTTAACCGAGGAAGATGTTTTACCGTTTTTGCCCGTAACAAGAATTTTTGTTCCCCAACGGTCGCTTGAAACATCCAAAAACGGCACGGCAGTTTCGACTGTCGGAAGTTTTTTCAATTCTTCAGCGTCTTCAAATGTCAGGGGTTTTCGCATTCTTTCTTCACGGGAGCGTCTGCCAAATTGAATTCCGACATTATATTTATAAAGAAATATCGAATTAGTTCCGAATGATTCGATCTGTTTTTCGACGGCAACATTTATGCCGCTGATGATTGAAGAAATAAGCATCACGGTAATTACACCGATGATTACTCCGATAATGGTCAGAAGTGAGCGCAGTTTATTGTTTCGCAAGGTTGCGAATGCCATTTTGAAATTTTCGAAGAATGTATTGCCTAAAGCCATAATAATTTAATCTGCTCTTAATGCTTCGATTGGATCGAGGCGTGCGGCTTTCCAAGCCGGAAATAATCCTGCAAGAATTCCGACCGCCGCCGAAACTCCAATTGCTAAAACAGCCGCCCACCACGGGATTTTTGTCGGTATTGCGTAAGCGGACACGATTAAACCGATTAATTCAGCCAGTATCAATCCGATTATTCCTCCAATTGCCGAAAGCGTTGCCGATTCTGATAAAAACTGTTTCAAAATATCGGATTGTCTTGCGCCCAAACTCTTTCTGATACCGATTTCCCGCGTTCTTTCCGTTACGGCAACGAGCATTATGTTCATAATGACAATTGCTCCCACGATCAGAGCGATGGTCGGAACGGCAATTATCACGATAAAAATCGGTCCCAAAACCTTATCGCGCAGATTTGTAATCGCGTCGGGGGTGAAAATTCCAAAATTGTCTTTTTCACCGTTCGGAACATTGCGCTTGATACGCATAAGTGTGCGGGCTTGTTCTACAGCATCGTTAAATGTTTCATCAGAGTATGAAGTGCCGACAAAATATAGACTGCTCCATTGATTTTTACTTTTTAGATAAGTTTTAATCGGAATGTTTATAAAACTATCTTGCGGTTGTCCGAAAACAGTTCCCTTAGCAACCGCAACTCCGACGACTCGATAGGGAAGTCCGGCGATCTTAATTTCTTCACCGAGAGCCGAACCTCTCGGAAACAGAGTTTTTTCGATGTCAGCACCGATAAATGCGACTCGTGACCCTGCATCATTTTCTTCTTTAACAAAATAGCGACCTTTCTCGATTTCTACTTTTTCAATTTCAGCGATGACGGGTTCGGAGCCTTCAACCGTGACATCTTCTATAAGTTCGGAACCGCGTTTTACCTGCATTCGGTTGCCACGGGTTTTTGCTCCGATCTGTTTGATCAGGTCTCCGTTTTTACGAACGAAGTCTAATTCTTCGAGGACTAAATCTTTATTTCTGCGCTGGGCTTCGGCAAGAGTATCTGAATCTTTGAAATCATCGAAACTGAATCTGTTTATCGTGAAAGAATTAGAACCGATTCCGGCAATTTTTTCATCTACATAAGTATTAAAGCCCTGTAAAATAGACAAAACGACCATAAATGCCGTCACCCCGATAATCATTCCGAGAAGAGTGAGAAATGAACGAAGTTTATGCGCCCAAATTGCCGATAACGCCAGTTTTAATGTTTCTGAAAATTCCATTTGTTAAATCTCGAAAGCCGGTATTTTGATCGATTATATAGTATCTAAATTGATTTTACGCAACAAATATCGGTTTTGTTATATTATTTTGTAAAGTTTTGTAAATTGTTTCGTGTTTTGAGTCCCGCTTTTAGTCGGCTTTTTCCGCCGCGCTTCGATGGCGGTTGCCGCCTTATGGTTTTTGAAAAGTAGTTCTAACAAAAAAAGAACTCATTGCTGGGAGCGCACGCATCCCTGCGTGCTACGTCGCGCTTCGCGGCGTAAAAGCCGTCGTGTAAAATCGAGTTGAATTGTCAATTAAGGCTTTTTGAACGCTTCGCGTCCAGCACGCAGGGATGCGTGCGCTCCCAGCCAAACACTTGATTTTTTATTGTTAGAACTACTTTTCAAAAACCACAAGGCGGGACTCAAAACGATTCCGGGATAATTATAAATTTCAATTCACGAAGTATTTAACCGAAATAAATAATTTTCTTGCAATTTGAGAAAAGTTGCGGTAGTTTACTTACACATTCTTAAAATAATGTCGAACATTTGCTAATCCTGAAGTGTTTTTACAATTTATTGTTTTTGATCGGCAGCGGATTTCTCTAATGCCGAATTATTTCTCTAACCCTATTTTCTTCGGCGGAAAACATTCTGCCAATAAATAATTCAGATGCCCGAAGCGGCGGAAGAAAAACGAAATGCAAACTCTCTCATCAATCGAATTTTTCGGACAAAAAGATTTTTTTATTGCAATACAGTTGCGCGAAAGCGTTGTGCAATGCGTTATTTATGTAGTGCGCCGTAATGGTCGCGTGATGCGCTGTTTTATCACACGGTGTGCCGTTTTTCTTACATAGTGCGAGTTTTTTTAGTTTGGTGCGATAGTTTGTCGGTGAGGTGCGGAAGTTTATCAGGCAAAACATCAATTTAGAAGTAGATTAGAGATTATTTTATGGTCAAAGGCAGAAACGCGAGTGCAAACGAGCGTGTCGAATTTATTTATGGTCAAAGGCAGAAACGCGAGTGCAAACGAGCGTGTCGAATTTATTTATGGTCAAAGGCAGAAACGCGAGTGCAAACGAGCGTGTCGAATTCCGAAGCGAAGGCACACTCCCTCGCGGTCGTGTTTCTGCCTTTGAAGTTTTTTAATTCAAATAAAAAGGAGAATCTTACAATATGGCAAGCAGATTAACCCGTGAATCGGAAAGAAACATCCGGGCAAACGATTTTTTACAGGAAAACAAGGCTGATTTTGACAAAAACACTTTTGCGAACGCGCAGTTTGAAATGTTAAAAACAAAAATCGCGGAAACAGGCGATTTGCGCGAACAGCAAATTTTGAATGACGGCGGCGCACGGCAAAATTACGAAATTGCCGAAGAAGCCAACGCCGATTTACGGGAAGCGATGCGCGACATCGCCGATTTTGCCGCGACGATGGCTGACGAAATCGAAGGCGTTGAAGAAAAATTCCGCATCCCGCGTTCGGGCGGTAAACGCGGACGGATTGATCGCGCCCGCGCCTTCGCCGCCGATGCCGCCGCACACAAAGCAATGTTCATCGAACGCGGACTCGAACCCGATTTTATCGAAAACCTGACCGCCAAAGCCGACGCTCTCGAACAAGCCCTTTCAAACGCCGCTTCAAAAACTGCCGAGCGCGTCGGTTCGACCGAATCGAAAATGCAAACGCACAAAGAATCGAACAAAATAATCACGACGCTCGACCCGATCATCCGCAAACTCTATCGCAACAACCCGACAAAACTAGCCGCATGGCAATCCGCCAGCCACGTCCAACGCGACCCGAAACCGAAACCAAGTAACCCGAATCCATAATTGCCGGATTCCGACAGAGAGATTTATTGGTTTATTTTGTTTTAGTAGTAATTTGTAGCCACAAATTTAAACCTTGCCAAACGGCAAACTTATTTATCTACACCTAAAAATCTGGAGGACTTTATGAAAAAAACACTTTTGCTTTCAATAATCAGCCTTATCTTTATAATTTTCTGTCTTTTCTATTTCGAGCCTTCAAAAGCGCAGAACTTTTCCGATGAACCGATATTGAAGAATTTACAGGTATCATCGAATGTCTTAAACGGAAATTTTATAAGGCTAATAAATATTGCACAAGAAAAAGGAAATGTTCCTGTAATTGTCGGGTTTCGTTTTGACTTTACCCCGGAAGGATATTTAACAAATTCGCTAAAAGATAATCAACGTGCCGAGATTAGAGAAAATCAGGACGCTCTTTTGCAAAAGTTAGAAGCATTCAAGCCGAAGAATGTTAAGCAATTTGAAACAATTCCATATTTTGCAGTAACGATTGATGCCGAAACGCTGGAGTTTTTGAAAACTTTGTCCGAAGTTACATTTATTCGTGAAGATGAACTTCACGCGCCGACTCTTTTTGAAAGCACACAAGTTGTCCGCGCTCCGCAAGCGTGGAATGCCGGATTTTCAGGTCAAGGTCAAGTTATTGCGATTTTGGATACAGGTGTTGACAAAAATCATCCTTTTTTGAGCGGAAAAGTTATTTCGGATGCTTGCTATTCTACAACGGATTCTCAACAAGGAGTTTCGAGTCTTTGTCCGGGCGGTGTTTTCCAATCAACCGCGACGAATTCAGGTCTAAATTGTAATACTTCAATTATCGGTTGCAGTCACGGAACTCACGTCGCGGGTATCGCGGCAGGACGAGCAACAAATGTCAGCGGAGTAGCAAGAGATGCAAACTTGGTTGCAATCCAAGTTTTTTCGAGAATTGATAACCCACAAATTTGCGGTAGCAATATGTCTTGTGCCAGAACTTCTAGCTCAGACTATGTTCTAGGACTCCAGCGTGTTTTTACTCTAAAACAAAGTGGAGTCAATATCGCTTCTGCGAATATGAGTTTGGGAAGTCCTGATGTATTTACAGGTAATTGTGATTCGCAGGTTCTTGATGTAAAAGCCGCAATTGATAATCTTCGTTCGGTTGGAGTTGCTACGGTTATTGCATCTGGAAATGGTGATTCTAGCGGGAATGGATATATCAACGCTTTAAGTAAGCCTGCTTGCATTTCATCGGCAATTAGCGTTGGCTCAACGGGCGATGGAAGCAGCGGCGCGATTGTTGATTTTGTTTCAAGTTTCTCAAATAGCGCATCTTTCCTAAATTTATTAGCACCGGGGCAATGGATTTTTTCGTCCGTTCCAAACGGAAGTTACGAAAATATGGCTGGAACTTCACAAGCGACACCGCACGTTGCCGGAGCATGGGCAGTTCTCAAACAACGCAATCCAAATGCGTCGGTTGGTCAAATTCTAAACGCATTAAGCACAACCGGACAACCAATAACGGATTCCAGAAACGGTATCGTCAAACCGCGCATTAACATAGAATCTGCCCTTCAAACTCTACCGTGTTCGTCATCAATCATTGCAGGACAAACTATAAACAACACATTGACAACTTCCGATTGTGCTTTCAGCGGCACAACAAGATATGTTGATGTATATGTTTTTGACGGCGTAGCCGGACAAAGAATTGCAGTTTCAATGAATTCAACAGCATTCGATACTTATTTGTTTTTAGTAAATTCAAGTAATCAAATTATCGCCCAAGATGATGATGGCGGCGGTGGAACAAATTCGCGGATTCCAGCAACCTCAGGATTTTTCACACTACCTGCAACTGGAACTTATTCGATTCAAGCGACATCTTTTGACGCTAACAGAACTGGTGCATATTCGATTAGCTTGGTAAATGAAACCGTTTGTAATTTTTCGATTACGCCGACGAGTCAATCTTTTCCGTCTTCCGGCGGAAATGGATTTACAAATGTAACTACTCAAAGCGGTTGTAATTGGTCGGCAGTAAGCAATGCTCAATGGATTACAACAGCAAGTAACGGCTCAGGTAACGGCTCAGTCGGTTTTAGCGTTAATGCAAATACCGGAGTTGTAAGAACAGGCACGATAACGGTTGCAGGTCAGATTTTAACCATTACTCAAGCCGGATTCATTCAGTCGTCTAATCATAGAAATTTCGACTTTGACGGCGATAACAAAACCGATGTTGGAATATTCCGACCTGCTCCCGGTCAGTGGTGGTATCGGAGAAGTTCTGACGGGTCAAGCCGTGCTTTTTCTTTCGGTCAATCAGCCGATAAAGTTGTTGCCGCCGATTACACGGGAGATGGTAAAACCGATATTGCTTTTTTCCGTCCTTCGACGGGTTTTTGGTTTATTCTGCGTTCGGAAGATTCTTCGTTCTATTCGTTCCCGTTCGGTAATTCGACTGATATTCCGACTCCGGCGGATTTTGACGGTGATGGCAGGGCTGATCCGGCGATTTTCCGTCCTTCGACGAGGGAATGGTTTATTATCAATTCATCGGGCGGCACGACTATTACGACTTTCGGCATTGCGGGAGATTTACCTGTCGCGGCTGATTATGACGGCGATGCAAAAGCCGACATCGGAATCTATCGTCCATCGAACGGTCAATGGTGGTTAAATAGAACGACTGCCGGATTGATTGTAACGACCTTCGGAACATCAACCGATAAAACTGTTCAGGCAGATTACACGGGAGACGGCAAAGCAGATGTCGCATTCTTCCGTCCATCCACAAGAGAATGGTTTATTCTCAGATCGGAAAATTTCTCATTCTACTCCGCACCGTTCGGAACTACCGGAGATATTCCGACACCGGGCGATTATGACGGCGACGGCAGAACGGATTTTTCGATTTTCCGACCATCGAATAATACTTGGTATTTGCAACAATCCACATCGGGATTCACGGCAATCACCTTCGGAATCACGAATGACATTCCAATTCCTAATGCCTATGTTCGTTGAAATTGTTTGATTAACTTGAGTTCGAGATAAGCCGTCGAAGACGGCAACATATTTGTAGCCCATAACGCCAGTTATGGGAACGCTTTAGATATTTTGTTTAAGCGGTTGAAAACCGCGACATACGATTTTATGCCGCCATTTTCAATGGCTTTATCAAATTTCGATTATTTTCCCACGATTGGCATCGTGGGCTAAAAATATAACGTCGGTTTCACCGACTAAATCCAAATTTCTTATATCGAACTCACGTTTGATTAGAATAAAAAAGGAAAGTCCATCAATCATCGGTGGTATTCCTTTTTCATTAAAGCGGTTTTAAATTGGACATAGGGTTTTGAGTCTCTGCTAATGGTCTTTGATAAATGAATCCGACAAAAAAATTGTTCGTTGGGAGCGCACGCATCCGTGCGTGCCACGTCGTTTGAAAAACGGCGTGAAAGCCTATGTTTGCTCATAAATTCCATTAATGCGAAGGCTGTTTTCGTGCTGTCGCACTCAGCACGCACGGATGCGTGCGCTCCCAGCGAATTTGCTTTAGGTTGCTAACGGTAGATTAGTAGCAAAACTTTTTTAACTTTTTGT
>JBBSAX010000098.1:0-17363 GCA_038251885.1 Pyrinomonadales bacterium | reverse complement strand
GTGAAAGAAGCGGTTGTTTCGGACAGCACTTTTTTTAATCGGTTTGGAGCGCGTTGGCAGATTGGATATTTTGCCCGCGCTTTTTGATTCGGTGATGATTCCGCCCGAAGTGATGCGAGAATTCGACGGAAAATTCGATTAACTGAAATATGTTGATCTCATACGACAAAAAAGCGATTTGAAAAAACGTCGTTAATAAATATAAAAAACAATCCAAAAGCAAAAAACCGATGAAGCGAAAATCAAAGACGCGCAAAATTTATTATGTATGGAATGAACAAAAGCGAGTTGCGATTGATGGCGCACGATGTTTCGTGGAAAGATGATTTTTTAGCGGAACGTGAGCGCATCGAGACAGTCGTTGCAGATTCTTCCGTGCTTATCGAACACATCGGCAGCACGGCGATTCCGACGGTTTGCGCCAAACCTATTTTAGACATTGCTATTTTGTGCGGTGCGAAAGGTCTTGAAGTAGTCGCCGATGCACTGCCTGAACTCGGTTACGAATATCGCGGAAACTACGATGACGAAAGCGGACATTTCTACGCGGTGTTGGACAGAAATAATATCCGTTATTGCCAAGCGCATATTTACACGGAGGCAAATGCAGACTGGCATTCAAAATTAAAATTCCGCGATGTTTTGAGGGAAAATGCTGAGTTGGCGCGTGAATATAATGATTACAAATTGGAACTGGCGAAAAAAGTTTCAAACAAATCCGAATATGCAGAAGTTAAAACAAAGTGGGTTAATAGGTTTATTTTGAAAATATTATGAAAAGTTTAATATGAGTTAAACAGGTCAGAACCGTCTGCGATAGCGGGCGGTTGAACTTGGCATACTCGAATGTTGATTGAAAATCTCAGATGCTAAACTTAAACCATCCGCTACGGCAGATGGTTCTGACTTTGTAATTGGCGAACTTCGTCGAATCTTTACTCGTAGTTTTTTGAAGAGGAAAAAATTTATGCACTGTCCACGATGCGGTCATCAGCAAAATTCGGATGAAATTCGCTTTTGCACGAAATGCGGTTTGGAAATCGGCGATGTCAAAGCGTTGCTCGCACCTGAACTTCGTGAATTAAAATCGAAAAGAAAAAGCGAAATTAATAAAGCCCAACGGCAAGGTATGATGTTGGTGTTTTCTGGTTTTGCCGTGATATTGATTCTAGCGATTTTGCGCGATTTTATTGCCGTTCCGAAGTCTTTATTCGCCGTCAGCGTGTTAATATTTATAATCGGCGGTGCAATCAGAATGTCTTTTCCTTCGCTTTTCGGCAGAAATGATTTGGCTGAAAACAAGGACGATTCGTTTGAAAATGATTTCGAAACTAACAAGTTAGACGGCAAACAAATTTTTGATAAATCTCTGCCCGAAGCTGAATTTCATCCGCCGATAGATTTCGGCACGAAGAAATTTGACACGAACGAATTGATTGCACCTTCGAGCGTGACGGAAGACACCACAAGACAGCTCGAAAAAGAGCTTAAAGCGAACCGGTAATTATGTAGGATCACTAAAATAAAAAGTATTCCGAGAGTAAAAGTAACCAAAGAAGCGAAAAAAGTTATCGCTCAACTTCGCGCTATAGTGATGAATTGGGTTTTTCCAGAAAATAATTAGACACGAATGAACGCAGATTTTATGATTTGCGTTCATTCGTGCAATTATTGCAAACATTTGCGAATCGGTGTATTGAATTTTAAGATATAATCGGTCAAGTAGAATATTTATGCCGACGGCTGAGATCAGAGAAATTATTCCCGCATCGGCGGAAGCGGTTTTTGAGTTGCTACACAATTATAATCGGCGGCTCGAATGGGACACGCTTTTGCGTGAAGCGTATCTCGAACCGGAATTTGAACGCTCTGAAAAAGGCGCGATTTCGGTGTGTCGCGGCAAAAATATTTTGGGCGGTTTTGCCGTGCGAACCGTTTACGTTTCATTTGAACCGGGCAAAGTCGCGGCGGTTAAAATGCTCAATCAGCCGCCGTTTTTTGATACTTTTGCGGCTTCGATTCGGCATCGAAAGATTGACGACGCGCATTCTGAAGTGATATACAAAGTAAATTTTACGGCGAAACCGCGATTTCTGCGACCGATTTTAAATCCGATTATGCGCTTCGTTTTTATATGGGAAACACGCAAGCGTTTGAGTGCTTTGAAAAATTTCTTTTATTCAAATTAGAGGTTTAGTTTATCAAATGAAACATTTCTTCAAAATGGACGCTGCCGACAAAGATTTTTAATTTTTTGATGGCGCGGAAAGTGATGATGCCTGAAGAAATAAAATATAACCGCTTTTTCAAGCGAATATAAAAATCTATGAGACGAGAAATATCAGCGAAAGATACGTTTTTCTATAAAATAATCCTGCCCGTCTTTTTATTAATCTGCTCCGCAGTTTTGCCGGCGGCAGTTTATTTATATGACAGGAAAAATAATTCCGTCGTCGCAGTTTTTGTGTTCGTATTTTTGCTGATGTCCGCCGCGCTCATCTTTTTGATGACCAAAGCAACTAAAAAACTGAGCCTTGACAACAGCTTTTTATACGTTTCAAATTATCGAAAGGAAATCGCCGTGCCGTTGTCGAACATTGAAAAAATCTTGTGGTTTGGTGATATGCGTCCGACGATGATTTATCTGAAAACTCCTTCGGAATTCGGAAGGAAAATTAATTTTTATCCGAATATCAAAGCGACATCTTGGGAATCGAATCCGATAGTCGAAGAGCTAAAAGAATTGGCAAAAATAATTTGATGAACGTGATATTCTTCAACCATCGGCAATAAAAAACACGACGATTCTGTGAAGAAAATCGCTCAAAAACTGATATGAAAAATATTCCGAGAGTAAAAGTAACCGACGAAGCAAAAAAAGTTATCAATGAATTGCGTTCAAAATTCGGCAATTTGATGTTTCATCAATCGGGCGGTTGCTGCGACGGTTCTTCGCCGATGTGTTACGAAGCGGGCGAATTTCTCGTCGGCTCAAGCGACGTTTGGTTAGGAGAAATTGACGGCTGTGATTTTTATATGGCAAAAGATCAATTTGAATTTTGGAAACATACGGAATTGACGATTGATATAACCGAAGGTCGTGGCGCGTCTTTTTCCCTCGAAATTCCGATGGGCGTAAGATTTGTTACAAAATCGAGAGTTTTTTCGTTTGAAGAATCGCAAAATTTAATTGAAACGCGGCTTGGAGATATGATTTAAAACAAATTCAAACGCCAATTTACCGAATATTCGATTGTCTGCTTGTTGGACATATTGAGTCCCTTTTTCCCAAAGATTTTATCACGCAAATTAAACTGTTTTACTTTTTTACCTCTTTGTTGATAATCGGTGCTTCGATTTTTATGTTCGGATCGTATTCATAAACCGAAGTTTTGCGCGTTACTGCTTTTGACTCCTTTGCGCCTTCAGGCGTAATGACTTTTTCGACACCGCTTTCTATGTAAATTTTCAACAGCAGACCATTTTCGCTAATCCAGTATTTCGTGTTTTCGTAGTAATAAACCTGATACGTCGAATTGCGCGTCAGTTTGTTGGCAATTCTCATTTTTTCTTCCGAGTAAAGTTTCACTTTCTGCTTATCAATTTCGGTCGTTCCGAGATATTTATGAATTTTGGAAATTTTCCCGGAAGTAAAATCTCCGCTACCTACACTTGAGCCTTCGCCGCCGCCTCTGTAACTTTGCCAATCTTCAAAGTTTTTTCTCGTATAGTATGTTTTGCCGTCCCAAATTGTTTCATATCTGCCGAATTCCGCTATTGATGCTACGTCCCTGACGGTTCTGCGTTTATCCGGCAAAACGAATTCGGTCAAATTTATTTTGGTACTTTCCGCTTCGCCGTTTTTATCGGGAAAGTATTTCTCGGTTTCAGTCAAACGATAGGTTTTCCCGTCTATATTTTTGTCCGCATCGGCAACGATTTTGTCGAAGTCAGTTTCCGTAATTACTTTTTCCTGAGCCGAAATTACTGCAAAAGAAAAAAGCAATACTGTAAGAAAAATTATCAAACTAAAAAATTTCTGTTTCATATTATTTTGTCTTTTCCGCAATAATCGGTGCTTCGATTTTTAATCCGTTAGGATTATAAAAATAATCTCTAGTGCTGACTGAAGTTACATTTTCAGGAATTATCTTGCTTACTTTTGAAATTGACTTTAACAAAATACCTTCTTTATTTATCCAGTGTCTATCATCAATGAAATAAAGAGTTTTATCATTTTGACTTACATGATAGGACAAATATAAATCAACAGATTCTTTGTCTAAAGTAGTATTTATAATATAAAATTCCCTGCAATCTATTGATTCAACTCTTGAAGTAATTGCACCCATTCTTCTTACATTACTATTCGGATCGGTTAAATCAGTTTTCTCCCAATCATTATTATCTTTTTTTGAATATTTAATAGTTCCAATAGTTATATTTTCAGTTCGCTCTGTTATTAAACCATCTTTCATAATTGCAAAAACTGTTCTTTTCCTATCGGAAGGAAGATTCTCAGTTATTAAAGTTCTTGTACTTTCTACTTTTTTGCCATTATAAAAATTTGTAATACTGGTAATTCTATAAGCCGTTTTGTCATCTTTTGGAGATGCGTTTGAGATTACAGAATTATATTCATCATTAGTTATTGCTTTATCCTGAGAAAAAACATTTTGAGATATTCCTAAACATATAATATATAAAATAATAAATTTGATTTTTTTCATTTTACTTTAACGCCTCCAGATTTTGATTTAACGCACTCAATTGAGTTTCGATTTCGCAAACTCTTTCTTGCAGGGCTTCGACCTTTTCCGCTGGAGCTTTTGTTACGAAATTTTCGTTGGAAAGCTGTTTGGTTAATTTTTCGTTTTCATTGCTCAGATTATTGATTTGTGCTTTGAATCGTTCGCGTTCCATTTCAAAATCAATCAAACCTTCGAGCGGTAAAGCGACTAATGCGCCAGGTATTTGTGTTTTAGCAGAGGATTTTGGAATATCTAAACTGTATTGTAAAGTTTTAATATCTAAAACGTATTGTAAAGTTTTAATATCTAAAACGTATTGTAAAGTTATAGAGATGCCACTATCAACATTAATCATTGATAATTTATTTATTTTTGCAAGTTTTGCAATCTGGGGGAAATTCTCTTTAAATATATCCACTAACTCATCATTTGAAAGCGTAGTAGGCATAATTTCATGTAATTTATCAAACTTCAACAAAACATTAACTAGCTTGCTATGTTTGATATTGTAGGTTGCACGAAGATTTCTTACGCGAGAAATTACTGCAAGAGCTTTATGCATTTTCCGTTCATCAGTTTCGAACATTAGCTTCTCACTCCATTTTGGAAAATCACAAAGCATTATTGTTTTTTCTGCATTTAAGTATGCAGAATTATGAAGCTCACTTGAAGTATTAGGCAATTTCTGCCATAACTCTTCAGTCAAATAAGGCATAAACGGATGCAGAAGGCGCAAGGCTTGTTCGAGGATCGTAATAATTCTGCTTCTGGCAACTGTTTGCGATTTTTTTGCACTTTCATTTGCATTTAAGTTTTCGTCTTCAATTTCCTTGCTGATTTCATCTTTAACTAGCTCGATATACCAACCGCAAAAATCGTCCCAGAAAAAATGATATAGTTTATTAACTGCAATGTGAAAAGCATAAGTTTCGAGTGCATTATTGACTTCTTCAGCAGTTTTATTAAGACGCGAAATTATCCATTTATCAGCGATTGATTCAGCGTTTTCGAGCGTTGAAAGATCAACCCTTGCGCCCTCGGAATTCATTAAACAAAACCGCGTCGCGTTCCAGATTTTGTTGGCGAAATTGCGATAAGTTTCGATTAGCGTATCGTTCCAGCGAATATCTGCGCCGGTCGCAATGCTTGCGAGATAGATTCTCGTTGCATCAACGCCGAATTTATCGAATCTTTCAATCGGATCAACGCCGTTGCCGCGAGATTTTGACATCGGTTTGCCGTCCGCGCCCAAAACCGTTCCCGTGATAATCACATCTTCAAACGCTTTTTTGTCAACGAATTTCTTCGTCAGCATCATCATTCTCGAAACCCACAGAAAAATAATATCGCGTCCCGTTACTAAAACATCAGTCGGGCAAAATTCTTCAAGATCGGACAAGTCAGAACCGCCTGCGTTAGTGGGCGGTTGAAGATTGTTATCTGAAATGTCGGAATCCGAACTTAAACCATCCGCTACCGCAGATGGTTCTGACTCGCCGTTCCAGCCGAATGTCGAAAACGCCCAAAGCCCCGATGAAAACCAAGTGTCGAGAACATCTTGATCTTGTGTTAATTCGTTTGTTCCGGCTTTTTCAAATGCTTCTTCTTCGGTCTTGGCAACAAAAACATTTCCGTCCTTGTCATACCACGCCGGAATTTGATGTCCCCACCAAAGTTGGCGCGAAATTGTCCAATCTTTCAGATTTTCGAGCCACGTCGTATAAACTTTTTCGTTCGGAATCTGCGGCGAAAAATGCGGAACGCCTTCATTTTTGATTAAATCCAACGCCATATCGCGCATTTCGTCCATTTTGACAAACCACTGATCTGACAAAATCGGTTCGACAATCGTTTTACAACGCTCACAGATCGGCAGAGTTATTTCATAATCGTCAACTTTTTCAAGTAAACCGAGTTCCTCAAATTTTTCGATGACTTTTTTTCTGGCAACAAATCTGTCCAAACCTTCAAATTCCGCGCCTGCTTCCGCGTTCATCGTCGCGTCGTCATTCATTATAAGAAGTTGCGGCAGATCGTGGCGCGTCCCGACGAGATAATCGTTCGGATCGTGCGCCGGAGTTATTTTCACCGCGCCCGTTCCGAATTCCGCGTCAACATATTCGTCGGCAATGATCGGAATTTCACGGTTCGTCAGCGGCAACTCGATAGTCTGACCGACTAAATCTTTATAACGCTCGTCTTTCGGACTGACCGCAACCGCCGTGTCGCCGAGCATCGTTTCCGGTCGCGTCGTCGCCACGGTGAGAAACTTTGGCACACTTGCTGACGCGCGTGTTTCTGCCGTTTGTTTTACCGGATATTTCAGATAATAAAGTTTTCCGTCTTTGCGCGTTTCTTCTTTTACTTCGAGATCGGAAAGCACGGTTTTGTCGTTTGGACACCAGTTGACGATTCGCAAACCGCGATATATCCAGCCTTCTTCGTAAAGCGTGCAGAAAACATTTCGCACTGCGAGCGACAAACTTTCGTCCATCGTAAAACGATGCCGCGACCAATCAACTGACGCGCCTTCGCGCCGCATCTGTTCGGTAATCGTGTTGCCGTATTCTTCCTTCCATTTCCACGCACGGCGAACAAATTCCTCACGCCCGATGTCGAGCGGCGTTTTATTTTCGCCCGTGCGAAGCTGTTCGGCAACTTTTCTCTGCACTGAAATTCCCGCGTGATCCGTTCCCGGAAGCCACAGAGTTCTATAACCTTGCATCCGTTTGCGCCGAATCAAAACGTCCATTATCGTATGCTGAAGCGCGTGTCCCATATGCAGATTTCCCGTCACATTCGGCGGCGGAATGACAATCGAGTATGTTTCGGCGTTCGGATTTTCATTTATTTCGGGCGTGAAACAACCATTTTCTTCCCACTTTTGATAATGATTCTCTTCGGCTTCTTTCGGATTATATTGTGTTGCTAATTCCATATTCTTTTTAATGATGAATTGTGAATGGTAAATGGTAAATTTGCTTCTGTTAAAAACTTCAATAAGTTATTAACATTCACTTACTATTTACAAATGTCTAATACTAAAACAAAAGCGGTTAGTTTTCATTGAAAGCGAAAACTAACCGCGTATTTTTTATAATTTAATAAAATTTACTCCAGTTTTTTTCGCGCCATCTTTTCCACGATCAGATCGGCAAGACTGCCGACGACATCATCCGCCATTCGTTCGATGATCTTTTCGGAAATCTTATCGGCGATCCTCGTTGCAATTGTTTCGACCGCTTCGGGCGACAAACTGATGCTGTGCCGCACAAATTCGGAAACGATCACACTTTCAACAGCTTCGCTTGTTTCTTTTTTGGAAACTAAAGAATCTACTTTGGTTTCAGGTGTTTTTTCTTCTTTGGATTCGACTTCCAAAGGTTGATCTTCCTCTGTGATTGAAGGCATTTCTTCTTCAATCGTCGGAAACGGAGCGGGAATTTCTATTGTCGGTGTTGAAGATTCTTCAACGAAAGATTGCTCGGTTTCTTCGAGCAGTTGTTCAGTTTCATCAGTTAATTTGCTTTCGACAACATCATTTTCCGGCTCAAATATTTGTTCAGGCTCACCAACTGTTTCAAATTCCGACTCGGACGTTTTCGATTCTGTATAAGACGGTTCGATTTCTTCTTCCGGCTCTACATATTTCGATTCGGGTTCGACAGTCGGTTCAGCCTCAAATTCGGCTAACCCGGAAATTTTCTGTGTTTCGGGTTTAAATCCATAATCGGTTGACGGTTGATCTCTGTCGAAAAACTGCTCGACCGGATAGAATTGGATGGATTCAGCAATCTTCGAAACTTCGGGTGAAACTTGTTCATTTTCAGAGAAAGTTTCGGGTTCGGTAGGTTGCCCGGATTGATCTACATTTACTGATTCGTCGGAAATGCTTTCATCCCGAAAATATGTCGGTCGTTCAACAACAGAGTCCGTTTCCTCAATCGTTGTTTCGGAACTAGCAAAATATGGTGTTTCGACAACTTCGGTTTGAAACGAGGGTTGCTCTTTAACATTTTCCCCTTCGGATATTTCTGCTTTCGATCCAAAAGTTTGTCCGGTTTCAGATGGAGTTTCTATTAGACTTTCCGGCTCAAGAGAAGAAATTTGCTCATCGAATGGCTGTGCCGGAGTATAACCAATCGGCTGATCAAAGATTTCAGGCTCTTTAAATTCCTGAACTTCCGCAAGTTTGGGTTCAGAATAATAATCTTCCTTGACTACTTCATCAAGTTTGGGTTCTTCCGGCACGTCGGAAATTTCTTCAAAAATCGCATGGTTTTCTTCGACAAAATGAATTTGCGGAGTTAGTTCCTCCACCGCCAATATATTAGCCGTGTCAATTTGTTGAATTTCAAAACCTTTTTCTTCAGGAATTTCTTCAGGTATAAATGTTTCTTCGTGTGCAATCGGCTGAGGTGGAGGCATTTCTATCGAATAATCAACCGGTGCTTTTGCCTGCAATTCAAAGTCCGAAGGCATTTGCTTTGCTTCGGATTCAAACTCCGAAACCATTTGTTTTTCTAACGACATTGCCTTTTCTTCGGCAGAAATTCGTTCATCGGAATGAATCCGCAAAGTCGTTTCAAACTCTGATGTTTCATCAACTTGAGTTTCGGAGTTTTCCGCCGCAGGAATTGATGTCAGTTCCTTGAATTCATCGGCTGAAAGTGGCTGAGTTTTTCCGAAATCTTCCCCGGATGTGAAGTTTTGCTGATTAAAAGGTTCGGAATACGGAGTTTTTAATTGGTTTTCCGGCAGATTAATCTCAAAATCGGTTACATTTGATTCAAGTTTCTGAATATCATCAACCGGAAGACTGCCGATTTGATTTGCCTGAATCATATCGTCGTCCATTCCCGGATCACCTAACGGTTCGGATATTTTTTCAAACTGATTAATATTTACAGGTTCGGAAACAGCTTCAAATTGTTTAGCAATCAAAGGTTCTGAAACTTCTTCAGCCTGTTTTTGAAACGCAACTTCAGCTGGCGGAGTTTCTACGACCGGCGAGGAGGAAACCTCATTACCGTTGGATTTGTTCAGCAAAACAGTAACTTTATTTACTAATTGCCGGATAGATTGAAACGGCTTGGTCAAATAATCATTTGCCCCGACGCGGCGTGCTTCATCTTCGTCAAAAGGCTCGAAAGAACCGACCAGTAAAATGACCGGAACGTGCTTGGTTGTTTCATCTTGCTTGATTATTTCGCAAATTCGATAACCGTCAACGCCGGGCATATTGACATCAACCATCACCAAATCAGGCATGGCTTCGACAAATTTTTCCATCGCCGAATTTCCGTCGCCAACGGAAATTACTTCGATTCCTTCATCGGCAAAAGTCAGATTGACGACCTTTTGAATCGTTACCGAATCGTCTGCCAAGAGTAGTTTGTGTTTTGACACAGGGGTTTTGCTCCTATTTTTACTACAAAAAATTAAACTATGGATGTTTAACTTCGTTGAAAATTATCATCTGTTCAATAATACGTCAAGAAAAATAATTATTTTTTTTGAGATTTTTAACCTTTGCGAACACACATTCGAAGCATTGACTGTAATTGTGTAGTTGTAAAAGGTTTCGGCAAAAAAGCGACTGCACCGGCTGAAAAACTGTCGGATGAAAGACGCGGATTTTGTTCCGCCGTCATCATTATTACAGGAATATTCATTAAACGCTTTTCTGATTGCATATAGCGAACCAATTCTGTTCCCTGTATATAAGGCATTACAACATCGAAAACCGCCGCTGCAAAATTATTCCCCGACTGTAAGAGTTTATAGGCTTCTTTTCCGTCTCGCGCCGAATCTACAATATAGCCTTCTTTTTCGACAATTGTTTTGACCAATCGAAGAATTGCCGGATCGTCATCAGCCACTAAAATATGCTGTTTGTTTTCTTCGGTTTTTTCTTCATTCATTAAATTTCTGTTTTCTCCAAATTGTTACAAATCATTGTAGCAAAAAATCTTTAATTTACTTAATTTAAAACAAGTTCGGCAGCTAACTTGATTGCCGCTTTCATACTCGAAGCATCTGCGAGATTTTTTCCCGCAATGTCAAAAGCCGTTCCGTGATCAACCGATGTTCTGATAATCGGTAATCCTAAAGTTACATTAACGGATGCGCCGAAGGATAAACATTTTACGGCAATCGTCGCCTGATCGTGATAACAGGCAATAACGCCGTCGAATTCACCGGAAAAAGCTCTGAGAAAAATCGTATCGGGCGAAAATGCGCCGCTGACATCAATGCCGAGTTCTTCACGGCAAAAGTTTATCGCCGGTATTATCTCATTTTTTTCCTCCGAACCAAACATACCGCCTTCGGAAGCGTGCGGATTCAATCCGGCAACGGCAATTTTTGCATCTCTTTTTAGCAGTTTGGAAATTTCGAGATGTGAAAATCGGATCAATTCGATTAATTTTTCTTTTTTGACGAGTTTAATGGCTTCCGTTAATGAAATATGTGTCGAAAGCAACACGACGCGCAGTTTTTCGGCGAAAAAACTCATCGCAAATTCTTTTGTTCCGGTCATTTCTGCCAGAAATTCCGTGTGTCCGGGATAATTATAACCACCCAACGAAATTGCCATTTTACTGATTGGCGAAGTTGCCACCGCATCTATTTTTTTATCTCGCCAGAGATTGACGGCAGTTTCTATATACTCGGCAGAGGCTTTGCCCGTAACGGCGGAATCTTCTCCGATTTTAAATTCCTCGGGAAGATTCTTTAAATTAAAAACGCTTATTTTCGTGGAATCGTCCTGAACATTATCAGTTATATCGGAAAACTCTAAATCTAAGTTCAAATTCTGCGCCGTTTGTCGTAAGAACAATAAATCGCCGATAATGATCGGCTTGCAAATTTCTTTTAGATTTTTGTCGGTAAGGGCTTTTAATATAATTTCTGCGCCGATTCCGGCGGCATCGCCCATTGTAATACCGATTCGAGGTAAAAAGTTATTCAAGTTTTTTCTGATGGCTATTACAGGTTGTTGATAAATTTAAGAACTACCCGAGATACTTTCTGTTTCCGATTTTTACTTTACTATTTTATGCGGTGGCGTTCAGTGTGTTCAATCGTCCATTTTCAAATATTCATTTCTGCCTGTCTTCGGCTTTAAACATATACTTAATGTTATGCTTTAGAAGCAGAATTTTCGGAGCATCTTCACGATTGATTTTTAATGCTTCAATATCATACCAATCAATTATGCCTTCGATTTCTTCTCCATCCTGCAAAACGATAACCATTTTTGTCCGCGCATCAATCTGTTTCTTATAATAATAAGTTTCAGCATTTGTTTCGCTTTGCGGCGGTGTTTTTTTTCGGTTTTCCGAATAATCCGGTTTGCTGTATTTATCTCTCATATTATCTCTTTTTTGGTCACATCGAGATATTTTCTTTTTTCACGATCAAAAAATAATTGACTAATCTGCTTGCCGTCGAATAAAAGTCGGAACTTCAATATCTTCTTCCTTTTGAATATCAGCCGGCGGATTAAAGGTCGGCTTCGGAATGTAATGTCCCACATTTTGATGATCGTTTATCGGCATTGCAGCTTGTGCCTGATTATCAAATCCGGTTGCAATTACCGTAATTTTTACTTCATTTTTCATTTCTTCGTCAAAAACAGTTCCAAAAATGATATTAGCATCATCGTCAGCTTCCTCATTTATCAAAGAAATTGCATCTTCAATTTCGTCAAGCGGCATATTTTTTGAACCTGTAATATTGATAAGTGCACCGCGTGCGCCCTTAATCGAATTTTCTTCAAGAAGTTTTGATTCGATTGCCGCCTTCATTGCCTTGACACAAGCACCGTCGCCGCTGCCGTATCCGATGCCCATCAGAGCTACGCCCATTCCCTGCATTACAGATTTAATGTCGGCAAAATCGAGATTGATAATTCCCGGAACAGTAATTAAATCTGAAATTCCCTGAACGGCTTGCAGCAAAATATCATCGGCGCGGCGAAAAGCATCTATGACAGAAATCTTTTCTTCAACATCTTTAAGTTTTGAATTCGGAATCGTGATGATTGTATCAACACAGCCGCGCATCTCCGCCAAGCCTTCTTCAGCCTGACGCATCCGCTTTTTGCCTTCAACGGCAAATGGTTTTGTGACAATCGCCACGGTTAAAGCATTTGATTCGATTGCAAGTGCGGCAATGACCGGTGCAGCACCTGTTCCCGTTCCGCCGCCTAATCCGGTTGTGACAAAAACCATATCCGCGCCATCCAGCACATCCATAATTTTTTCGGTATCTTCAATTGCGGCTTGTCTGCCGATTCGCGGATCGGCTCCCGCCCCAAGTCCGCGCGTCAATTCGCTTCCGAGTTGTATTTTTATCGGAGCATTTGAATGTTCCAAAGCCTGAACATCAGTATTCGCTACAATGAATTCCACACCCTGAATTCCCGCTTCGATCATATGATTGACCGCATTTCCCCCACCGCCGCCGACACCAATTACTTTAATTCTTGCCCCGGTAACTTTTGGTTCGTCTAAAAACATTTTTATTCCGTTATTTTTCATTTGAAGTCCGTCCGTAGTCATTTTATCGAATCTTTTTAAGAAGTTCTGGCTTAAAACTCATTTGTGTTGCTTTTTCGAGAGAATTTTCGGTTTTCAACAATATGTTGTGCCTATGGCGAAACAGCATACAACGATTTGGGGTTAAAAATCCAGTCGAGATATTAAATTTATCTAAATTTTTCTCGAAAATTTTCAAACCACTCGGCAACTTTTCGAGTCGGCGATTTTACTCCATAGTTTTGCTCCCTAATTTGAGAGCGCATTGAAGACAAAGCCAACCCGCAAGCCACCGCCCAATCAGGTGTTTGTATCTCTTCCGCCAATCCTCCGAAATATTCTCTGTCCAAAAATCCAAGCCGCGTCGGTGCATCAAAAACCTGCTCGGCTATTTCAGTCATTCCTCTAATCATCGAACCACCGCCCGTCAAAACCACGCCACTCGGAATCTGTCCGCCCGAATTTGCTACTTCCAGTGCAATATGATGAAGCAATTCAATCGCTCTCGGCTGAACGATGTCGCACAAAATTTCTTTACTAAGCTGGCGTGTCTCATTTCTGCCCACGGGTTTGATTTCGATAATTTCCCGTTTTTCATCCTCACTCATCAAAAATCCTGCAACGCATCCGTAATAATGTTTGATTTTTTCGGCTTCGGGAATCGAAACCCGCAAACCGACGGCAATATCTTTTGTAAAGTGCATCCCGCCAAAGGGAAAAACCGCCGTGTGCTGAACTGCGCCCCGTCCGAAAATCATCAAACTCGTAACTTCCGAACCGATATTGACGACCGCGCAACCGTATTCTTTGTCGTTGTCGGTCAGAGTCGAAGTCGCCGCCGCGAGTGCTTCGAGCATCATATTTTCGATTTCAAGTCCGGCACGATGAATTGCTTTAATGATATTTTGCCCGCCCGCACTCGGACTTGTCACAACGTGAATCCGACTTTCCAACCGTGCGCCGTGCATTCCGATTGGTTCGATGATGCCGTCCTGCCCGTCAATGATAAATTCCTGCGGCAGACGATCAACGATTTTCCAACCTGCCGGAAGTTGGATCGCACAAGCCGACTCGATTGCGCGATCAACATCCTCTCTCGTAATTTCTCTTCCCGCGCCCGCAACTGCGACAACACCGCTTTTATTTTCGCCTTGCAGGTGTTCGCCGGAAATATTTACTGTTGCCATCTGAACTTCCAAACCGCTCATTCGTTCGGCTTCGTCAACAGCTTTTTTAATTGATTCGACTACCGATTCGGTCGTCGTCACGATACCGCGCCTGAGCCCGCGCGATTCCGCCTGACCGATGCCGACGACATCCATGACACCGCTTTCCGCAGATTCACCGATTACGCAGCGAATTCTGCTTGTCCCGATGTCTAAACCGACTGATTGTATTGAACGACTCATCTTTTTTAGGTTTCAATAAAAATAATTAATTGCAAAACGATTTTAAATTCATTATCAATCGAAAATATCTTCAACTTTCACGCGGTTGGGCAACAAAACTTTGACCGTTAAATGTCACCGACTCGATCTCTTTCCCTTTATTGGCAATCGCCTTCAAAGCCTCGCGCAGACGTTTGCCGTAATTATCGTTTCCGAGAATAATTTTTACGGGTTCGCCCGAATCTTGCACAATGGCTTGTGTTTCCTGTAAGTCTTGCAGATTGACTTCACGCACTCGCTTGGCAAGTTCAAAATCCTGCCATTCTTGCAGCATTTCCCGATAAACTTTGACACGCTCTTTATTTTCATCAATTGCCTTTAAAGTCTTTGATTCATCCCAACCTTTAAGCACAAACGGTGGACGTTCATCCTTTTCACCGGCTTTTCCGAGCAAAACACCTTCGTCATCAACCCAAAATTCGCCTGAATCCAAACTAACTACGGCACTCCGTTCGCGCTCGACAATATTGATCCGAACACCATCCGGCAAAACGCGTGAAACCGCCGCGCTTTTGACAAAAGTCAATTTTTCAACATCACTTTTTATTTCGGCTAAGTCAGCGTTCCAAACGCCGGTTTTAGCGGCTTGACGGTTGACGATATTTTCGATCTCCGTTTTTGTCCCGCGATTCAAACCGCGCACGTCCACATTTTTCACATCAAAAAATGCCGAAGCAGTCGCGGTTCTATAACCCATAAAAAGCAAAAAACCTAAACAAAATATAATACCGACAATGAAAACAGCCGGGACAAGAAAATTAACCAGATTTCCCGTGCTTTTATTTCGATTCGTCGTGTTGCGGCGTTTTGCCGCCATACTTGTTTTGCGTCTTGTAGTTGTTCTTTTTTGTGCTGCCATAATTAAATTAGTAAATATCTTAAAGTTGATGTAAATGCTGATTTTTAGTGGTTACTTCCTTTCAACTTATCCAAAATTTCTTCCGAAAGTCCCGTAATGCTACCCGCGCCGAGCGTTATTACTAAATCTCCGTCTTTCAAATCTTCAACAACTCTTTCGGCGGCGTGGTTTATTTCGCCGATATACTGCACATTTTTATGCCCGAATTCATTGATTTTTTCGGTCAAAATTTCTGCTGTAACGCCTTCAATCGGCTGTTCGCTCGCGGCATAAATGTCCAGAATATAAAGCGCATCGGCGTTATTGAAACAACGCGCAAAATCTTCCATCAATTCGTTGGTGCGCGTGTAGCGATGCGGCTGAAAAACAACGACTGTGCGCCGTCCGCCCGAACCGTTTTTCGCCGCTGAAAGCGTCGCCGTAATTTCCGTCGGATGATGTCCGTAATCGTCAACCACCGTGATTCCGTTCGCTTCGCCTTTGAATTCAAAACGGCGATTCGCATTTTTGAATTTAGAAAACGCTTCCGATATTTTTTCAAACGGAATTTCGAGTTCAAGAGCAACCGCAGTCGCTGCCAAAGCGTTATAAACATTATGCTTTCCCGGAACTGGAAGATTTATTTCGCCCAACAATTCATTGCCCTTTAAGACCTCGAAATGCGAGCCGAAGTTTTCGTTATACGAGATATTCTGCGCCGAAACGTCCGCTTGCGCCGTAAACCCGTAAGTTACGCGCCGTCTTTTGATTGACGGAATAATTGATTGAACATTCGGGTCATCCAGACACAAAATACACGCGCCGTAAAACGGAACTTTATTGACAAAATCCGTAAAACACTGCATCACGTCGTCCATTCCTTTATATGATTCCATATGTTCGCGATCAATGTTCGTAACTACGGAAATAGTTGGATTGAGCATCAAAAACGAACGGTCGCTTTCATCCGCTTCGATAACAAACCAATCGCTTGTGCCGAGTTTCGCGTTCGATCCCAAAGTATCAACCACGCCGCCAACAATCGTTGTCGGTTCGACTCCCGCGTGTCCCAAAACAGTCGCCACCATCGAAGTCGTCGAAGTTTTCCCGTGTGAACCTGCAACTCCGACCGAATACGGTTTCAAGGTCATCAATTCCGCCAACATTTCCGCACGCGGAATTACCGGAATTTTCTTTTCCTTCGCTAAAACAACTTCGGGATTATCAGCCTTGACAGCCGATGAATATACAACAACCTGCGCGTCGCCGACATTTTCCGCCGCGTGTCCTTCGTAAATCTTCGCACCGAGTTTTTCGAGCCGATCCGTATTTTTCGACTTCTTCAGATCAGACCCCGATACGCGGAATTCCAAATTGCACAAAACCTCTGCAATGCCGGACATTCCGATCCCGCCGATGCCGATAAAATGTATATTTTTTACGTGTCTAAACATTCTTGTTAGTGGTTAGTGGTTAGTGGTTAGTGGTCAGTTGAATTTACAACAAACAACTAACGACGAACAACTAACATTTCTTCCATCAAATCCACCGTAACTTCTGCCGCGTCTTGTTTTGCCAATTTCTTTGCGGCGTTTTCCATCTCACTAATTTTTTCGGGCGCGTTTATCAAATCCGTAATTTCCTTTGCCAAAGTTTCTTTGCTCAAATCGCTCTGCAAGATCATTTTTGCCGCACCTGCTTTTTCAAGGGCTTCAGCGTTTTTGCGCTGATGATCGTCGGCGGCAGTCGGCAACGGAATCATAATCGAAGCTTTTCCTGCCGC
>JBBSAX010000097.1:0-17486 GCA_038251885.1 Pyrinomonadales bacterium | reverse complement strand
ACAGCAGCGCGAACGCGCCGATATTGTTAAGCGTTCGGGCGAAATGCTGTTAAAAATCATCAATGACATTCTGGATTTTTCAAAAATCGAAGCGAAAAAGATGGAACTGGAAAATATTGATTTCGATTTGAATGCAGCGGTTGAGGATGTTCTCGAACTCGCCGCCGGCAAAGCGCACGCCAAAGGATTGGAATTGATTTCATTCATCGAGCCGAAAGTTCCCGTTTTTGTAAACGGCGATCCCGTGCGTTTGCGTCAGATTTTGATAAATCTGGTTGATAACGCCATAAAGTTTACGAAAAAAGGCGAAGTCGTTGTTCGTGTGCGTTTGGAAAAGGAAAGTTTACAAAAATACATTTTGCGGTTTGAAATCAGCGACACGGGAATCGGAATTGGGCAGGAAACTTTGGACAATCTCTTTCAACCTTTTACGCAAGCCGACAGTTCGACCACGCGGCTCTACGGCGGCACCGGACTCGGTCTGACCATTTCAAAACAGCTCGTTGAAATGATGGACGGCGAAATCGAAGCGGAAAGTGAATTGGGAAAAGGAAGCATTTTTTCATTTTCGGCAAGTTTCGGAAAATCTTTAAGTGTTTCTGCTTCTTCCGAAACATTAACGGATTTTGCAGGCAGAAAGATTTTGCTGATCGGCGAAAAAGGAAGTCTGCTTCAAAATCTTCAATCTCAACTTAATGATTGTAATTTGGAAACGGTAATTTTCGATAAAACTGTCGGAAAAGATTTTAAATTTGACACTTCGATAAATGCTGTGATTTTCGATACTTTTTCACTGACGGAAGACAAAGAATTAATCGAAAATATCAAATCCGAATTAGATAGGAAAGGCATACCTTTAATAATTCTGACAAACATTTCCGAAAGAAACATTTTTAATAAAAACATATATAGTCTGACAAAACCGATCCGCCGTTCACATTTAAATCGTGTTTTGCGTGTGGTTTTATTAGCCGAACCGATCAGTGAATTTTTAGCGGAATCAGATGGAAATAAAATTTACAGAGGCGAATTTTTAGCGGAATCTAACGGCGAAAATTCTTACGGTTTCTCAAAAGCAAAGCTGCTTTTAGTCGAAAACGATGTTATCAACCAAAAAGTTACTGTTGCGATGCTAAAGCCGATGGGATTTGAAGTGGAAATCGCCAATAATGGACGCGAGGCTCTCGCAAAAATGCAGAACTCCGAATATGACTTGATTTTGATGGATTGCCATATGCCGGAAATGGATGGTTTTGAAGCGACTTTGGAAATTCGGAAAATAGAAAAGAAAGATCGTCATATTCCCGTAATTGCTTTGACGGCGAGCGTTATGCCGGAAGAAAAAATGCGTTGCTTTGCCGTCGGCATGGACGATTATATGACTAAGCCTCTGGATAAAAATATTTTGAACTCGATTCTGGACAGATGGTTGCCGAAGTCGAGCGGGACTTTTTCAAATGAAACAATTAATTCAAAGTTGAAGTCAGAAAACAATAACTCGAATGAGTTACATCGGCTCGATCCGAAAGTTCTTCAAACTTTGCGGCGGCTCAATAATTCCAGTAATAATTTTCTGGAGGAAATTATTGACGTTTTCATTAACGAAAGTTCGCAAAGAATGGAGATCATTGGAAAATCTTTAATTAATTTTAATTTAGAAACGGTCAGGAAAACGGCGCATACGCAAAAAGGTGTATCTCTGACTTTTGGTGCGGAAATTCTCGCTGAATTTTGTGAAAATCTGGAGAAAATTCAGGAAAATGATGAAATAGAAATAATCAAAGATTTGGCAGGTAAAATTCAAACCGAATTTCTGAGCGTGAAAGTAATTCTTGAAAAAGAAAAGTTCGCACAAGATTAGACTTTTGCGGGAAAATTCGGGTGATTCGATTTTTCTCTTTTTTTCTCATACATCAGTATGTCGGCTTTGACCAGGAATTTTTGAAGGGAAAAATCTTCTTCAACGGTAATTTGTGTAACTCCTGAACTGAGCGAAAGTTTGAATGGAAAATTGCCGGATTCGTTAAATTCTGCGATGTTTTCATCAAGTCTTGCAACGCCTTGCCCAAAACCTCCGAAAGAAGAATAAGATTCGAGAATAACAAATTCATCGCCGCCGATACGCGCGATTATGTCCGAAGCGCGAAAAGTTTGCCGCAAAATTCTCGCCGTTTGTTTTATTGCTTCCGAACCTTCTTCGTGTCCGAATGTGTCATTTATATTTTTCAATCCATCCATATCGGTATAGATGAGCGAAATTTCATTTCCGGTGCGAAGAGAAGTTTTAATGTGCTGCTCGGCAAGCGTAAAAAATCCGCGACGGTTATAAAGTCCGGTCAGTTCATCAGTTAAAGATAGATTTTGCAGACTTTCTTGAGCTTTCTTGAGTTCTACCAGAGTTAATTCTAGTTCTTCGACTCTTTGGGCTAAACTTTTTTGCAGTTCAATGATTCTTGATCCCGATTCGACTCTCGCACGGAGTTCGGCGTGATCGAAAGGTTTAGTAATATAATCGTCCGCACCGGCTTCCAAACCTTTAATGACATTTTCTTTTCCGCTTTGCGCCGTGAGAAGAATTATATAAATCGGGGTTGAACTTTGGAGTTCACGCACCTTTCGGCAAATTTCTATTCCATTCATTCCGGGCATCTGCAAATCCAGAATTGCCATTTCAACAGAATCTTTTTTTTGCAATAATTCCCAAGCGGAAATTCCGTCGGACGTTTCCAACACCTCGTGCCCCCACGATTCTAAAACCGTAAGTAATAAACGTCTGGAAACCGTTTCATCTTCTGCAATTAATATTCTTAAAATAGTAAAACTCCCATTAATTAAAAGATATTTTGACAGGAAAAGAATTTGAACTCAAGTATTAATCGTCGTTCGACTTTTAGATTTTGACTTCAATTTTGCTGCATTATCCTTTTTTTCATTGCTGATCTTTTTAAATGAATTTATCAAATCAGGAAATAAAGTTTCGATCTTTTTGAATGATGATTTAACATCCGTTAAATTTGTTTCTTTCGAATCATTTTCGATTTGTAAACATAAATCGGCAATATATTTTGCCCCGACGTTTGCACAGCTTCCCTTTAATCCGTGCGCTTCGATCTTGATTTGCGGGAAGTCTTTTTCCTTGATTGCTTTCTGTAATTTCCCCAGACGTTTTGCCGAATCTTCAACAAAAAGTGCGATAATTTCATCAACTATTTCAAAACCGATCTCGGATTCGAGTTTGTTCAGACGTATTTCCACATCTTTGGCGATTATGCTTTTCAGATGAGTTTTCGTAGTCAATTTCGGCGTTTTGATTTTGGGCGAGTCAGATGTTTTGGTCAGCCATTTGCCGATAGCTGCTTCAAGTTTTTCCTGCGAAAATGGTTTGGCGAGGAAATCATCCATTCCGGCGGCAAAACATTTTTCGATCTCGTCCGGCATCACATTGGCGGAGATCGCAATGATCGGAATCCGTTTTTCGCTTGCTGTCTTGCGGCGGATTTCTTCGGTTGCGGCGTAACCGTCCATTTCCGGCATCTGACAATCCATCAAGATCAGCGCATAAGAATTTTTCTCCAACGCTTTTAATGCTTCAATGCCGTTTTCGACGACATCGGCGCGAAAGCCGATTTTTTCAAGCTGAATTCTAATTAGTTTTTGATTAACCGCATTGTCTTCGGCGATCAAGATCAATTCTTTGTTTTTGTAACGATTTTCCTTGATCGTGTGCCGCGTAATGAGTTGTTTTTTAATTTTTAACTTATTATCGTCAGGTTTTACTTGAGTTCCGGCAGTAACTGCGGAAATGCAGTCGAAAAGATCGGCTTGCTTGATCGGTTTGATGAGATAACCGTCAATGTTGAACTTTTTAGCGATTCTGCCGTGTCCGCGCCGACCGAATGAAGGCATTAAGATCAATCGAACATCGTTGAAACGGGAATCTTCTCTGATCTCGCGGGCGAGTTTGAAACCGTCCATTTCCGGCATTAACAGATCGAGGATTACAAGATCAAACGGATTTTTGTTTTCGGCGGCGGTCTGCAATTTTTCCAGCGCAGAATTTCCGTCTCCGGCTACCTCGACGGTGATTCCCCACGATTCGATTTGATGAACTAAAATTTTCCGGTTAGTTTCATTATCATCAACAATCAGCGTTCGAAGATTTGTTAGATCAGCCTGCGGCAATTGATTTTCTGTTTTACGCGCAGGCTGTTTTTCAAATGTCGCGGTGAAAGTAAATATCGAACCTTCGCCGACTTTGCTTTCGATATTGATCTCGCCATTCATCATTTCAACGAGTTGTTTGGAAATGGTCAAACCGAGTCCCGTGCCACCGAATCTGCGCGTGATCGAACCGTCGGCTTGCGTAAAAGCTTGAAACAATAATTTTTGCGCTTCAGGATGAATTCCGATGCCCGTATCGCTGACCGAAAATTTCAGAACAATATTCTTTTTAGTTTCTTTTTCTTTAGCGACGCGCACGATAATCTCGCCTTTATCGGTAAATTTTACGGCATTTCCGATCAAATTTGTCAGAATCTGCCGCAACCTGCCCGGATCACCGCGCAAGGCAACTTCAACATCGCTATTGACAAGCGAGGCGAGTTCGAGGTGTTTGCCGGCGGCTTGTTCGGCGAAAATCTCGACCGAATTTTCAACCGTGTTGCGAAGATCGAAATGAATTTTTTCAAACCGAAGCTTTCCCGCTTCCATTTTTGAAAAATCGAGAATGTCGTTGATGATCGTCAACAAAGATTCGCCGCTTTTCTGGATAGTATCGAGATATTCGCGCTGGATTTCGTTGAGCGGCGTGTCGGCTAAAAGTTCCGTCATTCCCAAAACACCGTTGAGCGGCGTGCGAATTTCGTGCGACATATTTGCCAGAAATTCCGCTTTTATCCTTGCCGATTCAATCGCGGCATTGCGGGCATTTTTTAATTCTTTTTCAATGCGGTTGCGGTCAGTTACGTCAACGGCGTGTCCCAAAATATAAGATTCTTCGCCCTGTTTTTCGTAAAGCGTATTGTTATATTCCCAAATTCTTTTCTCGCCCGATTTGCCGATAATGTCAAATGTACCGGAAAGCTCGTGTTTTTTCTGAATTTTAACCAAATAATCATTAAAAAATCGCGTTGCTGACGGCAACATAAAATCCGAAATTTTCTTGCCGATCATCTCGCCCGGACTGTAACCGAGAGAATTTGCCGCCGCCGGATTTATGGAAAGCAAAGTGCCGTCGAGTTTATGTGTGCAGATAAATCCTAAACTTTTCTCGATTATATCGCGGTTATGCTGTTCGCTGATGCGAAGTTCTTCGCCTGAATGATGGCGTTTCATTATTTGACGCTTCAAATCGTGATTCGGCTTCACCGTTTCTAAAATTTGGCGAGGCGTTTTTCGCGCAAAATAATACGCTGCAATAACCATTACTGAAACTATAATTCCAAAAATAATTATTGCTTCATCAATCGAAAAATTTATATATCCGGTTGTTTGATTGATAAATTTAGTCCCGAATAAGACGAACAAAGCCATCGAGCCAAATAAGATAACAAGCGATGTGATAATTATCTGTCGGGCATTTGTGAAAATAAAAAATAGTTTTTTCTCTTCGGAAAGTTCCGTTTTCATTAGAGATTTTTCGATTTTGCGTTAATTAAAAATGATCTAATCAGCTAATTGGAGAAATTGTTAAGTTAGTGGGATTTAGAAAATTAGATAAGATTTTCAGGTTAAAATTAAGTTGCAACAAAAAACTTTGCTGACAATATTAAATTAACAAGTTTTAACAAGTATAGTCAAGATTAATTGCACTTTTTATTTCCTAACTTTGCCGTATTTCTTCAAGATTTTGAGAGTTTCATCAATCGGCAAGGCTTCGACGGTTCGACCGTCGCGCCCTTTTGTCGTCGTTGCCCGAAAAAGCGAGTTATAAATCGCTTCTTCGGTGGCTTCGATGGTCGCTAAAAATAGAGGCGACATCGCATCATTCTGTAAAAGTTTGACGTTCCGCGAATTGGAGTCCGTTGATTTTACGCGAACTTCCGGCGCAGTCGAAAAAGCGATGGCGTAATCGCCGCTGCCGTTCGTTCCCGCCGCGCCTGTTCGCGCCAAACCGAGCATTGCACGCGCCGCAATTCTTTTTAAGTTTCGCGCATCAATCGGCGCATCCGTTGCAATCACAATAATTATCGAACCATCCGCACTGTCATTCAGATCACTTTTAACGGAAGATTTCTGCGAAGTTTGAAGCGCATCTTTCAAATAATATTTGCCGAGTTCAACACCGACAGGCGCGCCGTCAATTGTCAAAACGCCGCCGTAATTTGTCTGCACGAGAACGCCGACCGTGTAACCGCCGAGCGAAGCGGGAAGTTTGCGCGAAGAAGTTCCGATGCCGCCCTTCCAACCGAAGGCGACCGTTCCCGTTCCCGCACCGACCGCGCCTTCTTCGACCTCGCCCGTTTTTGCGGTTTTGATGGCGTTAAAAACATCTTCACGGGAAATATGTCGTCCGCGAATGTCGTTCAAATAACCGTCGTTCGTTTCCGCAACTACGGGATTTATTGATTCGACCGATTCATTTCCGGGTAAAGCAAGCATATAATCCATCAAAAAATCGCCCGTTTTCGGCACGCTCAAAGTCGAAGTAAGTAGAATTGGAGTCTCGATTTCGCCGAGTTCCTCAACCTGTGTCGAACCCATTAGTTTACCGAAACCGTTGCCGACAAAGATCGCGCCCGGAACTTTTTCCTGAAAAAGATTTCCGCTGTGCGGTAAGATCGCCGTAACGCCCGTTCGCACATTTTCGCCTTTGATAATCGTTGTCTGACCGATTTTTACGCCTTCAACATCGGTGATGGCGTTAAGTTGTCCCGTCGGCAAAATGCCTATTTTCAAGCCCGCTTCACGCACTCGCGGTCTGTCATTTTTTTGCATATTTGATTGTGAGAAACTTGTCGAAAGGAAGATCAAAGATAAAAATATCGCCGAAAATTGTTGGAATTTAGAAGGTGCTGAAATCATACCGGTTTATTTTACAACATCTTTCAAAATAATTTTCTGATTTTTGCCGCGATGATCGGCGAGAAGATCAAGATCAGCAAACCGAAGGGAAGCAAACCGCCTTGAAAAATGTTGTAGTCCGAACCGATTCTTTCCCACGACAGATTTATTACGAATCTTCCGAGAAAAATTTCAAACGAAATCGTCAAAACAAACCAGAGAATTCCGACGGTAAAAAGTTGTGAGTAATTTTTTGCGCGAAGCCAACCGACGAAGAAATATGCGATTGTCAAAATGATAATCGCACCCGTGAATACGGCGATCTGTCGGGCGCGGAAATCTCCAAAAATTGGTACGAGAAAGAGCGTTCGCAAAATTCCGTGCAGAGTTTCCGCGCCGATTATTATTAACCAGACGCAAAGAGCGCGAAACAAAATTCTTGGTAAATTCTCAGTCAATTTTTAGAATTTTCATCTTTTCGCCGCACGATCAAAACCGAACAAGGCGCGTGGTGCATCACGGCATCAGAAACCGAACCGATCATCATACGTCCCCAAAAACCGCGTCCGTGCGAACCGACAATTATTAAATCTGCCTGCCATTCCTGCGCGGCTTCGATGATTGCGCGTTCGGGCGAACCTTTTTTTACTTCGGTCGTCGCGCTGATTTCAGGAAATTTTTGAGTGATAAATTCCGCCGCATCCGCCGCGAATTTTTCCGCTTGAGTCTGCGCGTCATCCTCTAATTGCTGATAATAATCAGCCGAAATCGCAAAAGGTTCGCCCGCCACCGGAAAGATATTTTCAAACACCGAAACAATTTTTATCTCCGGCGTTCTCCCATCAGCAAACATCCGACAACCTTCTTCGATAGCCGCTTGGCTATATTCCGAACCGTCAGTTGCAATCAAAATTTTCATATTTCTCCTTCAAATTATTTTTGCGGGAATGAATTTTTTCGTCTTTTTCAATTTACTAAAAGTTCTTTTTACGATCACGCTCGATTCAATTAATTCGGCTTTTTCTTCTTGATTGATTTTTAAGTTTATTACATCTTCCACGCCTTCGCGCCGGATAATGCACGGCAGATTCATATAAACTCCGCTGATTCCGTATTGTCCGCTTGTCATTGCCAGAATGGGCAGAATTGTTCGCTCGTCGCGCAGAATTGCCTCGCAAATTCGAGCGACGCACGAACCGACGGCAAACAGGGAAAAATCTTTTCGATGCGTAATTTGCACAGGTTTCTTTTTATCTGCGTCGAGCATTTTTTCAAATTCGGAACAATTCGGCTGGCAATGATCTATAAATGTCGCTGCCGCCGTGATCGCCGCACACCACGTTGCGATTTCCGCATTTTCGGATTTTGATTGAATAAATTTTGATTCATTTTCGAGAATCTTTTGAAACAATTCTTTATCTAAAGTTTTTCCCGAACCGATGACTTTGTTGGCGGGCAAGCCGGATTTTTCCAGAGCGATATTTGCCAAAATATCAACCGGATTGGTTGTTACCAAAATTACACCGTTAAAATTATTTTCTTTTAATTTCCCGGCGATTGCTCCGACAATTTCCACATTTTTGCCGAGCGAATCCAGCGGCGATTCGCTCGGATTTCCGTTTGTACCGGAGGCAATAACGGCAATTTTCGCCTCTTTCGCGTCTTCAAATTCGCCTTGAAAAACACGAACCGGAAAATTAAGCGGAATTGTTTTTTGCAAATGCGAGATTTCTCCGAGCAGTTTTTCGCATTCTTCATCAATTAAAACGAGTTCAGCGACCGTGCCATTCATCAGAAGCGAATATAAATTTGCTGCACTGAAATTATTACAGCCGATTATTGCTACCCGACCTATACTT
Organism: Pyrinomonadales bacterium; assembly: GCA_038251885.1. Lineage (GTDB taxonomy): Bacteria > Acidobacteriota > Blastocatellia > Pyrinomonadales > Pyrinomonadaceae > JAHCHG01. The sequence goes on along the minus strand of JBBSAX010000097.1, from coordinate 8,625 downwards.
TTCCGTGATTTCATAATTTCCCCCCAAACAGCAAAATTGATTTACACGGATTTTGAAACGGTTGAAATTATTTCGGTTTCCGAATATGTAACGATCATCGGCAAAGTTTGTGTGAATTTAATCAGCGTTTTCGTTCCGCTTTCATCTTCGATTTCGAGTATGCCTCCGGTTTTTCCTTCGTCGCCGACGAAAGCGACCATTTTCGGATTAAAAATATTATGCGTCTGATGCTTTTCCGTGCCGCTTCCGACGATCAATTCGATCTTGCTTTCGTTGTCTTTTTCATCGAAAGTCAAACCGACAAACGGCAAACCTTCGTTCAAATACTGCGCTCCGGTTTCATCGGATAAAACCTGAACGCTCGTTTCCGTGTCGAGTTCGGCACGGCTTAATTCATCAAAAAATTCCTTCCAATTTTCTCTTTTAATTATTTTTGTCATTTTTTTATCTCCTCAAATAAATTGTTTCGCAATAGTTAACTTTGCTCAACGGATTCTTTGCACAATTGAAAATGCAAATTTTGTTCCGTTTCATTTATTACAAGGAAAAGTTAAGGGTTTAGTTGGAAATTTGTGAAAGACTTGATGCCCGAATAATCAAATAACTGCGAGAAAGTTCGCATTAAAAACTTTCCTCTGCGAAAAATTCCACGCCCGAATTTTACCGGGTGCAATAAATACGGGCTATTGTTTTGGAACGCACCTTGCAAAATATTTTCTCAACAAGTTCGCATTTTTCGGGCGAACAAAAGTTTTGAAAATAGGAGATAAATAAAATGATTGTCAAAGTTTATGGAATGATTTGGGCTTTTATCGCAACAGTTGCCGCGTTATTTGTTTTGACGGGAAACTTTACAGAATTGACCGGAGTTGTCTTCGGATTTATCAGTTTCGGAATGATCTTTATGGGAATGATGGGGGTTTTACCTTCGACAATTGGACATAATGCACCGGCGAAAATTGAAAAAGTAAAAGCCGCTGCAAAGGAAACAGTAAAAGGACATTTTCCGGCGGCAGTTCACGTACGTTAAGGTTTGGCAAAGCAAAAATCGGTAATAGAGAAAGGACTTTATGCTGGGAGCTCACGCATCCCTGCGTGCTGAGCGCGATAGCGCGAAAAAAAACTTGATGTCATTCAACTTAATTGGTTAGCAAACGCTATTCACGCCGTTTTTTCAAACGACGTGGCACGCAAGGATGCGTGCGCTCCCGGCGAAAAGATGTTTTTTATTTATCCAAAGAACAATATCTGATTTGTCTTTTTGCTTACATAAACGAGCGCAGTTTATTCAAAATCGCTTGTTTGGTTTGTGCGCCGATGATGCGTTCAACTTCGCGTCCGTTTTTCAAAATAAGCAGCGTCGGAATGCTCTGCACGCCGAAACGCGCCGCCGTCATTTGATTGTCATCAACATTTAATTTGCCGATCAAAACCTTTCCGGCAAGTTCTTTTGCCAGTTCATCAACAATCGGCGCGACCATTCTACACGGACCGCACCACGCCGCCCATAGATCGAGCAAAACGGGAAGCGAAGATTTTTCGACCGTTTCGCTGAAATTTTTATCCGTCACAACTACCGGTTTATCGGAAAATGCCGGAAGCGCATTTTTGCATTTTCCGCAAACCGCTTGTTTTTCCGCCTTTGCCGAAACACGATTATTTGCGCCGCATTTTGAACATCGAACGATTTTTGTAGTTGCTGTGTTTGCCATAAAAATTCACCTCTTCTTTCTAAGTTTGATGAAAAATTTCCGCTTAAGTTTTCAAAAGATTTTCCGCCATAAAAAAAGCTCTCCAAGAATGCGTTGACTCTTAAATTTTTCAAGTCAGCGGTTTGCTCATCATTTATTATAGATGTAGAATCTTTAATAAATAATTTACACAAAAAAACTTTACCAACCGAACTTAATTATCTATAATTATTTTACTTAAAACCTACTTTTTTAATTATTTGCAGGCAATAAAGCGATTTACTGCAATGTTTTGACTCAAAAACAGTTATATGAAGGCAAAATCATGAACAACGATGATTTTAATGATAAGCAAACCTTAGCTGAAATTCCTCAAGGTTCTGAAAAACCGATTTCGGCGATTCCAAAACCGCCTAAAATTCTTGTAGATTTTGAGCCGGGAATTCTAACAGGTTACACCCTTGATGAGCGTTTTTTGATCATCCAAGACTTATCCGAAGGTGATTCGGCAGATAAGGGCGGCATCGGTTTGATTTATCTGGCGGAAGATATGAAACTGCTTGGTAAAAAGGTAGTTATTAAAATCCTGCAAGAAAAGTCAGCAAAAAATGAAGACCTCGCAAGAAAATTTAAACACGAAAAAGAGGCATTGATTCGGATTGATCATCCGAATATTGTCAAGATACTCGATTCGGGGGTACTTTCCGACGGTAATCCATATATGGTTATGGAATACATTCCCGGTTATTCTCTGCGGCGGGTTATCATGGAAAACAAAGAATTATCTTTCGATTTTTGCGCCCATATTATTGAATGTGTGACCAGCGCGCTTTCCGCCGCGCATTCTCACAAAATCCTGCACCGCGACATCAAACCCGAAAATATTATGCTTACGCCGATGGATGACGGATTCGAGCATATTCGTTTGATTGATTTTGGCATAGCAAGAGTGGAAGACTCACGACTTGCGCCTGAAACACAGGTCGAGCGCGGAATAGGCACGGTTTTATATGTTGCCCCCGAACAACTTTCCGGTCAAATCGAGCAAACAACTGCTGTTGATATTTATGCTTGTGCAACCGTTGCGTTTGAAATGCTCACAGGCAAGATGCCGTTTGCTCCACATAGCGGTATTGAAATGTATCTTTTGCAAATGCAAGGAGTTAAAACAAAATTAAGAGAACTTCGACCGGAAATTCCCAAACAGGCAGAATCTCTTATCTTGCAAGCTCTTTCTTTTGAACCGGCGAATAGACTTCAAGATGTCCGATTATTCGGACAATCCTTGGCAAATGCTTTGCGCCAAACGGAAAGCACAAAACAAGTTGATATAAATAAGAAAGATACGAATCAAATCGAGATAAATAATGATAAATTTACAGAGGATAATTTTGTAAGAAATACAAATTCCGCATTTAACGAAGAAACGCCCGATACATCTCTAAACAACAGTATAATAACGAAAATAGCCGAGCCGATCAAAATTCCGATAGATTCAAAAAGCTCGGATTTTATAAACTCCGATTTTTCCGAAGAAAATAATAAAAAACAAATTCCGGTTTTTTATTGGGTATTGATACCTGTGGGATTATTAATTTTTGTTTCGGCTGTAACTTTTTTGGGTTTTGTCGGCTGGAAAACTTCCGAAAGTCTTTCAGCAAACAAGCCGGTTGCCAACACTAACTCTTTATCAAACTCAAATATTGAAAAGGTTTCAGACCTTCCCGACAGAGAACTTTCCTATTATTTAAACGTGCAAAAGATGCGAGACGGAAAACCTTTTGAAGAACCGTTTCGGGCATCAGGCAGAGAGATATTTGAAAACGGTTACGGATTCAAAATGATTTTTAAAAGTGATACGGACGGGTTTCTGTATCTTTTTAATGAAGGTAAAGATAAGGAAGGTAAAACTGATTATTATCTTCTTTATCCGCTTTCCCCTAAAAAAGAGTCCGGGCAAATCAAAGCAAATCAAGAAATAGAAACCGGATACAACATCTTCAGCGGGGGAAAAGGAACAGAGATCATTTGGATTATTTGGACAAAGCAGGCAGATGAAACACTGGAACTTGCGAAAAACTCCGCCCTCGAAGAAAAGGGCGGCAGAGTTACAAACAAAGAGGTTTCGCGTCAATTAAACGAAATTTTACTCCAGCATAATAAAGATAAAAATGAAATAAAAAAAGACTCTTCAAATGAACTTACAGTTATAAATTCGGGAGGCGATGTTATAATTCATCGCCTCGAACTCGAACATAAATAAATTTTGAAATGCTTTCTAAGGTGAAAGTGCTTAAAACGCCTCACGAAATCATCGTCAATTCGAGCTGAATTTTAATGACACATTGACCAAAACCGGATCTCCGCGTTTGATTCGGGAACGAAAGACCGATTGCGGAGCGGGATCATTCTGCGATAAACGGTCTGCTTCTTCGGTCAAACCTTTGGTAGAATCCTGACCGGCAGACTGTTCAACGAGCGTGATTGTCTGTCCCGCACCATCAATTTCTTCAAGCAAAGTCGTATCTGTTTCCCATTTATCGAGCCAATCATTAAATTGATCGAGCGGCAAATCTATGGCTGTTTCCTTTAGCATTGATTGATCAATTAATGCTTTTGGCGAAATAATAAAGGTTAAAACTTCCGCAACCTGTGTTTTTGCCGATTGATTGGATTTAACCCGGAAATTTCTCGAACCCTGCGGGATAAAAATCAGGTCGCCCGCTCCGACAATGTTATTTCTATTATGCGTTCTAAGAGTCGGATAAATTAATTTCGGTGAACTGTAAGTTCCGTCGCTGTATAGTTCGCGGTCAATTACATAGAGATAGCCGCTGTGCGAAAGCGATTCGACGCTCAGACGAAGTCGCTCACCATCCTTTAAAAGCATTTCCGATTCTATCCTTTCCAGAGTATATTCGGACGATTGTGTTTTTCCATCTTTATTATCTTCTTCGATCAACTCCTTTGCAGGATCATCTTTTTCCGCCGGACGAAGTTTCCAGACAGTCAAACCGAGCAAAGCCTCTTCATTTGCCCTTGGCTTAGGCTTAGAAGATTTTCGTTTGGTTGGCGTGGATTTGGCGACACGGTAGAGCCTTTTCTTTGGTGTAACTTTTATGTATGTTGACTTTTTAAAAGCTGGTCGTTTGTTTATTAATTCTTCCGCCTGAATGCTTTTCTCTTCGTCCTGAGCAAAGCAATTGCCGACACCTATCACGCCTCCGATTAATAAAATAAACCCCAAAAACATTACACTTCTTTTATATTTATTTATCATATTTTATCTCCCGTCAATTTCTAACCGATATTTAACTGACAATTTCTATTTACTTACCTGCGAAATAATAAAAGTGCGCGAATCATTTTGCCGGCGGTAAAATACTCTCGGTCGTTGAGTCGGCATTTCTTTGACCGTTTTTTTTGTTTCTGTTTCTTCCTCTTCCAAACCTTTTTCAACATCTGCCGTAAAAAGACCTTGCGTTACATCTTTGCGAAGTTGTGGAACTCGATTGGTCGAATAATCGAACCATTCTCTGATCGTTATTCGTCCGTCCTTCGGATTCGAATCGGCAACATTGGTTTTTAAGCCTTCTTCAACCAGAGCGTAGGAGAGATAACTGCGTTTCAAGGCTTTCGATACATAAGCCGATTCGATGCTTTGCGAAGCTGTCAAAATATACATTCCTTTATCGTAAGCAAGCTGTGCCAGACCTTTGTTATTCATCGGACCGCGCCGGTCATCGGCAGATTCCAGAGCCTGCCCCGAATTACACGCATCAACTACCAAAAGCAAATTTCCGGCATCAATTTCACGAAATGCCTGTTCCAATTCGAGATCGGAAATACTGTGAGCCAAAACCGTTTTCATCATTTCCGGGGTGAGCGGTTGATTCGGATCAGTGAATCCAATATCGTGCGGCAAAACAAAAAAATGTCCGTTTTGAGATGTTCCGTGACCTGAAAAAAATATGGCGATAGTATCTTCCGGCTCAGCCCGTTGCAGTTTTTTGAGCATCGGCGGTAAATTATCTGCCGAATCGTTAAGTCCGGCAAGTTTTCTCAGACCACCGACAATGTTAGCTTTTGTTGCTTCCTCATCAAACAGCGAGATGACCTCGATACGTTCAAAACGGTCTAATTCAGATTGCTTCAAACGCAATTCATTACCGAATTCCGTGGCATCGAGTTCGACGTAATTCAGATTAAATTTCGGATTGGCATATTTTCCGACACCGACCGAAATAATATAAAAAACGCCTTTTCGTTTCAGATTTTCCGCACCGTTGACGAGCAGTTGGGCATCACTGCTTTTGATATTTTCATTATTAAATCCGTAAGCGGTCAGTTGGTTTTGTCCGCTGACTAAAGAAACAGATGTTTCAAGTTCGGTTTTACCTGATTTTTCCAAAACATCTCCCGACCATAATTTGACCAATGAACCGTTTCTGAAAAGGCGGACATCGCGTGCGCCGCTGCCGTTTTGAAAATCGTCGCCCGACGGAACTTCGGAAACTTCGACCTTTATTTTGACGCGGCGTTCGGAAACGGAATCAGCAGACAAATTGCCGTCGGCGAGAGCGATTTTTACTATGGGCTGGCGACGGTCTTTTTTGGAAATATCTCCCGACGAAGGAAGTTTTTCGCCTTTCAAAAGATCGGCAAGAAGTCCAGGCGAATAGAATTCATTAAAGAAAACTTCAATCGGTTTGACATTGAAAGTATTTTTTCCAAATCGCCAGAGAAGTTGATCCCAAGCGGGAGGCGAACCGTCAAAAAAGCCTTCCGGCGTAACGACCAGCCAGTCATCGCTGTCTTTCAGGGAAACCAGAGTTGAAAGCCGATCTCCGCTTTCTTTTTTCCAGATGATAACGCTTCCGTCATCACTCGCCGAAGCCAGCCATTGACCGTCATTTGTAAAAGCCAAAGAATACACTGTCCCCGCGTGTCCGTTTAAAATACGTTTTTCCTGTCCGTCCGCAACATCCCAGATTCGCACGGTTTTATCCTGACTGCCGGAAACGATTTGTTTTCCGTCAGGACTAAATGAAACCACATTTATTTTCGATGCGTGTCCGGTCAAAGTTTTTATCAAGCGTCCGGTCGCGGTTTCCCACAGACGAACCGTTTTATCAATACTTCCCGAAGCAAGAAATTGACCGTCCGGGCTAAAAGCGACCGTATCAACTTCGCCGGAATGACCTTCCAGAGTTCGCAGAAGCGTTCTGGTGCGAACATCCCAAATTTTCATCGTTTTATCCGTTCCGGCAGAAGCAATTAATTTTTCGTCGGGACTGATTGCTACAAAGACGACTTCGCCGATATGTCCGGTCAAACTGCCGATTTGTTTTTTTGTTTCCAAATCCCACAAACGGATAGTTTGATCGGCACTACTCGAAACGAGCAATTTTCCGCTGTTTCCGACAGCCAAACTGCTGATGTTATCTGTATGTCCGATCAATGTGTAAAGAGATTTTCCGGCGGCGGCATCCCAAACCCGAATCGTTTTATCAATACTGGCAGAAATAAGCCGTTGATTGTCCGGGTGAAAAACGACGGATGTTACATATCCCGTGTGTCCTTTCAAGGGCGGCAATCCCTGACCTGTCTGAAGATCCCATAACTTGACGCTATTATCAAAACCCGCCGATGCCAGCCAATGGCGGTCGGAACTGAACGCCACGCCGTAAAATCCGCTCGTATGATTTTCAAGTGTCTTGATCTTTTCTCCGCTTCCCGTATCGGACAAAATAACCGTCCGGTCGCCTTTCCCGACTGCCAGAAACTTTCCATCGGAACTAAAAGCCGCCGCTTCCGCTTCAACGACGGAATTTTTGCCGTCTTGTCCGTTGACGGAATTTAATTCGCGTTGTGTCGTTATATCCCAGAATTTGATTGTCTGATCGGAATCAGCGGACATAAGTTTGCCGTCAGATGTAAAATCAATTGTCAAAACTTTGCCGTTATGACCTTTTAAAACAGACAATTCGCGTCCGTTAGAGATTTTCCATAGACGAACTGTTTTGTCCGCACTGCCGGAAGCCAGAGTTTCTCCGTTTTGACTGAATTTAAGAACCTCAATTTTGTCCGTATGTCCTTTTAAGTTTTTTACTCTCTTTCCTTTTATTAAATCCCAAGTTTTAACGGTCGTGTCAGAACTGCCCGAAACCAATAAGCTTCCATCGCGGCTAAAAGCCAATGCCGTTACCGCATCGGTATGTTCTTTGAGTTCAAACAATTCCTGACCGCTTGAAATATCCCATATATTAATCGTGCCGGCGGAATCACCCGCCGCTAATTTGCTTCCATCAAAACTCAAAGCAACCGTTTCGACCGAACCGTCTTCGATAGTAAAACTCTTAACCTCGCCGCCGCTCCCGACATCCCAGAGTTTGACGGTTTTATCATTGCCGCCGGAAGCCAGCCACCGTCCGTCCGCACTACAATCAAGAGTTTTGACCGCTCCCGTATGTCCGTTTAAAGCACGAAGTTCGCGTCCGGTTTCAATGTCCCAAATTTTAATCGTGTTATCAAAACTTCCCGATGCTACCCATTGATTATTCGGACTAATAACAACCGCCTCGACAGATTTGCTATGTCCGGTTTGCAATACTAATTCCGGTTTTTGCTGATCTGTTTCAGATGATTTAATTTCGGCACTTGAAACAAATTGATTATGACTCGCCTGAAAAACTACGAGCAACAAAACCAAAATTATAAAACGCATTTTCATAACAAATTTCAGAATTTCAAATTTTTCAAGAATCAGACGGCGACTCACTTTTAACTTCTTATACGAAAAATCAGTAAGTAGGTGTTGTATGTAGCCAGTGGAAATTGGTCAACTTTTTGACCGCTTCCGGTTGTGCCAGATACTTCTTGAATATCTCTTCGACGGCTTTTTCCACTTCCTCATAACTTTCATAAACTTTGT
>JBBSAX010000096.1:0-17546 GCA_038251885.1 Pyrinomonadales bacterium | reverse complement strand
ATTATTATCTTTGGTTTTTGTGCTACTGTTCATAAAGACTTTCCTCTGGTTAAAATGTTATTAGCGTGACATCAAACCAATTATGGGAAAGTCTTTTTAATTTTTCAACTATCTATTCCTACTTTGAATAAGCCCTACAAAATGCCGAAAGAATAAGCTGATAAATTGACAGTCGCGCATAATTATTCAATCATTAGATTTTTTAGAAATATGGATAATCTTGTTTTTTCAAATATGATGCACCGTCCGGCGCGGACGATTGTGAGCATTTTGGGCATTGCCATCGGAGTTTTATTAATTGTTTTTACGGTCGGAATGGTCAACGGCACAATGCGCGAACGCGCCGAACGCGAAGGAAATGTCGGCGCGGAAATATTCGTCGGCGGTTCGGGTTCGAGCATTCTCACTACGGAATCTTTGCTTTTACCGATTACGGAAAAAAATGAAATTGCCAAAGTCGAAGGCGTTGAAACGGTTGTTCCGCTTGGTCAAAATACGGTTAAGGCAAGCGGCGACAAAGCCGGAAGTGCAACCGGAAACCGAATCATTGACGGCATAAATTTCGATGAATATTCAAAAGTCGTCGGAATCGTCATCAAAGAAGGTCGCGCATTTGAGCCAAAATCCGACGAAGTGATAATTGACACCGGATTTCAGGCACAGAAAAAGCTAAAAATGGGCGACAAACTCAATATGTATGACCGCGATTTTACAATCGTCGGAGCCTATGAACCTGCCGCCGGAGCGCGTGCCAAAATTTCGCTGCAAACGATGCAAGACCAACTCGTTGGCGATGAAAGCAAGGTCTCGTCGTTTTTAGTCAAAATAAAGCCCGGATTTACGCCCGAACAAGTTGCCGAAGCGTTACACAAAAAATTTCCGAACAATCAAATTTTGCTCACGTCGCAATTGGAAGAGTTTTATATGCAAGGATTTCCGGCGATGCGAATTTTTCTGAATGTCATAGTCGGTGTGGCGGCAGTGATTTCCGCACTCGTGATTTTGCTGACGATGTACACGACCGTCACCGAACGCACACGGCAGATCGGCATTATGAAATCGCTCGGAATGTCGAACACCGGAATCGGTTGGATCATTGCTCAGGAAGCACTTTTGATTAGTTTCTTAGGAATAGTCAGCGGAATTATTTTAACGGTAATTTTGCGTTTTGTTTTGACAAAAATTACGACAATCGAAGTCGAAATTGATCCGCTCATTTTACTTTTAACATTGGTCATCGGTTTGATCGGCGGCGCACTCGGCGCACTTTATCCGGCAATGAAAGCCGCACGTTTAGATGCAGTCGAGGCTTTGAGTTATGAGTAATAATCATCAAAACACTCACTACCGTTCGCTATATTTCTTTTAGACCCGAGTTCGACTTTATCCAATTTTTAAGGTTGTCCGGGCAGTTCAAAGATTCAGTTAAAACTGTTGATCAAAGTTCTTGAGAAGACTTTAATTCCATCTCAAACCAATTCTTCCGTTGATCGGCGAGCTTACAGAGCGAATCGGCGTTTTCCCGACTGAATAGCGCGAGTTGAAAACATTTTCGATTCCGACGAAAATTTGTAAACTTTCAGAAAATCGCTTCGCGCCGAAAGTGTCGAGTTGGAAAAACGGTTCGAGTCGAAATTGATTTAAATCGTCATCAAATTGTGCCGACGAAGCGCGACCTTGAAGCGAGAAACTCCAGCCTTTGCGGTTTGCGTAAAGCGTCTGAAATGTAAATTGGTGTTTTGAAACAAGCGGAACGCGCAAACTTTCCAAATCTTCATTCGCCGGAAATTTCAAAACGCGCGAATCGCTTAACAAATATCCGACCGAAAAATTAAATTCTTTCCATTTTTTTTCCGCTTCGATTTCAACGCCGACGGCGCGGGTTTTGCCGATATTTTGCCGCCGGCGCGTAATCAGATTCGGCGTAACTGACAAAGTTACATTCGCCACGGGCGCGGAAATCTCTGTGTAGAAAAAATTTCCGCGAAACTGAAATTCTTTGAAATTAAAACTTGCGCCCGTTTCAAAGTTTGCGGCTTTTTCTGATTCTAGATTTTCATTCGGATTTGTTACGACATTTCCGACACGAAAACCGCGATAAAGTTCATTCAAAGTCGGCGCACGGAAACTTTTTGAAGCAAGAAAATGAAACGATAAATTTTCAGTTGCCTGAACCAAAATCGAACCTTGCGGACTGAATTGACTTTCGTTTCGGTCGGGAAAATTGATTGTATTTACAAGGTTTGTCGAAAGCGTTCGGACGGAATTTAATGCCGCAAAATTTTTCCAAAAATCATAACGAATGCTTGCGGCAAGAATAATTTTTGAATTTAACCGCGCAAAATCCTGCACGAAGAAGCTGAAGGTTCGTTGCCTTCCGCCCGCGCCGCTTTTTGAAGTTGCACGACCATTAAAGAATCCCGTTTCATCGCTCGCGCCGCGAACTTCCTTTGCCTCAACGCCGAAAATGAAGGTTTGATTTTCTTTGAAAACTGTCGAAAATTGGGTTGAAAATCCGACATTTTGCGCCGGAACTCTTTGAAAACGAATAAGGTTTTCACTATTTCGATTTTCGCTGACGGCTGAAAATGTCTGGTCGAAAACTTGCGATCCACCAAAAATGCGCCATTTAACATTAAAGTTTGAGAATTGAGATGCAAAACTTTCAACTTCTGCGTCACCTCCCAAGATAACTTGGCGAATGTGTGTTCGATTATTTTGCAGATTCGTTCCGTTTTCGCGGGCTTCGCCGAAATATGAAGTTTTGAAAAAGACATTTGCTTTGTCGGAAAAGTCTTTGGCAAGTCTTGCAGAAAAATTTGAATTGCGCGAACCGGCGAAATTATCGGCTAAACCCCTTTGAATTTCTTCAATCGGAATATAGCCGCGTGTTTGAAAATTTGCGGCGACGAAATCTGCGCTCCACGAGTTTTTTTTGAAACCGAAAAACGTCGAAGCCGAAAAAGTTCTCTGCGTTCCCGCGAAAATTTCGGCTGAAAAAATATATTTTTCGCGCACTTCGCGCGGGATTATATTAACCGTTCCGCTCAAAGAATTATTACCGTAAAGACTCGATGAACCGCCGCGCAGAACTTCGATTTTCTCAACCGCGATCAGCGGGATTCTGTTCCATTGCGTCCAACCGCCGAAAGCGTCATTAAGCGGAACTTCGTCAAACAAAACAAGCGAACGCCCCGCACCGCTTGCGCCGACTCCGCGCAGAGAAACGCCTTGCGTCGTCGGATTTGCATTGCGGCTTGACGAACGCCGAAAAAGCTAAAATCCCGGAACTTGCCGCAAAACATCGTCAACAGTCGGCGCGGCGGACGTTTGAATTTCTAGTTTTGAAAGCGAAACGACGCTCGCCGCCGTTTCGCCGATTCGAGTTTCGGTGCGATTTGCCGTAACGACAACTTTTTCATTCAAACTTTCGGGAGAAAGCGTCAAAACATATTCTTTTGTGAAATCTTGCACATTATCGAAATTTTGTCGTAAAATAGAAAAACCTTCTGCGCGAACGGTCAGCAGAAAATTTCCTTCAAAATTCATTTCGCAAGTGAATTCACCGACAGTTTTATTTTGACAAAAAAAGCTCTTGCCTGAATCTGAAATTATTTTTATTTCCGCATTTTCAATCGGTGAACCCAAAGAATTTATAACTTTTCCGCGCAAAACCCGTGAAGTGATTTCTTGAGGAAAAATGTGGTAAAAACAAAATAAGACTAAAAATATAACAAATAATTTTTTCATCAGTTTAAGAAAATATAAGTTGCATAGTTGAAAATATAAGATTTAACCTTCGGAACAGATTATAGATGATAGATAATAGATGACAGATAAAGGCAGGAAAATCTATAAGTTATCATCTATAATCTTTCATCCGTTCCTAATTTTCTTGCTTCAACTTCGCGTAATTACCGGAAAATCAAAATATAAATTTATCTAAACTTTATTATAGATGTTTCAGGAGACAATTTCTCAAATAAATTTTCTAAAATGTTGTCTGAAAGCAAAAAAAAATCTCCGCCGAAAGTTTTAGTTTTATTCGGAACGCGCCCCGAAGCGATCAAACTTGCACCTGTGATTCTTGAACTTAAACGAAATTCGGGTTTTCAAACCATCGTTGTTTCTTCGAGTCAACACACGGATTTGCTCGCGCCTTTTTTGAAGATTTTTAATCTCGAAATTGATTACGATTTAAAGGTAATGACCGAAAATCAAACCCCTAATCAGGTCAGCGCGAAGATTTTAAGTTCTTTGGACGAAATTTTAGAAAAGGAAAAGCCGGAAATTATTTTAGTTCAAGGTGATACGATAACGGCTTTTACCGGAGCATTTGCGGCGTTTAATCGGAAAATCAAGGTTGGACACGTTGAGGCAGGTTTGCGTTCGGGAAATCCTTTGAGTCCTTTTCCCGAAGAAATGAATCGGCGATTAATTTCGCAGGTTGCGACGCTGAATTTCGCCGCAACCGAAAAAAATCGGAAAAATCTTTTACAAGAATCGGTTGATTCTGCTAAAATATTTTTGACCGGAAATACGGTCGTTGATGCGCTTCATTTCATTCTCGCAAACTCAAAGCCGAGTGAGAAAATTAAAAATTTAATCGAACAAACAGAGAATCTGAAGCGTCTGCTTTTGACAACACACCGCCGCGAGAGTTTCGGCGAAACGATGAGCGAAAATCTGCTCGAATTGCGCCGATTTGTTGAAAATCACATGGACGTTTGTTTGATTTTTCCGGTTCATCCGAATCCGAATGTCAGGCAAATTACAAACAAAATTCTAGCTGATCGGGAGAGAATTTTTTTGCTCGAACCTCTCGATTATATTGATTTTGTAACTTTGATGAAAAGTGCTTGGCTGATCGTTTCCGATTCGGGCGGTGTTCAGGAAGAAGCACCGAGTTTGGGAAAACCGCTACTCATTTTGCGGGAAAATACGGAAAGACCGGAAGTTGTTGAAGCGGGTATAGCAAAATTAGTCGGCGGTGATGCAAAAGTTCTGGCAAAAATGCTTGAAGATAATTATAATAACGAAATCTGGATAAACTCGGTTAAAGAAGTCGAAAATCCTTTCGGCAATGGAAATGCGGCAGAGCAGATTCTTAAAATTTTGGAAATGTTAGTGGTTAGTGGTTAGTGGTTTTATATGGCGGAGTCGAATTTTACAAAACTGCAAGTTTATCAATTGGCGGAAGAACTTGCCGATAAAATTTGGGAAATTGTTATAAAATGGGATTATCTCGCAAAAAGAACGGTCGGTGAACAGATTGTCAGGTCGGCGGATAGTATTTCGGCAAATATCGCCGAAGGTGCGGGACGCGGAAGTTTTCAAGATAATCGGCGTTTCGCTCTGATTGTTCGCGGTTCATTGTATGAAACCAAAAATTGGCTAAGACGTTCTTACAGGCGTAATCTTTTAACCAAAATTGAAATTAAAAATCTAAAGACAATAACCGACGAACTTGCACCGAAATTAAACTCTTTTATAACATCACTAACCAATCGGTCAAAAACAACTAACAAATAACGACTAACAACTAACAGCTTAAAAAAAATTGAATAGCTCAGCAAACAAAAAACATCTCTTAACCGTTCTCGTCGAAGATTATTTTCACGTTGGGGCTTTTGAGAATTTGATTCAGCAGCGCAATTGGTCGCGTTTTGAACCGCGCTATGAACAAAATACGATTAAAGCGTTAAATTTGTTGGATGAATTTGATGCGAAGGCGACGTTTTTTGTGTTGGGTTGGATTGCCGAACAAAATCCGAAATTGATTCGTGAAATCGTTTCGCGCGGACACGAAGTTGCGGGACGCGGGTTTTATCATCGTTCAGTCAGGCATCTTACGCCGGAAGAATTTCGGGAAGATACGCGGAAAACAAACCTTGCTCTGGAAGATGCGAGCGGACAAAAAATCGTCGGTTATCGTGCCGCCGAAAAACTGATTTATGAAAAAGATTTGTGGGTTTTGGACATTTTAGCCGAAGAAGGGTTGGCGTATGATGCTTCATTTTTGCCCGCCAAAAAGGACGCGAAAAATAAACGCTTTGCCCATCAGCATCATACGGACGGCAGAGTTATTTGGGAATTTCCGTATTCGACCAGAAATTTAGGACTCGGACTTCTTCCGATTTCAGGCGGAAATTATTTGCGTCAGATTCCGCATACGATGATGCGCCACGCCGTCAGCGATTGGAACAAACGCTACGATGCGCCGTTTATGTTGTATTTTCACGTTTGGGAATTAGACCCCGACCAACCGAAAATCAACGCCGCGAGCCGTTACAATCGAATCAGACATTACCGCAAACTCGACAAAATGGAATGGGTTATCAAAGAATATTTGAACAAATATTCTTTTTGTTCCGGCGCAGAATTTTTGGGAATCAAGGACGAACTTCAACTCGTCGGACACGACGCACTTACCGACAAACATTTGGCAAAAAACAAGACAATTGATTCCGTCTATAAAACCGATATTTCAATCGTCATTCCGTGTTATAACGAAGAAGAAACTTTGCCGTATCTTGCCAACACTCTGCGCGGTTTGGAAGAAAATCTAAGCCCGAATTATCGAACGCGGTTTATATTTGTTGACGATTGCAGTTCGGACAATACGCTTGAAAAATTAAACGAACTTTTCGGCAAAAAAAGAAACGTCAAAATCATCAAACACGAGCAAAATCAAGGTGTTGCCGCCGGGATTATGACCGGACTGAAAGCTGCGAAAACCGAAGTCGTCTGTTCGATGGATTGCGACTGCACATATGATCCGCACGAGCTTGAAAATATGATTCCGCTGCTTCAAAAAGATGTTGATATGGTCACGGCTTCACCGTATCACAAGAAAGGCGGCGTGCGAAATGTTCCCGAATGGCGTTTGTTTTTATCGAAAGGCGCGTCATTTCTTTATCGCCGCGTTTTGAAATCCAAATTAGACACTTACACGAGTTGTTTCCGCGTCTATCGCCGTAGTTCGGTTGTTGATCTGGACTTAAAAGAAAGCGGTTTCTTAGGCGTGGCGGAACTTCTCGGAAAACTCGATTTGCGCGACGGAAAAATCGTCGAATATCCCACAGTTTTGGAAGTCAGACTTTTTGGATTTTCAAAAATGAAAACCGTTCGGACAATCTTCGGACATTTAAAAATACTTTCCTACTTAACGAAAGAAAGGGTTTTTGGGAAAAATAAACCGATTAAACCTTCTTTAATCAATGAACGGATCGAAACCGTTTCCAATAAAGCAATTGATAAATAAATTCTTTTAAACCTTTGATTTTTGGTTTTTAATCTCGGTAGTTTTGATGAGATTAACTTTCTGAGTTTAAAAAATCAAAGATCAAAATCCAAATCCAAAGATCAAACATAAAAAATTATGACACCTGTAACAGAAACGAAAAATATTAAATTACCAAACGACCAAGATATTTCCGGGAGAACTTTCGGTGCGGAAGAAATCGCAGCAATCACGGAAGTTTTGCAATCAGGAACTTTAATTACGACAAAAGGCAAATTCGGCGGAATGCTTGAAAAAGAATTCGCCGAAAAAATGGGCGTGAAATATGCTTACGCCTGCAACTCCGGTTCGGCGGCGGTTCACGTTGCGATTGCGGCGATCAATCCGAATCCGGGCGACGAAATCGTGACAACTTCGATTACCGATATGGGCGCGTTGACACCGATTGTTTATCAAGGCGCAATTCCGGTTTTTGCGGATGTTTGTCCCAAAACATTGAATGTTACGGCGGAAACGATTGAAAAAGTTTTGTCCGACAAAACGAAAGCGATTATCGTGACGCATCTTTTCGGAAATCCGGCGCGAATGAAGGAAATTATGGAACTTGCCAATTCGCGCGGAATTCCCGTAATTGAAGACACGGCGCAGAGTTTTATGGCGACGGTGGGCGGCGAAAAAGTTGGAACAATCGGCAAGATCGGTGCATTTTCGTTTCAACAAGGAAAACTAATGACCACGGGCGAAGGCGGAATTGTCGTGACAAACGACGACGCGCTTGCCCGCCGTTTGTATCTCTGCATCAACAAAGCGTGGGGCTACGGCGACGAAAATCCCGACCATTATTTTATTGCATTGAATTACAGAATGACCGAACTGCAAGCCGCGCTTGCTTACGAACAACTCAAAAAATTAGACGATTCGGTCGCCCAACGTCAAAAAATGGCAAAACTTCTTGACGAAAAAATTAAAGACATTGACGGTATTGAAAGTTACAAACCGGCGGACGACTCGACAATGACATATTGGAAATTCTGTCTGCGCGTTGATGATTCAAAGATCGCGGACGGTTCGGTCGGGCTTGCCAAAGCATTAAAACCCTACGATGTCGCATCCGCGCCGCGCTACGTCGTCAAACCGGCGTATAAATGTATGGTTTTCCGCGATCAAAATACATTCGGAGATTCGCATTATCCGTTTAATCTGGCGCGTCCTGAAGCGGTTGATTATTCGGACGAGAAATTTCCGGGAACATTGAAAGGTTTGCATGATGTTTTAGTTCTGCCAATCAACGAAAAATATACGGAAGAACATATCGAATTTCTTGCAGACTCGATCCGCGAAGCAGTTTCCGCTGTAAAGATTGCGGATGTTCAGGCAAGCGATAATGCTTGTGTAGTTTGCGGCGGAAATCGCTGTTACGGAAATTAAGAATCGCCCACGAAACACACGAAATAAACGAAATAAAAACAAAAACTAAATTTCTTTTTTTCGTCTTTTTCGTATCTTTCATGGGCAAAATAAAAATATGAATAAACTAAAATTTGCACTTATCGGAACGGGCGGAATTGCCCAAACTTATGCACAGGCTTTTCAACAAAGCGAGTGTTGTGAACTCGTCGCGGTTGCTGACGTTAATAAAGATTCGGCGGATGCTTTTGCCGAACCTTTCGGCGCGAATAGTTTTTCGGATTATAAAACTCTGGCGGGAAATTCTGAATTTGATGCCGTAATTGTTTCGACTCCGCCGAATTCGCATCCTGAAATTGCGATGTATTTTATGAATCTCGGCAAACACGTTCTCTGCGAAAAACCGCTTTGTTTATCGGTTGCGGAAGCAAAAGAAATGATCGAAACAGCTGAAAAAACGGGCATTGTTTTCACAATGGCGACAAAGTTTCGTTACTGCGAAGATGTCGTCAAAGCGAAAGCGATTTTAGCTTCGGGCGTTTTGGGCGAAATCGTGCAGTTTGAAAATGCGTTTACGGCGAAAGTTGATATGTCGAAACGCTGGAATTCAAACGCGGAAATCAGCGGCGGTGGCGTTTTGATGGACAACGGAACACATTCGGTTGATATTATCCGCTATTTTCTCGGCGCGATAACAGACGTTCTCGCGCTCGAAACTTCCGGCACGCAAAATTTATCGGTTGATGAAAACGTGAAATTATTGGCAAAAACCACAAATGGAGTCGCCGCCAGCGTTGATCTGACTTGGGGAATCAACAAAGAATTGCCGAATTTTATCAGCATTTACGGCACTGACGGAACTTTGCACATCGGCTGGCGCGAATCAAAATACAAATTAAATTCATCGCCCGATTGGACAATTTTCGGCAAAGGCTACGACAAAGTTCAAGCCTTTCGTTCAAAACTCGAAAATTTCCGCAACGCAATTGTTGATGGCGAAGAACTTTTAACCAAACCTTCCGACGCGCTCGCCTCAGTCGAAGTCATCGAAGCGGCGTATAAATCGCTGAATCAAAATCTGTGGCAGAAAGTTGTTGAAAAAGCTGAAACTGCAAATAAATAAAAGAAATATTGCCCACGAAACACACGAAAGAAACGAAATAAAAGCAAAAATTTAAAATTCTTTTTTCATATTTTTCGTATTTTTCGTATGTTTCGTGGGCAGAAATAAAATGCCTAAAATTCACCCGACAGCTATCATCGAAGAAAACGTCAAAATCGGCGAAAGCACGAGCGTTTGGGACAATGTGCATATTCGGCACGGCGCGACGATTGGCGAAGAATGTATTGTCGGCGAAAAGACTTATATTGCGTATGACGTGAGGATCGGCAACCGCGTGAAAATCAACGCGATGGTTTACATCTGCGCCGAAGTGACCATCGAAGACGGCGTAATGATCTCGGCTTCGACGACTTTTACAAATGACCGTTTTCCGCGTGCGACGTTTCCCGATTTGAAAACTCTGCGTCCGAGCGAGCCGGACGAACATACTTTGAAAACTCTCGTCCGCGAAGGTGCGACCATCGGCGCGGGCTGCATCATCGGCAACAATCTGGAAATCGGACGTTGGGCGATGGTCGGAATGGGTTCGATTGTAACGAAGTCGGTTCCCGATTTTCATCTCGTCTTGGGAAGTCCGTCACGAAGCGTCGGAGCGGTCTGCAAATGCGGACAGCTTTTTCATAAGTTTGACGATTCAAGCGAAAAAGAATTTGAATGCGTTTGCGGTTTGCGATACGAAATTGAAAATCGAAACGTGAGAGAATTGTTATAATTTCAAATGTATGATTGAAATTGAATTAACAGAACCAAAAAACTTAATCTGCGAATGTTGCGGCGGAAAGATTGTAAGTTTGACGAGATTTGTTTCTAAAGACGGAAACGCCTTCGCAATTTATCACGCAACTTTTGCAGAAAATCATTCTGAAAGCGGAGTTCTTGGCGTTATAAGTCTTGGCGATTGGGACAGCAATGAAGTTTCACCGAATCGTGTCAGTTTTTCATTCAGATTGTGGGAAGGCGAAGAAAATTTCAATGTTGGAATAATGAATCGAGATGAATGCCTTTGGAACGATTCAAATGTAATCGGAAGAATCTTAGATAGAGAAGAAGCATTAGCGCATCCTTGGATTGATGAGGTTTATCATATTACTAACCATATAACCAAAAACGACACTGAAATTGTTAATTTCTTTAAATTAAATTCCTCAGTTATTAACTAAAATGAATTTGGAAAAATCCAAAATCCAAAATCCAAAATCCAAAATCGCAATTATCGGAAGCGGATTTCTCGGCTTAACGCTCGCTTTGCGTATTGCCGAAAGCGGTGCGAATGTTACCGTTTTTGAATCCGCATCGGAGATCGGCGGGTTGGCGGGCGCGTGGCAGATTGGCGATGTGATTTGGGACAAACATTATCACGTTACGCTTTTGTCGGATTCGTGGACGCGGAAAATCGTCGGAGAAATCGGGTTGGCGGACGAGTTTGAATGGGTTGAAACGAAAACCGGATTTTATACCGACGGCAAACTCGTTTCGATGTCGAATACGCTCGAATTTTTGCAGTTTCCGCCGCTCGACATTGTTTCCAAATTTCGCTTGGGCGCGACGATTTTTTACGCTTCGAGAGTTAAAGATTGGAAGGCGTTGGAGAAAATTTCGGTCGAAGATTGGTTGACGAAACTTTCGGGCAAGAAAACATTTGAAAAAATGTGGAAGCCGTTGCTCAAAGCGAAACTCGGCGAAGCGTATCGGGAAACTTCTGCCGCGTTTATTTGGGCGACGATTCAGCGAATGTATGCGGCGCGAAATTCGGGGTTGAAGCGCGAAATGTTCGGCTATGTGCGCGGCGGTTATGCGCGGGTTTTGAAAAAATTTAGCGAGCATTTGCAAGCGAAAGGCGTTGAAATTCGTCTGAATTCGCGTGTTGAAAATATTGAAAAATCGGGCGATGGCAAAGTAATAATTCTTAACGTAAAGGCGCAAAGGCGCGAACACGCGAAGGAAGAAATTTATCCACAGATAAACACAGATGGACACAGATTAGAAATCGGAAATAATTCGGTTGCGGTTATTGAAAAAAACAACGAACAACGAACAACGAACAACGAACAATTCGATTCCGTAATTTTAACTTGCCCGTCAAATATCGCTGCGAAAATCTTGCTGCAATTGACAGACGCGGAAAAACAAAAACTCGAAAATATCAAATATCAGGGAATCGTTTGTGCTTCGCTTTTAACAAAAAATTCGCTGTCAAATTTCTACGTGACCAACATCACCGACGAAACGCCTTTTACCGGAATTATCGAAATGTCCGCGCTCGTTGATAAAAAAGAATTCGGCGGCAACGCGCTCGTTTATTTGCCAAAATACGTTGCGCCGGACGATGAATTGTTTGAAAAAACGGACGCGGAAATTGAAGAGATTTTTATTTCCGCTTTGGAAAAAATGTATTCGCATTTCAAACGCGAAGATGTGGTCGAATTCAAAATTTCGCGTGTTCGGCAAGTCTTTCCGCTTCCGACTTTGGAATATTCAGAAAATGTTCCGAGCGTGAAAACTTCGCTCGAAAATATTTTTATCGTCAATTCCGCGCAGATCACGAACGGAACTTTGAATGTCAATGAAACAATTCAACTAGCCGAAAAGTCTTTATCGCAAATTAAGCAAAATGATTTATAAGCGAATCTTTATTGTCCGCAAAATACGCTAAAAAGCGCGAAAAGATTTTTTTGAAGTATTTCGTTTATTTCGCGTATTTCGTGGGCAAATTTCTTATGAAAACTAAAACATTAAATTTACTTCCGCGAGATGCACTTGTGAAAACAGGCGATGTTGACCACGCCGATTGGAATCATAAACCGTTTCTCGGCACGATCTCGCGGGCGCGTTTTCATTTGATTAAAGAATTATTGAGCGAAAAACACGGCGAACGGCTTTTGGAAATCGGTTACGGAAGCGGCGTTTTTATGCCGGAATTGGCAAAATATGGAGATAAAATTTACGGCGTTGATATTCATAATGAACAAGCCAAAGTCGTCGAAAAGCTCGCGGAATTTGATGTAACGGCGCAACTTGCTTCGGGAGGCGCGGAAAAAATGATTTGGGAAGATGATTTTTTCGATTTTATCGTCGCGGTCAGCGCGTTGGAATTTGTTGCGGATTTGGATGCGGTTTGTATTGAAGTTAAAAGAATGCTTAAATCTTCGGGAAGTTTTTTGGTCGTAACGCCCGGACAATCGCCGGTTCTTGACTTCGGTTTAAAAATTTTAACCGGAAAAAGTGCAAAAGAAGATTTTGCCGACCGGCGCGAGATCATTTTGCCGACTTTGCACAAACATTTCGATGTAAAACGCGAACTTACTTTTCCAAAGTATGGTGCGAGTTTAATAAAACTTTATACTGCGCTTGAATTAACGCCGAAAAATTAATTTTCGCAAAACTCCCAAACATCTCGAAAGATTGTTTATAATAATTTTGCACCCTTGCTAACGCGCGGGTTTCTGCTTTTGAAACCAAACATTTAATAAAATAATTCAATGAAACAAATTGCAAGTTTATCGCTCGATCTGGACAATAAATGGTCGTATATGAAAACGCACGGCGATCCGGGTTGGGAAAGTTTTCCGACTTATCTCGAAAAGATCGTGCCGCGTGCTTTGGATTTTTTGAAAGAGCGCAATCTGAATATTACGTTTTTTGTCGTTGGACAAGACGCGGCGTTAGAGAAAAATCACGAATCTTTGGCGCAAATTTTCAACGCCGGACACGAGATCGGAAATCATTCGTTTAACCACGAACCTTGGCTGCATCTTTATTCCGAAGCCGAATTGATTACAGAATTTCAAAAAACCGAAGATGCCATCGCAAAAGCGACGGGAGCGAAAACTGTCGGCTTTCGCGGTCCGGGATATTCGCTTTCGCCGACGGTTTTGAAGGTTTTAACTGACAGAAATTACGAATATGATTGTTCGACGTTGCCGACGTATATTGCACCGCTGGCGAGAGCTTATTATTTCTTCAAATCGCCCGAAATGTCGGATGAAGAACGCGAAAAACGCAAAAAACTTTTCGGTAAATTTTCCGACGGATTTCAAAGTTTGAAACCTTACAAATGGCAGGTCGGCGTGAAAGAATTGGTCGAAATTCCCGTAACGACTCTGCCGATTTTTAAAACACCGATTCACGCGAGTTATGTTATTTATCTTTCGACATTTTCAAAACTCGCCGCGCGAACTTACTGGAAAACTGCCGTTAAAATGTGCAAAATGACGGGAACGCAGCTTTCGCTTCTGCTTCATCCGCTCGATTTTCTTTCAGGCGAAGACGCGCCTGAACTGAAATTTTTTCCCGCGATGAATCTGCCTTTGCAGGAAAAACTGGAATTTGTCAGCGAGATTTTGGAAACCTTCGGCGAAAATTTTGAAATCGTCAATATGCGTCGCCATGCCGCGAAAGTTTCGGAAGAAAAACTGCCGATAATTGATGTGAATTTAGCCGAAGTGCAAGGATAAATGTCAGAAACACCTGCGTAAGCGGGTAGTAAGATGTTGCAAAGTTAAGAATTTACGAAGAATCAGGGCAGCGTATGCAAACGCTCAATCCGCCCGCTCACGCGAGGCGGTTCTGACTTAGTTCAATGAAAAAATTGCTCGATTTGAAAAAACTCAAAGAAAATTTTTACGCGCAATTTGCCGTTTTGCTCGGCGCGGTTTTTCTGCTTTCGGGCAAACCCGTGCCTTACAGCAATGAAACGAGTTATCTTCTTCGCTTGGTCAAAACTTACCGACCTGATTTTCTGTTAAATGATTTAACTTTTTCGACGCGAGCGAATGAACATTGGCTTTTCGACCATCTTTTCGGAGTTTTGCCGTTTGTTTTTTCGCTCGAATTTATCGGTTGGACGGGCAGAATTTTGTGTTGGGCGATTTTGCTTTACGCACTTTTGAAACTCGGACGAAATTGGAAAATTCCGCTGTGGATGATTTCGTTTTCAATTTTTTTGTGGCTTTGTTTGGGACAATCAATCGTCGCCGATGAATGGATGATCGGAACTTTTGAGGCGAAATGCATCGCTTCGATTTGTCTGCTTTTCGCGCTTGACGGTTTTTGCAAAGGCAGAGAAATTCTTCCGGCGATTCTTTTGGGTTTGACGTTTAGTTTTCATCCGGCGGTCGGTTTGTGGGGAATTCCGGCGACTATTTTGGCTCTCGCGGTTTGCCGTCGGGATTTTTTGCAAATTATCAAAATTACTTTTATCAGTGGCGTTTTTTCTTTATTCGGCTTGATTCCATTGCTTTTTTCCGAAGTCGCCGGGAATATAAATTCTGCGGAAGATTGGAAGTTTTTCGTTCTCGTCGGTTATCCGTTTCATTTCGATCCGTTTGCGTGGGCGAAAAGCAGTATTATTTTACTGTTTTTTATAATGTTTTTTTGTCTGTTGTTTTATTGGCAAAATAAAGGAACGGACAGAAATTTGAAGTTTTTTACGACATTTTTGTCAATTCTTTTTGTATTTTTCTGCGCCGGAATTTGCTTGCGAATCTTCGGACAATTTGAACTTCTTCGATTGATGCCGATGCGTCTTTTTCCGGTTTTCGCGCCGTTATTTTTCTTTTTTTATCTGGCGAAAAGTTATCAACAAAAGGTTTTTGCACCGCCGGCAAATTTGTTGATGATTATCGGTTTGCTGTGTTTGCTCGGTTGGATAAGTCCATTTTCGACAGCTTTGTCTAGTTTTCAGCAAACAATTCGTGAATGGCGCACCGGACAAGATGATGCGGTAAAAAGTTTTATCTGGCTGAAAAATAATACGCCAAACGGAACAGTCGTCATTGCTCCGCCGTGGCGCAAGGATTTTTGGTATTATTCGGAACGCGCTCAGATTATCAATTACGGACACGCGCCGGTTTCAAATCTGGGAGAATGGCAAACGCGGCTCAACCTTTTGGTCGGCAAACGTCCGATTGAAAAAGGTGTGCGATTAAAGGAAGAAATGGAAGAATTTTACAACAATCTGACGGTTGATGAAATCGGTGAAATTTCTCGAAAATATAACGCGCAATATCTTGTCAGCGAAAGCGATTATTCGTTTTCGATTGCTTTTCAGAGCGGAAAATATAAAATTTATCAATTAAATTCGGTAGAATGATTTCTTAAATCCACTTTGGAAATTTTGCCAAAGCGCATTAAACTGTTGATAGAAAAAACGAAAATAGAGGAAAAAACAAAATGGTTGAAGAACTTGATCCGAAAATTACGGAAAAACCGCCCGCGCTATGTTCGGAATGCGACCGCTTGATGGAACATTACAACGTCTATGTCAGCCCGACAAATGAAGAAAAAGTCGTCTGTTGGCAATGTCAGATGCGCGACGAAAAAAACTTTTTCGCCAAACGCGATTTCAGCCGACGCTCACGACGCGGCGTAATTCCCCGATAAGTAAGCCGTAAGCAGTGAGCGGTAAGCAGTTTTTTTCCTGTTTCTGCTCACCGCTTACTGCTCACTGCTTACAAATTATGTCTATCAGAAAAATCACCGAATATCCCGAAGAAGTTTTAGGAAAAGTTGGAAAACCCGTCGAAAAATTTGACGAAGAACTGGAAAAACTCTGCGCGGATATGTTTGAAACGATGTATGACGCAGAAGGTGTCGGACTCGCCGCGCCGCAGATCGGTTTGAATCTACGCCTTTTCGTAATGGATTGCGAAGGCATCAAACTCATCGCCGCAAACCCCGAAATCATCGAAACTTCCGGCGAACAAAGCGGACAAGAAGGCTGTCTGTCCGTCGGCAAAGTTCCGGCGGTCGTCGTGCGTCCGATGAAGGCAAAACTCAGAGCGCAAAATGAAAAAGGCGAATGGTTCGAGAGCGACGCGACAGGCTACGCCGCGCGTGCTTTCATCCACGAAACCGATCACTGCGACGGCAAACTTTTTATAGATCACCTACCGAAAATGCGGCGCGAAATGTTGGTTAAAAAATTTAAGAAAGAGAAAAATTGGAAATAGATTAACGAACAATTCGGTGTGGATTATTCAACAAACTGATAATTAAAATGCAATTTTAGGCGGCTCGTTGTAAAATAGCAGCGTATGATTTCTACCAAAGAAAAAGTTGTAACGAGTTTAGCGGAACTCAGCGATTCGCAACTGCAAACGGTTGCCGAGTTTTTGGAGTTTCTCAAATTTCGTGAACGGCGCAAAGTCGAAACGCCGATTGACGACGCTGAACTTGAGGCTTTATATGCCGAGTTCGCCGACGAAGACCGCGAACTTGCTGAATCAGGTTTAACCGAATACGCTGCTAATCTTGAGCGTGAGGACACGGCGCGATGACGGTTCTGCGCGGCGAAATCTGGTTGGCGGAACTTAATCCCGTGCGTGGTTCTGAACAAGCCGGAACTCGTCCGGTGATGATTTTGCAAACGAACGCCATCAATCGTTTTACGACAACGGTTTTGGCGATTCCATTCACGACCAACTTACGCCGCGCTTCTTTGCAGTCTTGTGTTCAAGTTGCAGCGGGCGAAGGCGACTTATCGAGCTAATCGGTAGCGTTATGTCATCAATTGCGGGTGTTGGACAAAACCCGACTGACAAAAAGATTGGGCGAAGTTGGTGACGCAACGCTTGAAAAAATAGAAAATTGCGTATTGTTCACGTTGGGCATAAAACTGTAATGGACAGTCAAACGGTAATTTAGTTGCTTTTCTTCACCATCGCAACGGCAAACTTTTTATAGATCATCTGCCAAAAATGCGGCGCGAAATGTTGGTTAAAAAGTTTAAGAAAGAGAAAAATAGGAAATAATATTCGGAAGATCAAGCAGTAT
>JBBSAX010000095.1:0-17665 GCA_038251885.1 Pyrinomonadales bacterium | reverse complement strand
TCAGCGGGTCAAGAAAAAGAACAATGGGCGAAGAGTAAAAAGCCTATTCAGAATCGGACTGGATTATTTGCAAAATCTGTTGGTGAATCTACATTTGCAGTCAAAGTGGAGAGAATTCAACATCTTAGCGAACTTACTGTCTTGTACTTAGAAAACATTTACAAAATTATCCGCAAATTGTCTTAAATCTTCTAAAATTTCCGGCTTGATTTTTTGAACTTGTTGCATAAACTTTTGCCGATATTTCATTGTTTGATCTACCGGGTCTTGCAGTTTGTAAGATGGCGGTTCTTTTGGGCGTAGTTCGTCAAGTTTAGCCATTTCCAGCTTTACCCATTCTTCTTTTGAAATAAGCGGAACAGTTTTTCCAAGAGCCTTTTGTAACTCATCGGCAGTTTTAATAAACGGATTTGCATAAATTACTTCTTCGGGAATCTTTTCGTAATCAACATTAGAAACGCCTTCAATATAATGATCTAATAATTTAGATTTTTCATTATCACGCTCAATTTCAGCCTTTTCTTTTTTGGTTAATCTTATCGCTTTACTCTTTTTTCGTTCCATTTTAATTTTCCATTTTGCTTTCAACCTGAGCATTATCATTTTCTTTAGAATGAAATTTATTCAACTTCTCATTTAATTCCTGAACCATATTTGCATCCGTCGCCGTGTAATACTTCATTGTGGTTTGAAATTGAGAATGTCCAGCAAATTTTCCGGCGAAGGCTAAATATGTGCCTTGCTGCTGCCAGCGAGTGATTGCTGTTCTTCGCAGATCGCGAAATTGAAGACCGTCAATTTTAGCCAATCTTTTCGCCGTCGCAAACGAGCGTTTAATGTCTGTAAAAGGAAATGGATTTTCTCCTTTTGTAATTGTCATTAAACTTTCTAATTCAGCTTTTGCGCGATCAGAAAGCGGAGCGATTCTTTCGCGTTCTGTTTTCGTATGTGTTCCGACAATCCGAATTAAATTATTGTCAAAATCAATATCTTGCCAACGCAATTTGAGAATTTCGCCGCGCCTCATTCCGCTGTCTATGGCTAAAATTATTATTGCTTTCAAATGCGGATTATCTACGCTGACCGTTGCCGTTACTTCTTTTTCGATGCCTTTAATCTTGCGCTTATAATCAATTTGGCGTTCGCCCTGACACGATGCCAAAAGCCGTATTTCTTCGTCTGAAGTCAAAAGCCGCGTTCGTTCCAATTCAGCGGAAACATCAATAACTTTAGCGTTATAGAAGATGTCTTTCAAAATCCAACCTTTACCGAAAGCATAGCGCATCATTTTACGCATTACGGAAAGTTCCCTGTTGACCGTTGTAATTTTTACAGGTCTTCCAAGCAATTCAGAATCATTTTTCAAACGCCAGAGTTTATAATCGTAGAGGCTTTCCGTTGTTACATCTTTAATCAAACGCTTGCCAAAAAATGTTTTCAGCGTCTTAATTTGTCCTTTGACGGTTACATATGAACGAATACCGACAATTTTACGCCCTTGCACAATTTCAGCAGGTTTATAAAAAACCTTTTCGCTGATGTCTGCCAGTTGATTAAAAGTTATTCTTTCACCGGTCTGCATTTGTCCGTGTGATTTTTTTACATCATCAACTAACTTATTTCTTAAATCAATCGCATCCGATCTCTTTTCCGCCTGTCGCTCAATTGTCGAAAATTTTCCTTTTATTTGGTCAAAATATTCAATTCTAACAATCCATTTATCTTTGCTTTTTCCCGCTTTCCTCTTAAAAACCTTACACTTAACGTCCATATTTTCCTCTAAAATTTCCCACCTAAATTCCCACCAAAAACGTCTTAATTTAGTGAATTATTGTGAAATAAATTGAAACTAAAGTCAATGCTAAAAGCCATTAAACTGTTATATTTGTTATGTTTTGAAGGTAAGTGCAATAAGGTGAAATTATAGATTGTCTGACTTCGAACCAGAGGGTCGCAGGTTCGAATCCTGCCGGGTGTACCATTTTCTTTTTGGTTGTTATTTCCTTCCGATTTTTATTAATATTAATCCGATTCCGCCGACAAATCCGGTAAACAATAAAAACATATTAAACAATCTGGACAGATAAGATGAATCTTCCGGTTTTTCTTTTTTTGCAGAATTCTTTTTCGGCGTGTCCGAAACTTGAAAGAAATCGCCAGTTCCGTCTTTTGTGCGGAGCATTCGCATCATTTCATCAAAATTAAACGGACGCGCACCGCGTCTGCCAAAGACGGCAATTTGATTTCCGCTTTCATCAACTGCACGGTCGCGGTCGAGACCTTTTGAAACTGATAGAGCATCACCTTTTGTCTTATATGATGCGATTTGTTTCGGTTGTGGACGCGGACTGAATCCGGCGTATTCGGGCATAGTTTCAGGATCGGTTAATTGCAAAACTTTCAAACCGTTTTTACCGTCGGCGACGTAGGCGTAGAGACTTGCGTTGGTCATTGCAACTTTGACCGAATGCGTATCGTTCAGCGTTCCGTCAGCATTAAAACTTTGATCAAGTTTCGGCGTTTCGGGTTTTTCGACATCTACGATTGCCAAACCTTCTTCGCCATTTGCGACGTATGCGTAAGTTCTTGCAACGTAAATATCTTTGGCGTGTTTGAGCGGAACAAGTGCGTTTTCAACAAGCTGCACATTTCCGTTTGTTTGCAATTCTTTGATGTCCAAAACTTTTAAACCGTCATTATCAATAACAAAAGCATAAAGAAATTGAACGGCAACGGCTTTCGGGTTATTGAGCGGAATTTGTTTGGTAATTGTCGGCTCTAACGGATTTGAAATATTGATGATAACAAGTTCCTTGTCGGTAGTAATATATGCAAAATTCCCGGCAATAATTATATTATTTGCTTCATTTAAAACGCCGTTCGGATTGTAGGTCAAGGCGCGATTTAGAAAATTATTGCGCGGGTCGCCGTCAAGCAAAGTTGCGGCGTTGACCAGAATCAATCCTTCAAATTTATCTGCGACATACAGATAAGCGTAAATCGGATGAATCGGTTGTTCTTCATTGATAACCGGACTCGGTTTTCCGGCTTTTACCGCTTCTTCGTGCATTTTTACGGCTTCATCGGGCGGAACTTGCTTTAATGTTCCGTCATCATTTCTGACCGTGCGCCAACGCGCCGGATCAACTGCAAGAGTCGAAGGCGCGGCAACTGCGGCGGCATATTTCGTGTCAACATAGAATTTCTGTCCGAACGGCGAAACCGGCGCAGTTGTAATTCTCTCCGAGAAACCTTTGTGGTCAATCTGTGCGATGTCATAGACGCGCAAACCGCCTTTGCCCGCTGCGACATAAGCATATTCGCCGCGCACTTGGACTTGCAAGGTTTCGGGACGACCTTTGTTTTCGTAATACTCACTCAATTCACGTCCGTCTTTTACAAATTTTTCGTAATTATCTTTGTAGGCAAGTTTATGTAAATTACTGCCGTAAACAGCTTGCGGTTCATCGTGTTCGGTAACGGCAACGGCTTCGAGCGAATGTTCGGCGGCGACAAAAATGTAACGTCCCATAAAGTTGACGAAATTCGTGCCTTGCAATGTTACCTGAGCGAGCCAAGCGTTATTGTTGCCATCTTTTGAAACGTGGCAATCGGAACAAGTTTGTGATTCCTTGCCGCGAACCGTGTGCGGAACGTGCGTGTTGAACGCCTGACCTGAAAACCCTTCTGCGGAAACGGTTTGCTGTTGATGATAAATCCATTCGCGGTTTTGATTGCGCGAACTGACTAAAACTGCCGAACTCGAACGAACGGGCGCAACGCGATGTCCCGTTACAGTTCCGTCGCGTCCCAACATAAAAATATCATCGCGGAGAACCTGATAATTATAAGAAGTAAAATTACGCGAATTTCCGCCCTCGTTGTGGCGATTCGGCAATTTGCGATTTGCTTCCATCGAAAGATGACAGCCGAAACAACTCGTAACCCACGAAGTGTGACACGAATAACAGGTCATATTACTATCGCGGTGTGCCAAAAGATTTTCTTCAACCGCCGCATTTCCCCACGTTTCATTATCCTTTTGCATCGTTTTGGCATAAGCCGATTTTTCATTGTAATCGGAATTTCCGGGCGTTACGGTATCGGCAGTTTGTTTAACTTTCCACCAGAGTTCAGGTTCGACAATCGAATTTTGCACGATGTCGCCTTTTTTCAGTTGGATTTCGTTGCCGTTCTTATCTTTGCGTTTTGAGTCACGGTTGATGACTTCTAAAATAGCTTTACGCTTACCGTCCGTCGAACGAAAACGCAAACGAGTTAAATCACGTCCAATTAGCGGTTCTTTATTTTTTTCGCGTTGGGCAAGTTCGTTTTTATTTTCGGGCGGCGAAGCGGCAAAACCGCTCGTGATCGCGTTCGCCTTATTTTTGATCGTTCCGTGACAATCAATACAGCCGATCTCGACGGCAGCTCGCGGCTCGTTATACAGAATGCCTGTTCCGTGTGTGTCTTGGCGAAAATGACAATCGGCGCAGTGCATTCCTTTTTCGAGATGAATGTCTTTTAGATGAACCGATTTATCAAATTTGTTCGGATCATCCGGCGGAACAATGTTATCATCTTTGTCCAAAAGATTGCCTTTACGGTCTTTTTTATAGACATTCTTAAACATCCAACCGTGTCCGTGTGCGTCGCCGAATTGGACTCTTTCAAGTTTTTTATTAAATTCCTGTGTGCCGGTTTGAACTAAAAAGTCCGAATCCGTCCAAAGTCCGCGCAATGATGAACCTTCGGGATTCTTTTGAAGTTTTTCCGCTTCGTCCGACTCCGACGGGTTGATTTGCTTATCGGTTGGATACATAAATTTTCCATCCGATTCATTGTCCCACCAAGTTTGACCGAGATAAGTTGCAACCATATTTGTTCCGGGGTGCATATGGCAGGTCATACATTGTGCGGTCGGAATTTGCGATGTGAACTGATGCTTGATTGGATGCCCCGGTTCGTTTTTCGGAATTTTATCGTCGGAAGATTGGGACATTCCCTGATTTCCTGATTTTGAATAAAACGCCGAATTATAGGAACTGCGGTCATTGGCATAAATAACGTGGCAAGACGTGCATCCGGCGGAACGATAATCGCCCGGATGATCGTTCGTGCCGAGCATATTCAGCGTCGGGTCCATCAAACGGGTTTTTTGCAAACCGAGATAAACCGGATCGGTGCGATTGTTCGTTCCCAAACCGCGCGGGCTTAAACCTTTGTCGGGTTTACCGTTTTCTTCTTCTCTATCGGGCAAACCGACTTCCAAACGTCTTTTGCCGCCGCGTTCAAAAACGCGCAGAATATTTCCCGGTTGCGAAATTTCCCAACGCGGAAGCGGTTCGATAAATGATAAATAACCTTTAAATGTCTGTTCTTCCCGCGTTGGCAATGGATTTCCGACCAATGTTTGCGGATTTCCATCCTCGTTGTAACTTTCGCCAAAGCGCGTATCTTTAATGGGAAAACCACCGTTATTATAAAGTGCCGCGCCCCAAAGCATCGCGCCGTGAGCCATCATCGAACGCTGGTTTGTTCTATTTTCGTCGGAATGACATTCGCCGCAAGTTTGTTTGATTACGCGAAAATCTCCGGGATTTATGAATCGCACAAATTGTTGACTTTCTTTAAGTAAAAGAGTGTTAGTGCGTTCGGGATTACGACTTGAGCAATCGCCGTTTTTACAATTCCATTCCTTTGGAAATTTTGGTTGAACGTGCGCTTCATTCTGAGTAATTGCCGCCGGATTTCCGCCGTGGCAGGATGTGCAACTTAAACCTTGTGCGTCTTTTCCACCGTCGAGCTTATCGAAAACATCGCCGCGAGCGTTGTAACGGTGCATCGGTTCGATATTGTTGTGACATTTCAGACAGCCTTCCATCTGAGGTTCTTGAGGTTTTTCTTTTTCAGCAGATTTTGCTTCAGTTTTTTCGGCTGTATTTGAATTATCGCCGGAAGTAACAGGATCAATTCTCGGCTGGGTATTTGCCGGAACTTCCTGGCTTTTCACAGATATGGCGTAATTCCACGAGATTGTCGCCAAAAAACAAGCAAAAATGACGATGACAACAAATTTGAGCCGGTTAGTTTTGTTTTTCAGAAGCATTTTTTCCCTCGTTAAATCATACTAAAAAATCAATTTCATTTGGGCGAACAAAGTGTATTGCGGTTTGCCCGGATTCGGTATATCCGCTGTGCAAAAATTCGGTATCGGGCAGTTTCGGGTCCGATCTGTAAAAATGTCATGAAAACCTTTGCCCGGAAAAAAATAATTCCCACCGAAAGTAAATGTCACATTGTTAATAAGTAAAGGACGATAAACAACACCGAGGCTTAGATCATAGCCAATCTCGTGGCGCACACGCGGCTGAAACAAGACATATTCGAGCGATTCGGTGCGGTCAAAACGAAGGTAATTGGCATTAAAAACCGCTTTGACCGTTTGTGTTACTTCAGCATCAACTCCGGCGTTAAAAATCTGAATACCCGGATTAACAAAATTGGCTTGACCTTCGGTTTTACTTGAACGCAAACTCGGCAAAAGGCTATTCGGCTGAACCAAACCGACTTCGGTTGAAACCAGACGAATTCCCTGTCTGTTCCAATATGAAAACTGACCGCCGACAAAATTCGGGTCGTCGAAGATCGCATCGAATCCGCCGGCTTTGTCATCGGTCGGATTTTTATCACCCGAAGCGTAAAAAACGGACGCACGATACCGCAAGAAATCTCGGTCAATCGAAAATTCAGCCGCCGCCATTTGCGCCCGAATCTTAGTTTTCTTACCGGCAATCGGATTAAAATCATCTTCACCGAATGCGTAATAATATGAATGCGAAAGATTCAAAATACCGATATGACCATCGCCATTAAACCCGACATATCCGGCTTTGATAGAGTGTGGTCGCGCATCACCGACCAGAGCCGGACGCACCAGAAAACCGTTAGAATCGTAATGCACATCGTCGCGGTCATCGTTAAACGCCCCGACTCCTTGAATCGTATAGCCTTTAAACAAAAAGTCCTGCCGAAAAATATTGGCGATATAAACATTTTGATGACGGGGCGTGGACAAAGAATTGAGATTGCTGTTCGTGTCTTTTTCCAGTTGTCGAAAATATGCGAGATTAAACTGGATTTTGTTATTTGAAAACGCGCCAAAAACACGCGCTCCCAAATTATTATCGGAGTAAAGAAAACCGCGAAAATCTGCGTTAAACGGTTGAATTCCGGCACGAACTGAAACTGCGTCGTAATTGTCGTTAGTGTCAAAAAGTTTGACTTCGGCAAAGGCTTCTTCGAGCGAAACATGATAATCGGTGCGATTCGTTCCGCGACGCACATCAATATTGACGATTCCGTTTTCACGGGCGTTCAGATAATTTGGAACGCTAAACGTCGGCGAGATTTTAATCGCCCATTGACGGGGCTGAAAAACGGTTTGTCCCTTAAAAAATTCAAAAGAAAATTGAAGTGTTTGATTGAATGAAAGACTTTCCGGTCTGCCGAAAAAATTTTCGCTGCCGGGTGTGTTTGCGCTGACATTTGAAGCCGTCGGCGTGCGTCGCATTTCAATTTGGCTGGTGCTGACGGCAGACAAGATCATAAAATAATCGTTGCCGAAAATCGGATAATCGCCCTTTAAAACATTTTGGTCGTAAGGATTAAACCAACGATTTCGCTTGAACGGTATATCGCGTCCGCGTCCGCCTTTATCGCCGTAACGGTCGTATTCGGGAAAACCGATTCTCCAACGGTCGCGCAGTTCGCGCCAATCAGCACTCTTTTGCGGTTGAGAATCAACCGAATCATCGCCCGCCGCGCCGAGCGGTTCATCCGGATTCGGTAAATTTATTTCAGACGGTTTTAGTTGTTCGACCTGAAAATCAATCTTCCATTCCGCACCGTTGCCAATTAGAATATTTTCTAGAATCGGACAGATTTTCTTTGATTGGTCGCAAATGACATTTGAAAAAATGCCATATTCGGCAACTTTGCCACGGTCGAAACGCGCTTCAAACGGCGGCGCGGCAATTAGCCGATATGCGCCGGTTGATAAACGGACGCTGTAACCGCCATCGGGTTTTGTTTTTAGGGTTTCGGTTTCGGAACTCGTTTGATTAATTATAATTACGGTTACACCCGCAGTTGGCTTGCCCTCGCTATCGGTTACTGTTCCAAACAGTTTTCCGCCCGTTTGCTGTGCCGAAACACACCAAAATTCTGCGAATAACAGAAAACTAAATAAAAAAAATCGTTTGCCTGAATGGGGTTTCATAAACGTAATTTTTTAATCTAAATTTTAAAAACTGTCCACTTTTTTATCACATTAATAAAAATTTGACTAGCTTTTTTTTTCAAGGTTAAAAGTATTTTTCAATATTTGATAAAAATTGATTACTTTAATTCAATTTATAACTTGTAAAATCCATCAAATTATCTGTTTTAACGATTTTTTGGATTTTGTTTTATCCAAGACTTTCCAATGTTTTTCGGCATATTTCAGCTTGTAATAAACTAAATTTCGGATTCACTGCTAACGCTTTTTGCAGATATCTACGAGCTGTTAAATTATCTCCCGCCGCACTTGCTATCATTCCGGCGTGATAGAGAAGAATCGCATCGGCAGTTCCGAGCCGTGTTGCTTCTTTTGATTTTTCCCGAGCTTCATCAATTTTTCCTGCTTTCAAAGCCGTCCATGCCAGTGCGTCCGCACCGTAAATATCTTTCCGTACTTCGTATTCCTTTGCAGCTTTTTGATATGCCTCATTCGTTTTCAAATCGTGATCGGCATAAAACATCGCCAAACCGCGATTGTAAAGAGTTCCGTTAATCGCACTCAAACGACCAATTTGTTCGACTAATTCGTATTGCCTGTCGGCTTCTTCAACGCGTCCTGTGATTTTATATAAATCGCCGAGTGCGGCAACAAAAGTAATATCGGGAAAGCGTTTGACGGCGCGTTCGTAAAATTCGATAGCACCGGTTAAATCACCGAGTGCCGCCCGAACTTCGCCCATCGAAGCAAGTGCGGCGGCATATTCGGGAAATATTTCAAGTGCTTCTTTATAATATTTTTCGGCAGTTTTATAATCACCTTCAGAAAAAGATATTTTGCCTAACTGCCAACTGCAATATGAAGTAGCATCCGAAGGTGGTTCAGGCATCGAATGAAAAAGTTTTAAGGCTGTCGAAAAATGATTTTTCGCCTCGGCATTTTCGCCTTTCAGCCAAGCTAAACGCGCCAAGCGTTGTTCCATTGCCGCTTGCGTGAAAACTTGTATGCCCCCAAGCGTTTTCATTTTCCGAAAGGCTTCTTCCGCTTCCGTATATTCGCCCAATTCTACCAGTGCATCACCGAGTATTTGATAGGCATAACCTTTGTTCGGGTCTAATTCAATCAGTTGTTTGGCATAATCGCGGGATTCGGAAAATTCGTGGGACGCATATTTTGCCAGCGCAAGAACGGCTAAACCTTCTTTATTCTGTTGTGCGGGTAGAACTTCAAGCGAAGTTTTTGCGGCACGCAACGCCATTTCTAAATAAACAGCATCGCCCGTTAAACGCATTTGCCTGAGATATTCAGACGCGAGTTTGTTGTATGCAATGTAATCTTCCGGGTCGCGTTTAATTCTTTCTTCTAAAAAACGGATGGTTTCAGTTGCGGGATTTTTCGCAGACTTTTCAGCCGTATTCGGTTTGAGATTGTTAGACGCAACCGTTTCCAGTGTGCTATTACAGGAAACACTAAAAAGTAATGCGTAAATGACCGGCATCAAAAATTTTATCAGCAAAACTTTTTTCATATGCGAAAAATCTTTGCCCGATTGCTTTCAATAACCGGGCAAAGATAGAAGGAAAGTGATTAGTTCTGTGTCGGGTCAGTCCCGGAATCGAGGGGTTGATGCGGTCGTCCATAGAACGGAAACGTATTTGTCAACGGCACTTCGTTACTATTAACATTGTCGCCCATTGTGATGGCTTGATTAGTAACAAAATACATCAGCGTATCTACGCTATCATCACCGATTCTCCGACCGTTTGGGAAACCGGTGTAATTTGGAGTAGTTATTCTTTCTCCAAATCCCTGACTCATATTCGGTGTTCCCATATCAAGCCTTAGATAATCACCTCTGAATACAGCAATGTTCGCCAGAATAACTATATTTGATTGACTTGTGCCGAGTGCAGTAAGCGTGGCAATAATACTGTCAGCAAAAAGTAGATTGGCATCATCTCTCGGCGTGGCGGCATTAAATTCGTTTTTGCGCGGATACGGAATCAATACGGTATTGACTGCAGGAATTCCGCCGCGATCAACTTGAACAAGATCACCGCTTTTAACCAAATCACCGTTATTTTGGCGCACGGTTGTTCTCTGGCGCAGAGTTACGGCATTGACACCTATCATATTACCAGCCGAACCGCGCAAAAGCTGTGCCGGAACACTCAACGCAATCGAATGCACATTGTAACCGGCAAAAACATCGCGGGCGCGATTAAGCACTGACGGATTCGGATTACCGGCAAGAACCGATGCTGTAAATCGATTAAATGCCACGCTGTCAAAGTAAAATGGGTCGTCGGTAAGTCCGGCAAAAAATGAGATCTGACTGACCGGATCAGTTGTTACAACAAACGGAGGCGGAGTCGGACTTGTATTAGGAACAGTTGTCGGGGCGTTAAATTTAGCAAAAAAAGGTGCCGGTCTCAAACCTCTACGAGCCGTATATTCAATTTTTGCAGTTTGGGCTACACTTCGTGATGTTTGTGGTGAGAATGTAATATCAAAAAATCGGTCGGCGATTGGGTCGCCGCTGTTTTCTATTTCAAACCGATATGTAATATCGGGCGAAAAAAAACTAAAATTACCTGCCTGTCCCGGAACAATAAACCCTTCAAAAGTCATCCCTAAAATCACTTTTGAATTATCATTCGGATCGAGAAAGACAAATGTATCAGCAAGATCGGCTCCGACATCGGCGGCGACCGAAGTTGATTCGGCATGGTCGGCGGCTTTAACAAATGAAAATGGTGTTAAAACCATTCCGATAATTAAAGCTAATACGGAAATTGCATTAATTATCCGTTTAAGTTTCAGATGAATCATAGTTACCTCCTAATCTATATAAATAAAAATGGCAGAAACTATATGTTCTTAATAACTATTTCATCTTTTTTACAATCAAAATTAAATTAAAGATGGAGAAGTATAGTCCTCGCAGTTTTTAGTGTCAATAAATAATTAGGTATTTGGAAGCAAATTTATAATTAATTTTCAAAAAAATTTCTTGCGGTTTTTTGTATATTATCGGGTGATGAGAAAACTTACCTGAAATTTTTACTTGACATAAAAAATTTCAGACATAAAATGAAAGCGCATGTCATTTTTCACGAAGATTGGTTTTTAAAATTTCGCCAGTTGCTTTCAGGCAGAATGTTATTTCAAATCCTTTGGCGAGGTTGAAACATTATCGCCAAAGACAGATAAACCGGATTTCGATCAGGTTTCGGGAAAAATTTATGAACTATCAGCACGGAGATTTTTTTTCAATTGTCAAAAGGTTGGTCGTTTGTGCCAGTTTCATCTTTTTCATAAACTTCAGCCCAAGTTTAATTTTTGCCCAACAAAACGGTTTGACCGCCAATGAGGTGCGGACGATTATTGCTCAGGGCGTTTCAACTGCCGTGGCAATGAACAGAAGAGTTACGATTGCCGTGACTGACCACGAAGGCAATGTTTTGGGAATGTTTCTGATGAGCGGCGCAAACGGAAATTCAAGATTTTCCGGCGGCGGCAGTGGTGGATTTGAAGGATTTGTTGCGCCTTCAACCTTCGCAGTCCAGTCAAAAGCCGGAACAGCTTCCCTTTTCAGCACTACCGGAAATGCTTTCACGACGCGCACGGCGAGTTTCATTATTCAGGAACATTTCCCTCCCGGAATTGATAATCGTCCCGGCGGACCGCTCTATGGCGTTCAATTTTCTTCTTTGACTTGTTCGGATATTGCCATTGCCGGCTTGCCGCTCGGTTTATCCGGCGATCCGGGCGGCATTCCGCTGTATAAAAACGGTGTTCCGGTCGGAGGTGTCGGAGTCGAGGGCGACGGGATTTATACGATTGACCGCGTTGTGACCGATAACGATCAGCCGTTTGAAGAAGTAATCGCAGTTGCGGCGGCGCAGAACTTTACAGCACCGCAACAAATTCGAGCCAATAATATTTTAATCGAAGGAATTCGTCTGCCGTTTGCCAATGTTGATAGTGTTCCGACGGTAACACAGATACCTTTTGCAAATTTACCCGGAATCGTTATTCCCGGATTTTCAATACGTGCGGCACAACCTTCCGCGTTTATTCCAATGACACTTAACGGTGTCGCTGGAGAAGTTGACTCGCGTTTTTTCCCGCCAAGTGCGGGGTCTGCTCTTTCCGCCGATGAGGTTAGGCAAATTTTAGGAAGTGCCGCCGCAACAGGTAATATCACGCGAGCAGGAATTCGTCAGCCGATTGGCAGCAACGCCCGTGTTTCAATTGCTGTGGCTGATACTGATGGCAGAATTTTAGGAATATTCCGGCAATTGGATGCGCCTATTTTCGGCTTTGATGTTGCCGCACAAAAAGCGCGAACCGTTGCCTTTATGAATCGAAGAGATACTGCTGTATTGCTCAGGGATGCAGGTTACGGCAATTATGTTGACCGTGCGGCTTCCGATGGGATTTTGCTCAATGGAGCGGTTGCCTTTAGCGACCGAGGTTTTGGTTTTTTAAATCGTCCTTTGTTTCCCGACGGCATCAATAACACCGCCGCCGGACCTTTTAGCTCGGAAATCGGTGCGTGGAGTCCTTTTAATGTCGGCTTTCAATCCGATCTGGTTTTCAGACGCTTAACGAATCCGGCTCCGGTTTGTCTTAAAGAATCAATAATGATGAAAAAGGCTCTGCCGTGCAGATGCACAACGATTCCTAATTTGCCGAACGGATTGCAGATTTTTGCCGGTGGAACTCCACTGTTTCGTAACGGAGTTTTTGTCGGTTCAATCGGAATCAGCGGCGACGGTATCGAGCAGGATGATTTTATCGCGGCAGGCGGCGCAAATGATTTTGCACCGCCGGTAGAAATTCGCTCAGACCAGATTTTTGTTCGCGGCGTGCGACTGCCGTTTCTCAAGTTTCCGGCTCGTCCGACTTTACCGTAGAAATAAATGTTAAAGTTTTATTCAAAACTTTTGCCCGTCGTGCTTTTGGTTTTCAGCTTTATTCCGAATATTGCCCAAGAGCCGTTGCCGCTTGGTTCGCTGGAAGTTTCCGGGCGCATAAAAATAAACGGGAAAGCGGAAAAACTGCAACGCAAAAGATTTTACCTTTTGCGCGGCGGTTTGGAAGAAAATAAAAATTTAATTAAAAAACTCGAATCTGCCGAGATTACTTCACGCGATTGTTTTTACAGCCAAATGCAAGCCAGTCCGCAATTTATTTGTTGGTTAAAGGAAGAAAATTGTGAATCTCCGTATTGCCGCGAAATTGATAAAACGGCGATTGAAAGTGTGCCGGAATTTCAAACGGCTTTTCAAAAAGGATTAAGGCAATTCGGTAAAAGTCGTTCTACGATTGCTCAAAGTTGGTTGATAACAAATTTATCGCCGCCATTGAGTTCAGGATTTTATCTGCGGCAAAAATCTCTGCTCGAAAGTTTATTAAGCATTGTCAAACCTTT
Source organism: Pyrinomonadales bacterium (assembly GCA_038251885.1). Classification (GTDB taxonomy): domain Bacteria; phylum Acidobacteriota; class Blastocatellia; order Pyrinomonadales; family Pyrinomonadaceae; genus JAHCHG01. Next base: position 3,944 of record JBBSAX010000095.1, on the reverse strand, counting down.
GCAATCGTCAATGACTGACAGCGTGAGCGTGAAGGCGATTTTTATTGATATTCCGCTTAATTTACCGGAAACGGACGGAAAGAAGAAAAAATCGGAAACATTTCTCGTTTCAAATCTTTTGCCGTTGGAAGTCGGCGATAAAAGTTATATCTGGACTTGTGAAACTGAAATCAGCAACGGGAAACTGGCGAAATTGGTTTTGCAAGTTCCCGAAGGCGATAAGAAAGTCAAAAATTGTGAAGTATTTGTTAAAGATTTACCTGTTTGCAAAACAGAAAATTGTAAAAAATGAATAAAAATCGTGTCAAAATTTTGTTCTTAGTGCTGGTCGTGTCTGCTTGCGCGACGAGTTTTTGGAACAAAACATCAGCACAAAAAGGACGCGATACTTATTTACATAGTTCGGCATCACACAAAAAAATCAATTGCAGTTCTTGTCATAAAAGTCCGACTTCAAACTGGAGTTCGGCGCGTGGTTATCCCGATGTTGCCGATTATCCCGATCACGATTCTTGTATAAACTGCCACCGCAATGATTTTTTTCGCGGTAATCGTCCGGCAATCTGTTCGATTTGTCATTCAAATGTTTCACCGCGCGGACAAGCGCGTTTTGTGTTTCCGGTGAAAAACAGGTCACAGGAATTTAAAACGATATTTCCGCACGATGTACATCAAAACATCATTGCTTCCAACGAAAAAAAATACGATGTCGCCGTTGCACATTTTGTCAAAGCAAATTTTAGAACGATGTTTGATGACGATAAGAAGACACAGTTCAATAATTGTGCGATTTGTCATCCGACGGCAACCGTTTTGCCGCAATTCACTACGTTTAAGCAAAGCAAAACAGAATTTTTAGTCGAACCGTCGGCAGATAATTTCACGGCAAAGGCAGAATTTTTCAAAGATATGCCGGATAATCACGCCTCGTGTTTCAATTGTCATTATCAGGGACAAAAACCGGTTCGCACCGATTGCGCGAGTTGCCATCGTCTGACTTCGCCGTATTTTGAATCAAAAACGGTGCAAAGATATTCTCTGAAATTCGATCACGCGAGCGAAAATCACGCAAATAAAGATTGCACGACTTGTCACGTTCGAATCACGCAAACGTCTGATTTGCGGAGTTTATTAAATGCTGATGTGCCGCTTTTAACTTGCAGTACGAGTTCTTGTCACGGCGACGAATTAAGCGACGAAATCGGCAAACGTGAAAAAAGTATCGCCGACAAGGAAAAGATTTTTCAATGTAATTATTGTCATACTTCAGCCATCGGAAGTTTTAAAATTCCGGCGAGTCATCTGGAACAATCGAAATAGTTGAAGAATTATCAATTAAAATCAAAAAATTCGATCAAAGCTCTGCTCATTTTGGCGGCATTCTCGATTTTTATCGTTAGTTGCCTAAAACAAACTTCAGAAAAAACCGATATAACTATTACTGCAAAAGACAGAAATCTGCCAACGGTGCAACAAATTTCCGACAAGAATTACGATAATTTTTCTCACAGCGTCCCCGAGCATAAAGAAATCAACTGCGATTCATGCCACAAACGCGAAGATAATTCTCTGACTTTAAAGTATTCCGGACACGATTCGTGCATCAGTTGCCACTTAAATGAATTTACAAAGCCCGAATCGGGCATCTGTGCCGTTTGTCACGACAATTTACAAACCGTTCCGGCAACGATGAAAGCATTTCCGGCTCAATTTAACGAGCAATTTAATATGAAATTCGATCACGCGGCGCATAATCAAGGTGCAGGAAGACCTCAAGCCGGATGTGCGACGTGTCATCAACCACAAGGTGCGGCGCAATCAATTCCGGTTGGTATAAATTCACACGCAACTTGTTTTACTTGCCACAATTCGGAAAGCAATATCGGTTCATGCAACTATTGTCATGAAACTGCTCCGTATCGCCGCACTGTCGCAAATAGAACGATTTTCAAGGCGGTTTTCAGCCACACCGATCACACTTCGAGACAAGGTGTAAATTGTGCCGAATGCCATAGTGTTCGAGCCGGTACCAGGCAATCTACGCAAGTTTCATTGCCGGTTGCCGTCCAACATTTTGCGGCAGGCGGTTCGGTTAGCTGCCGAACTTGCCATAATGACAGTCGCGCATTCGGTGAAAAAAACTTTTCAAACTGCAAACGCTGTCATAACGGAACGGGATTTGATATGATTCCGGCAGGTTTTAACTGACAACAAACCGGATTTCGAAATTTAATATCGGTTTTGAAAAAACTAAATAAAAGTTTTATCTCTTTATAAGAACTAAAGTTCTGACAAATTTAGCTGGTTTCAAAGCATTAGCTTAAAAATTTTTATTTATTTATTTTCAGAAATTGGTTATATTTAACACTCAAAAAATAAATGTTTGAATTAAAAGTTGATTGAGTTTAGAGGACAAAAAAATGAAAAATTTAACGAAATTGATAGTTATCGGAATTTTTGCTTTTTCAGCAGTTTGTCTGCTTATAAATAATTCCATCTCACAAAATGGCACGACAGTTTTAGCCCAAACTGAAATAAAGCCGACTCCGACTCCTGAAACGCCAAAAACTGAAACTCCAAAGACTGAAACACCGAAAACCGAAACTCCGAAAGCGGGCGACAGCACGATTCCTAAAACTTTTACGCTCGGCAAAGACAGCCTTTCCGAATACGGTGAGGTCGCATTTAATCACGAAACACACGCTTCTCAAAAATATAGCCCCGATGGTAAATCTGTTGTCGGATGTGTCGAGTGTCATCATACCGACCAACCCAAATCGGCACTTAAACCGCCCCTTTTTACTTCCGAACGAGATGTACTTTTAACTATTGAAACTTTTCAAAAATCTTCGCAAAAAGTAAGTCAGTGCCGCACTTGTCATTTTCAGGATGGCAACGTGCCTGACGACAAGGAAATGCCGAAGGCAACTTATAAAGACGGCGACAAGGAAACTACAAAAGAGTTGAATAATGAACTGGCTTATCATATTAATTGCAACACTTGCCACGACGAGGCAGCAAAACTTCGTCCCGAATTAAAGAAAAAATCGGGATTTGCGACGACCAAGGATTGCACAATTTGTCATAAGGAAAATTAATGGGTTTGAAAAAATGTGAAAAATGCGGCGAAGCAGTTGAAGAAGCCAAAGCATTTTGCCCCGAATGCGGAAATCCGTTTGTAGAAGAAGAAAAACGTGAAGGTTCATCCGAATTCGATAATTACGCCGGAACGATTAATTTCAGCAAATCCGTTTATAAAATGATGCTGTCGGACATTGAATATGACACTTCCGGTTCGACGGAAACCGAAAACAAACAGAAACAACCGATGGAAATCAATAACGGACAGATTTCCGCGCCGGATTTATCTGAAAAACCTCTGACTCAAGCTAATCAGGTTGAGCAAAATAGTAAATCGGGGCTTATAAAATGGATTATTATCGGCTTGGTCGGCGCATTGTTTTTGCTGCTTTTGGTTATTGCGATTTTGTTACTTCTTTACTTATATTTGTGCTGTTAAAAAAACTTAATCGAAATAGTTTAGTTTGACTGAAAAGAACTGAATTAGTTTGGAAATTTAATTTGAGGGCTTAAAAAATTATGCCGCGTGAAATAGAAAATCACGAGCAAATAATCGAGGCTTTTCAAAATATCGAAATCGTTTCTGAATTGGTCGAAAAATTGCCGAACGGTGAATTTCGCAACGAACTCGATATTGATATTATTTTGTTCGGACGCAGTTACGGCAATAATAAAACCGTCGGACCTTACGCACGCCTTTTGGAATTCGCCCCGAATGAAATAATTATTCGTGAAAATACTTGGGAAAGTAATATTTTCTTTATTCTCGTCAAAGGCAAACTCGACGCAATTATTACTGACGATAAAGGACGGCAGATAAAAGTCGGTGAAATTTCCGAAGGTAATACTTTCGGCGAAATGGC
>JBBSAX010000094.1:0-18398 GCA_038251885.1 Pyrinomonadales bacterium | reverse complement strand
GCGGAATGTTCTTTTTAGGAATAGTTCTGGTCACGCTTGGCTGGGCTTGGGATTTCTTTTTCCCGATTAATAAAGCACTCTGGACGAGTTCCTACGTTTTATTCACAAGCGGAATGGCAATTTTATTTTTAGGTTTTTGCTACTGGTTGATTGACATCAAAAACTACACAAAATGGACAAAACCATTTGTGATCTTCGGTGTCAATGCCCTCGCACTTTTTGTATTTTCGGGAATCGTTTCAAAACTGATAGACATAATCAAAGTTACAGGAGCAAATGGAGAACCGATAGCGTTGAAATCCTGGATTTTCCAAAACATCTTTCTACAAATCGCTTCACCGATCAATGCTTCGTTGATGTTTGCCGTGACATATATTTTAATCTGGCTTTTCTTTATGTGGCTTTTGTATCGCAAGGAAATTTACATAAAAGTTTAGGAAGTCTAAAAATTGATAACAAGATATTTACCCGCGAAATACACGAAAAGCACGAAAATTCATTCAGTTAAATAACAGTTGTGCGAAAACTATAAAATTCGGGATAGATGATAAATGAAAGATTATAACTGATAGATTCAATCTGTCATCTCTAATCTATCAGCTATAATCTATTCCGAATATTTTTCTTAGCTTCATAATTTCGCGCTTTTAGTTGTTTCCTATCTTTCGTAAAAGAAAATCGGCTTGAACAAATTTAGTTTCACTTTATCTCAAAATTCTTGATTTCAACCGCTAACTGCCTTTCTTTTTGCTCTTTTTCATTGGTTAAATTTTTACGTTCCTTATTGATTTCCTGAAGCCTTGTTTCCTGTTCGTTGGCGATTTGAACGTAGCGGCTTATCAATTGTTTTGCTTCCGAAGTTTTCGCCAATGCCTCGATATTTTCGCGCAGACGTTTTTGATCTGCGGAAATTTCTCCGATCTCTTTGTCCAATTTTTTAAGATTTTCGTCAATTTGAAAAATCTCTGAACGCAGTTCGATCAACTTTGATAATTTCGCCCGCGTTGTTTCATTTATGTAATTTTGCTTGACGAACAAATCCAAATCTTTGTAAGTGATCGAAGCCAGACGATAACTGTCTTTTAATCCTTGAACTTCGGTTACGACCAAATCCTTACGTTCAAACGGCGGAAGTTCAACGCGGAAACGATAATAATTCTGCGTGGTTTCGTCAGGTTTCGGCGTAGAATCGGAAAGTTTCCAGCCTTCCGTGATCGGATGTTCGATGTAAACGTATTTTAATTTATCTGTTTGATTTTGGAGTTGATATGTTTTCTTGTCGGTTTTGAAATAATGAACTTCAAACGAGCCTTCGACCGCTTTGACGAGTTTTGCCGGTTCGCGGTCTTCTTCGTTTTTGATATTTATCAAAGTTCCCAAATCAAGCGCGAACGAAATCAGCCTATTTTCCTTCGGTTTCAGACGTTCCATCAAAGCCTCGCCCGCATAAGAGTTGCCGTCAACAATCGTCATCGAACCGCCTTCAAATGTCAGCGGAGTCGTGTTTGTCAAAAGCATTCCGCTCATCGGACGCGGCGTTGTTTTTTCATCTTCCGAATCTTCATTTTCACGAAAAATCGAAACTCGTTCACCTTCCATTTTCGTCTGAATAATCGGAATCAAAGCCGAACGGTTTTTCGGAACTGAAACAGCTTGCTCAATCCGATATTCAAATAAATCGCCGAATTGCGCTCCGATTGCCGCCGTTTGAACGCCAGAATTTTCACTCAACAACGCTTCGCTCATTGAAGTTGTTATATCTTTTGGTGGCGGTGGTGCATTTCCATATCCTACACCGCTACCGCTACCGCTACCAATGCCATTACCTGAACCGCTTCCGCTTCCTACACCAAATTTTTCAGTAAAAGTCGGATCATATAATTGCGGTTCGAGATTCAAATCATCTGGAATTGGAACAACCGGACGATAACGATAAAGCGGTTTTTGCAGATTTTGAATAAATGAAACGGGCGAACCTGACACAAGCGAAAGTTGGACATTTTCCCAACTTTCGTCGCTGACATTATCAACAATCGCCCAACCTTGAAAAAACGGTTTTCCTTGATCGTCCAACACGACGCGATAAGTCGTTTTCCAAATCGGCGCGGCGATTGTATAAGAAACTATCATTTCGCGCTGTCCGATTCCGTCGGAAGTTACGGTAATCGTCTTCGCATCGCGCCGACGCGCCGAAGAAACTGCTGTTTTAAATTCGTTTATATCTTTTCGTGTTTCGTCATCGAGAATTTTTACCGAACGTACTTCATTGAGATCAAAACTCGAAATCTCGCCGGAATCCGAAGCGATTACGAGAAAATGTGAAATGCTCGCCGCTTTATCTTTTTCGGCAGGAATCGTTCTTTTTTCAACCGTCAAGATCGAACCGTTTGCCGTTCCTTTTGTTGAAGTTACAAGCACATTCGCGCCTTGCAGTTGTGATAAAACTTCGGCAATTCCGCCTTCGTTTTCGTCGGAATTTTCAGTTTTTGAATCAACCGAAAACGGAATATCGGCAGTTCGCGCCGTTACGGGTTGCGAAGAATTATAAGAAACCGATCCGATTTTCCCCTTTCCTAAATCAAGAACGATCATTGATTTCAAAACATCATCAACCTGTGATTGTTTGAACGAAAAATCAACTTCGGCATTTCCTGTGACAAATCCGCGCCGTTCGATATATGAAACGCCGTTTGAATAAAGAATCACGCGGCGAATCGGCAAAGTTTGTGAATTATCCGTTGATTTAATTTGGTTTACTGAATTTGTTTGAATGATTTGCTTCGAGATTCGTTTTTGACCGAAAGCGGAAAATGAACACACGAATATTACTACGAGAACGATAAATTTCTTCATAAAATTTCCTTATTTAGTTTTTGAGATTAGACACCGCTAATTGAAAAAAGTTCCAAACTAAAAGATGAGGTAAGTCGTTAAATAAGTTGCTTTGACCGAAATTATTTCATTTAACCAAAAAGCCGACTATTTTCAGTTGGGAAATAGTCGGCTTAAAGTTCAACAAATCATTGATTATTTCTCGGCATTTTTGCCGTCTTCCTTATTCTTGTAAGTATCAAGTTGGACTTTATATTCCTTACATTTTTTTGCTAATTCTTCGGGTTTGTCTTTATTTTCTTCAATGCTTTTTCTGACACTTTCCTGAATTCGGTTCAGAATAATTTCACGGGCGGCTTTTGTCAGGTAATCTTCATCTTTCGATTGCGCCAGTTGAGAAATAGAATCCCGTAATTCATCGCATTCGGGAATTCCGGTTTTTTCAACCGTGACGGATTCGATTGCTTTGTCCGATGTTGATTTTTCTTCGGTCGTTTTTGAATCTCCTTTTTTCGGTGTTTCGGAACTTCCACTGAATGGACTTATCCAACTACAACCCATAATTACAATTAGTAAAAGCGAAATTGCCGCTAACAAAATAAATCTATTTTTCATATTTTCCTCTTTGTATTCAGTAAAGATACATTTACAAAAACGTCAATTTTTAAAAAAGGTTTCTAAAATCAGAACGGAACCCAAACTTCAATTCGCCGGTTTAATAATTATTAGAGCAGACTTTTCATTGTTATTTACAAACTGAAATTCGCGTTCCGGTAATTTATGCAGCTTTCAGGTTTGCAAATTTTTCCATCAATTTCTTTTGACCGAAACCCGGAAAACTGACAGTTAGTTTAACATTCTCACCTGAACCTTCGCGCCTTAAAACCAAGCCTTTGCCGTATTTCTCGTGACGAACGTGTGCTCCGGGCAGAAAATTGTCCCCGGATTTTTCAATCTCGTAATTCTGCTCTTTAGGCGGTGCGATGATTCTTTTTGGTCTTTCTTCGGTTTGCTTCTGAATTGTCGGTTGAATGCCTTTCTTTTTGTTGAAAAAATCAGCGATTGCGTCCGCGCTGTCATAGGTTTTTCCTTGATAAGTCGAACGCGCTTTCGGTTCTTCAGTTCGTTCGCCTTTCAAGGCTTTGGCGATATATTTATTGTCTTGCTGGGCGGTGCTTTTCGCGAACGAAAGCCAACTATTTCCGCGTGTTTGGTCTTCAATCAGTTCAAGCGGCATTTCATTCAAAAACTGTGAGGGTTCGGCAGTCATTTCCGCGCCGTAAACTCTGCGCCGCATTGCGTGTGAAATATACAAATATTTTTCGGCGCGTGTAATTGCCACATAAGCCAGACGACGCTCTTCTTCGAGTTCTTTCGGATCATTAATGCTTCGCGCGTGCGGGAAAATTCCGTCTTCGAGTCCGACGATGAAAACGACGGGAAACTCTAAACCTTTCGCAGCGTGAACCGTCATCATCGTCACGGCGGCGTTGCGGTCAAATTTGTCTGTATCCGAAGAAAGCGCGGCGTGATCTATAAAATCACGCAGTCCGTCTGCTTCCTGCGAATCATATTCAACCGCCGCATTTACCAATTCTTCCAAATTTTCGAGTCGTCCGGCGGATTCATCCGAATTTTCTGTCCGAAGCATATTTGCATAACCTGTATCTTCAATTGCCGAAACAACTGTTTCTGTGACGGGTTTGTCAGTCTGTGATACTTCGCTCGCTTTTTTCGCAAGATTTTCGATAGCCTTTTTGAATTTTATTAAGGATTCTTTTGCTCTCGGCGTTAGATTCAAAGATTGATCGTATTTTTCGTCGGTAATTATCGCAATCGCTTCCCAGAGCGAAACGCCGAAATCTTTGGCGCGAAATTGCAGTTCATCTAAAGAAGTTTTGCCCAAACCGCGCGTCGGCGTATTGACCACGCGAAGCAACGCAATGTCGTCAAAGGGATTTAAAGCAAGTTTCAAATAACCGATAACATCTTTAACTTCAGCGCGTTCATAGAATGAAAAACCGCCGACGATGTTGTAATCAATTCGCATTCTTCGCAAAGATTCTTCAAATACACGCGATTGTGCATTTGTTCGATAAAGGATCGCCAGTTTTTCACCCGGATTCATTCGCCGATGATCATAGATTTTCGAAGCAACGAATTTTGCTTCCTGATCGGCATCGAACGCTTGAAAATACTGAATTTGTTTTCCTTCTTTCTTGTCTGTCCAAAGTTTTTTCTCTTTGCGCCCTAAATTGTTGCTGATAATCGCGTCGGCAACGTCAAGAATCGTTTGCGTCGAACGATAGTTTTGCTCCAACATAATCACATTTGCGTTCGGATAATGTTCTTCAAACGACAAAATATTTGCAATATCCGCGCCACGAAATGCGTAAATTGATTGCGCGTCGTCGCCAACAACGCATATATTTTGCTGTTTTTCGGTTAAATACTTTATCAGCGAAAATTGCAGAGAATTTGTGTCCTGATATTCGTCAACCAAAATATATTTGTATTTATTATTATATTTTTCACGAACTTCGTGAACAGAACGCAAAAGCCGGACGGTTTTGATTAAAAGGTCATCAAAATCAAGCGCGTTCGCATTATTCAGACGAACTTCATACATTTTATAAACCCGCGCAATTGCGGTTTTTCGTTCGTCCGCATATTCGACTTTTGACGCATAAGTTTCAAAATCTTCGCCGCTGTTTTTTGCCGCACTTATCGCATTTTTGACGACATTCGGCGAAAGCTGTTTCGGGTCTAAACCCAAATCTTTGATGCAAGCGCGAATTACTTTTTGTGAGTCGTCAGTGTCGTAAATCGTAAAAGATTTTGTATAACCTTCTTGCAATGCTTCAATGTCCTGACGCAAAATTCGCACGCAAAGACTGTGAAATGTGGCGATCAGCGGCGCGGATTGAAGTTTTTGTCCGCGCAATAATTCATTGACGCGCTCGCGCATTTCTCCGGCGGCTTTGTTTGTAAAAGTTACGGCTAAAATATTATAAGGCGCAACCTTTTTTTCGGCGATCAAATATGCGATTCGCACAGTAATTACGCGTGTTTTGCCCGAACCTGCGCCAGCTAAAATAAGTAATGCGCCTTCGGTTTGTTCGACAGCTTTACGTTGTTGGGGATTAAGTGCTTCTAAAATTTCCATATCAATTATTTTGTTTCGTCAATGGTAAATTTTTATTCGTTTAGCGTCAAAGTGGAAATATTTCTTGACAAGAAACTCTCAAAATGAGATAACATCGAAACGTGAAAAAAATAGTCATATTGAAATTATAATGCACATAATTACGAAAAGGGCTTTGAGAGAATTTTGGGAAAGACATCCCAATTCAGAAGATTCTTTGAAAAGTTGGTATGAAAAATCGGCAAAAGCTGAGTGGCAGCATCTTGCTGAAGTCAGACAAGATTTTTCTCACGCAGATTTAGCGGGAGTTTGTACGATTTTCAACATTGGTGGAAATAAATATCGGTTGATTACGAAAATTTATTATCCGAACAAAGTTATTTTAATCAGATTCATCTTAACTCACGCTGAATACGATAAGAAAATTTACAAAAATGATTGCGAATGTTGATGAAAAAAAATACGGTCAATTGCTGATGCAAACTCTGCCGTCGGTTATTTCAAATGATGAAGAACTTGAAAGACTGACGAAAGAAGTTGACCGACTGATGACTAAAGGAATTAAGCAAGACGATCTTAGTCCTGAAGAAGCAAAACTTTTGGAGTTGCTTGTTCGACTAATTGAATCTTATGAAAATGAACATTATCCGATGCCGGAATCGTCGCCGGATGAAGTTTTGAGATTTCTAATCGAAGAACGCAATTTGAGGCAAAAAGATTTATTACACATTTTCGGTTCAAGCGGACTTGCTTCGGAAGTTATCAACGGAAAGCGTTCAGTCAGTAAAACGCAAGCTAAGAAATTAGCGGAATATTTTAAGGTTTCAATCGAATTATTTATTTGATGAGATTCTGAATTTCTTTGAATCGTTCGTGTTTCGAGTCGCGCATCAGTTCAAAAAGTGCCATTTCTACTGTTGAAGGCATAACGCCGTTCATTTGCATTTTGCGGAGCGCGGTTTCTTTATCCTGCGTAAAACGCGAGGCGACAGCATCCGTTAAAATGTGAACTTCAAATGCTTCGCTCAAAAGATCGTGCGCGGTTTGATTGACGCAGATATGTGTTTCCAGTCCGCATAAAACAATTTGGGAAACTTTTGATTCACGAAGTTTTTCTACAAACGCAACTGCTCCGCACGAACTAAATGTGGTCTTTTCAATAAATTCAAAATCATCAGGCAGCGAAAAAAGAATTTCTTCTGCCGTTCTGCCCAAACCTTTCGGATATTGTTCGGTAACAATTATCGGCAAATCTAACTCCAGAAAACCGCGAACAGCAGTCGAAGCTCGGGAAGCAATCTGTGCAAAATCATTGATCGGATGGCGAAATGCTTCCTGCAAATCTACAATTACAAGAGCGGTTTTTTCTCTATCTAAAATTTTTGGATGCGGCATAAATCAATTTTGAACTTCGGTTTTTTGGTTTTGTGCTTGTTCGGCTTTTTTCTTTTTTGCCGCTTCACGCGCTTTCTTTTCTTTATTGAAAGTTTTAAAGAAAAAATAAACCGAAACCGCACAGATAATTAAAATCAAAATCATCATTGCGGCAATAAAATAAATCTCGGCGGTTGCGGAATTCGGCATAGTTTCAAGTTTAACTTAATGCAAAAACAAGGTAAAGAAGGGAAAAACTTTCAAAAATACGTTTTTCATATTTTTTTGCCGTTGAGCAAAGAAATTTGTGTTTGCTCCAACAAATCTTGGTCAAATAAGCGAAAAACTGATAAAACTCTTTTGCGGTAATCATTCAAACATTGTAAAAATAAAGTTGTGTCAATTTACGAAAATTTTCAACCGATAAATCTTGAAGAAATAAATACTTACGAACTGGCTTCGCGTCCGAGCAAAGTCACATTTAAAGATTTTGCAGAAAAAATCGAAAAAGATGATTCGCTGAAAAATTTTCTGGAAAAATTCCCGAATATTCTCGCCGTTCAATCTCTACGAGAAATTGCCAAACAAATCCGACGCGCTAAAAAATTAAATAAACCGATTATTTGGGGAATCGGTGGTCACGTTGTAAAAACAGGACTTGCGCCGATTTTGATTGATTTGATGAATCAAGGTTTTTTAACCGCACTCGCTTCAAATGGCTCGGTGCTTGTTCACGATACGGAAATCGCGCTCGTCGGATTTACCAGTGAAGATGTTGATGCAACGCTGGGAAAAGGCGATTTCGGCGCGGCAAAAGAAACGGGCGAAATCTTAAATTCCGCTGCGAAAAACGGGCAAAAAGATAAAATTGGTTTGGGCGAGGCGATGGGCAGGGAAGTTTTGAAATTAAATCCGCAAAACGCTGATGTTTCATTGCTTTGCCAGACTCATAAAAATAAAATTCCGTACACGGCTCACTTGGCAATCGGCGCGGACATCGGACATTTTCACAGCAGTTGTGATGGCGCGGCACTCGGCGCGACTTCGCACACGGATTTTAAATTATTCTGCTCGCTAGTTAAAGAATTAAACGGCGGCGGCGTTTACTTAAATGTCGGTTCTGCCGTGATGATGCCGGAAATTTTCTTAAAAGCCGTAACGGTTGTGAGAAATTTAGGCTTTCCGCTCGAAGATTTTACGACCGCAAATTTCGATTTCATCCAACATTATCGCCCTTTAACAAATGTCGTTCGTCGCCCGACGGCAAACGGCGCGGGACGCGGGTTTTCAATCACGGGACATCACGAAATTATGATTCCGCTTCTTGCCGCGCAGATCCTTTGTTCGGAATAAACAAAATTATGATTACATTTTTACATCAGGATAACGGAAATGTCGTAAGTTTTCGGCTCGAAGGCAAAATCATCGCGGAAGATATTGACAAAATCGCCGACATTTTAGAAAAGAAATTCGATTCTGAAGAGAGCGTCAATCTCTACATCGAAATTGACAATGATTTGGAAGAATCTTTCGGCGGCGTTTTAGAGCAGGCGAAAAAAGGATTTACGGTAATTCTTCCAAATCTCGGAAAGATCAAAAAAGCCGCGCTTGTTTCCGACAAAAGTTGGTTAAGAAAAATTTCCGATTTCAAAGATATGTTTTTTACGATGGAAATGAAGGGCTTTCCTTCAATCGAAAAGGATGAGGCTTTCGATTGGGTTAATTCTTAATTGTCATCATTAAATTCTTCCCAGATTTTATGGGTATGAGTTTCGCGCAAAAGTAGCGAACCGACGATAAAAGTAATTCCTGCAACAATCATCGGATAATAAAGTCCGGCATAAATATTTCCTGTTCGCGCAATAATTGATAGACCGATGAGCGGCAAAAGCCCGCCGAAAACGCCGTTGCCGATGTGATATGGCAAGGACAATGCCGTGTAGCGAATTTTAGCCGGAAACGCTTCCACCAGATAAGCGGCAATCGGACCATAAACCATCGTTACCCAAATAACCTGAATAAAAATCAACAAAATCAACGCCCAAACCGTGCTGTTTGACAGTAAATCGCCCAAATTCGTGTAAGGCAAAACCTTTGGCGCGTCAATTAATGCGCCGTTTGCGTCGGCTGATTTCGGAATTAATTTGATCGCGCTCGTAACTTTATCGGCTTCCGAAGATGCCGTAACGACATTCGAACCCGCAACCGATTGCATTGCTTTGTAAATTGGAATATAGGTTATAACGGCAAGTAATAAACCCAACATAATGATCCATTTACGTCCAATTTTATCTGACAATGCCCCGAAGAAAATGAAGAACGGCATTCCCAACAAAAGTGCGATAGCAATTATATAATTTGCTGAAGTCGCGTTGACGTTTAAGATAGATTGCAGATAAAAGAGCGCGTAAAATTGTCCGGTGTACCAAACAACGCCTTGTCCGGCGGTCGCCCCGAAGAGTGAAATCAGCACGATTTTCAAATTTTTCCACTTCGTAAATGCTTCGACAAGCGGACTTGCCGAAGTCATTCCAGAACTTTTAACGTGCTGAAAAATCGGCGATTCCTTCATTCGTAAACGAATATAAAGCGAAATACCGACGAGGAAAATTGAAATCAAAAACGGGATTCTCCAACCACTAAACCCTTCGCTTTTTCCGGCAAATTGTTCGGCACTCATTGTGTTTTGTACGGCGAGTATCACGAACAGTGAAAAAAATAAACCCAAAGTTGCTGTGATTTGAATGAACGAAGTATAAAAACCACGTTTATTGTCGGGAACGTGTTCGGCGACATAAACTGCTGCGCCGCCGTATTCACCGCCCAATGCTAAGCCTTGAAAAACACGAATTAAAAGTAAAATTATCGGCGCGGCAATACCGATTTGTTCATAGGTCGGCAAAAATCCGATAATTGCGGTCGCGCCGCCCATTATCAAAAGCGTCACCAAAAAAGCATATTTACGTCCGACAATATCGCCGATTCGTCCGAAAAATAACGCGCCGAACGGACGCACGATAAATCCGACGGCAAACGTCGCTAAATATGCGATATAGGCAAAAGTGTCATTTCCCGGCGGGTAAAAAAGTGGTGAAATAATTCCCGCTAAACTACCGAAAATATAAAAATCATACCATTCGATCATCGTTCCGACTGACGACGCACCGATCACTTGCCAGATTTTGGATTTACTTACTTTGTCTGCATACAAGCCGTCTAAATCATTCGCTGAAGTTGCCATCTTTTATTTTTTTCCTTAAGAGTTTTTTGAAAACAATAACGGTTTTCCCGAAAATTCGCCATTCACGATCTACAGTTCACTACCATTTATTTTAAGGCATTCAACTTAAGCACCCCAACAAATTTAAGTAAGGTTATCTTGGCAAAAAAGGCAGAAACGCGACCGCGAGGGAGCGTGCCAAAAGTTCGGGGGTTGACACGCTCGTTTGCACTCGCGTTTCTGCCTTTGATTGTCAAAATAATCTAATCTATTCCTGTTGGGGTGCTTACGCGAAATTTGAAAAAAGCATAAATAATCTTTTGCTGGTATTTGGAGCATTACAAAGTTCATAATGTCAAAGGATTCAACTTCGTCAGTTCGACGTATGAGAACGGTGGAGTTTTGCCTTAACGATCAGCTTTCGTCTCTTCACAAATCTCATAAAACCTGCCTCAAAATTATGTAGAAAATCCACAAAATTGTAGCTCTAAACTATTGTTTAATCAACGCTTTAAATAAAAATATTTTTTCTGTCACAAAATCAAATTTCGCGGTGTTACACGCTCAGAAGGCAACTTAATAAAAACAAATTCCTTTATTATTCCGAACCGATTTCGGTTGGAAAATCAGCCTTCTGTTTTTCGGCTGAAACAGTTCTCTAAATTCACCAAGCAAAAAAAATTATTTGCTTGAAGGAGAATAATTATGAAAAAAACGATCATATTTTTGGCAGTCATATTTTTGTCATCCGCTGTTAATGCTCAAATGAAAAGCCGTAATTTTCAATTAGAAGATGAAAGTAAAGTAACTTTTGAAAAGTCTTCATTGAATAGCGAAAAAAGCGATATTTCAGGTTCAAAAGATTACATTGAACTAAATAAAGCCGGGTTCAAAAAAGCTACGGAAGAAAATGATTATAAGCAGGCAATCGTGCTTTTTAATAAAGCATTAGAACTCGAACCGAATTGTTATGTCTGCCGGTTTAATGTGGGTAGATCATATATAAAACTGGGAAAATTGGACGATGCGGTAGAGGTTTTCAATCAAGTCATTGAGAGAAAACCCGACTATTCCGATGCTCATTCAAGTTTAGGTGAAGTCTTGAGTGAAAAAGGAAAGTTTACGGAAAGCATAAAAGCATTTCAAAATGCTTTAAAAATAAATGCGGAAGAACCGATTACGCTGATAAACTATTCGATTTCTTTGAACAAACTGGAAAAATATAAAGAGGCTTTGGAAGTTTTGGATAAAGCCATCAAAATCAAGCCGGATTTAGCGGAAGCGCATTGCAATCGCGGTTTCGCGCTTTTTTCAATGGGACGTGAAAAAGATGCTTTGAAAAGTCTGCAAAAAGCGTACGAATTAGATCCGAATGTTCCACAAATTAATAATAATCTCGGAGTCGTATTTGATCATTTCGGAAAGAAAAAGGAAGCCATAAAATATTATGAACGAGCCGTCGAACTAAACCCCGATTATGCTGAAGCCCAATATAATTTGGCGTGTAGTTTTATCGAAGCCGGAAAGCGCGATGAAGCCTACGCTCAACTAAAATTGGTTGAAAAGAATAATTACGAATTGGCGCAGCAATTGAGAAGTGCTATTTGGGGAAAATATGTAATTGATGTTTCGAGGCAATAAGACTTTGAAGAGTGAGTCAGACGAAATTTGATTTCAAATTTCGTCTGACTCTTTTAAAATACAGACTTATGACACCTCGAATTTTTATGATTTATTATTATTTTCTTCTACGATCTTGACTTTCACAGGTAAAGCCCCTGATTTTAAGATCAAAGCTAAATTTTCAGCTTCTTTCTTTGTAAATCTTCCGTCAATTTGTCCTTGGTCAAATATTTGAGATTTTATATATGCAACCGATTTTACCTCGTCGTTTAATGAAACAGCGAGATAGTTGCCGATATTTTTGCCCGTCCAATCGCCGAATTTTACAGCCGCGTCGGGTTTAAACGAAAACGAAATCTGGTAACTATCTGGCATATTTGCATCATTTACTGCCGAAGCGTGGCGAATATCCGTTCCGACAATAATCGGTGGAGTTTTAACGACAATCCATTTCGCAGATGTTGAATCATTTATAGAATCTCTTTCGGAATATTTTAAAACTCTTTGATCGGTCGGTGGCAAATCGCCCAAACTTTTTAATGCGCTGGCTTCCGTCTGATAGGTTTGAATAGGAGATGGATTCGGCAGTGAAACAACGCCGAAAAGTTCCAGTTTGCCTTGTTCTAAAATATATTCGGAAACTTTTTCAAACTTTTCCATATCGTAAATTTTAATGGAAAATTGATTGTTTTTTGCCGTATTTTCTTCAGGCTTTTCAAACTCGTAATCAATACCGAAGGCATTTAACCGCGAACCTATGACGTTTCTCGACTGTTCGACAATTTTGTCGCTGTCGGGCGAGATTGTTTCGACTTCAAAAGTAATTCGGGTAAAAGTCGGATTGGCGAGTCTTTTGATAAAAGTGCAAGCCGAAAAAATGCCAATTAAAAATACAAGACAAATTAAAATTGATTTCCTAAACATTTTCTGCAATCTCCTTTAGTTGATATTTGCCTGACGAAATAAATTTGCTTATCTTGCTATAATTTAAAATATTTAAGTTATTCGTTCTTGATAAATGTTGATACAAAAAGTTTAATTGAATCAGCAAAATTATGAATAAACCTCTTGTAACAATAATCGGTCGCCCCAATGTCGGGAAATCAACACTTTTTAATCGTTTGACGGGAAGCCGCAAATCAATCGTCGGTGATGAACCGGGAATTACGCGCGACCGAATTTACGGCGAAGTTGATTGGAAGGCGAAAAGTTTTGAATTAATTGACACGGGCGGAATCGTGCCGGACGACGAAGCGATCATTCCGGCGAATATTTTCAAACAAGCCGGAACTGCAATTTCACAATCGCAAGCGATAATTTGGGTTGTTGACGCACGCGCCGGAATTACGCCGCTCGATGAAGAAATTTCCGTCTATTTGCGAAATATCGGAAAGCCCGTTTTTATCGCGGCAAACAAAGCTGAAACGCGTAAAGTCGAAGAAGAAGCTGGCGAATTTCATCTTTTCGGCTTTGAAGTCGTTCCGATTTCCTCCGAACACGGCAACAGCGTCGGTGATCTTTTGGACGAAGTTTTTGCCGTTTTGGATTTTTCGGCGGAAATCGAAGAAGAAGAACAAAGCGAAATAAAACTGGCGATAATCGGTCGCCCGAATGTCGGAAAATCTTCGCTTTTGAATACAATTCTCGGCGAAGAAAGAGTCATCGTTTCACCGATTGCGGGAACGACACGCGATTCGATTGACACGCATTTAACTGTTGACGGGCAGAAGTTTTTGATGATTGATACGGCGGGAATTCGCCGCAAGGGAAAAACGACCGAAATGGCGGAAAAACTTTCCGTCGTGATGGCGCGAAAATCTCTGGAACGCGCCGACGTTGCGATTCTGGTAATTGATGCGGTCGAAGGCGTAGCAAACTTGGACGCAAGCATCGCAGGTTACGCGCTCGATTCGGGTTGCAGTTTGATAATTGCCGTCAATAAATGGGACATTCTCGAAGAAAAAGACACCGGAACAGCGAGCGAATATGAAAGAAATCTGCGTGATAAGTTAAAATTTCTCGATTGGTCGCCCATTCTGACAATTTCCGCTCTAACAGGTCAGCGCGTCAGCCGGATTTTGCCGATAGTTCAAAAGGCAAACGAAGCGCGAAACTTACGCGTAACGACTTCAAAACTCAATCAATTTTTTGAAGAAGCGATAATGCAGCCAAAAGTCGGCGGCGGAAGTGCACCGGGCAAAGGCGGCAGAGCGCGTCTGCACGTTCAATATATGACGCAATCGGGAATTCGCCCGCCGTTTTTCGTAGTTTTCACTTCCGGCGGAACAGGCGGCAAAGCCGGACTTCATTTCTCATATTTACGATACATTGAAAACCGTCTGCGCGAAAAATTCGACTTTTTCGCCACTCCGATTCGTTTGAAAGAGAAACATAAATCGAAGAAGAAATAATTTTTATGTAAAGTTCATTTATATTTGAAAAATGGAAAAACTCTTTATGATTAAAAATAACAGACTTTATAAATTAGTTAATTTGATTACAATTCAATTTTTTTTATTTTTTAGTTTTCAATTGTCTGGTTGTTCTACTTCATCGAACTTAAAATCCAGTAATATTAATTCTGAAAAAGATACGGCTAAAATTATTGCCCAAACTGAGTTAGATAGAAATCTTTTATTGTGGGAAAAAAGTAAAATAGAGAATTATGATTTCGTCTGTAATCTAAAAGGTGGCGGAATGTATCCGTGGGTTCCGGTTTTAATAAAAGTTAGAAATGGGAAAGTAATTTCAAGAGAGCCGGCTAGAGAAAAATTAGAACTTGAAAGAGTTGATACATATGAAGATTTTCAAACAGTGGAAAAAATGTTCCATCAAATAATTCAGAAAGGATATGACGAAAATTTTTTAGTAAACGTTGAATACAACAAGAATTTGGGGTATCCGGTAATTATCAATATGAATAATAGGAAAATCTCACATTCATCCATCGAATTTGAAATTGATAAATTTGAAATCATAAAAGCTGATTAAATTTTTGCTTTTAGTGAAAAAAATCAGAAAATTTAACATTTCAAATTCTTGTTTTTTCGGGAACAAATTTCAAAAACAAGTGTCTAATCAACTGAGAGCGAAAATCTCACCGTTAAAAAACGGCTGACAACGCTTGCAATTTTCATCCTTTGACCCGCACGGCACCGCAAACTTAGGAGGAAGAATCAAAATGTTAGACCAATTAGTAGAATCGAGAAATCACACTTCGGAACACAAAAAATTCGGCGGATTTATGCTTTCGACCGGAATCGTTTTAGTTACGGTTTTGACCGTCGGATTAGTTTTAAGTCTTTTTAATCAAAATATCGCATTGGCGGCAGATTCGTTGGAGATTTCAACTTTAGTCGCGCCCGTTCCGGTTGAAACAACGCCCGAACCGATTAATGAACCCAAACCCGAAAATGTTAAAACCGAGCAAAATAATCAAAGCAAAATTCCTGTGCGAACGGATAATATTTTGCGAATGGATGAAAGCCCAAACATAATTCCCGATAAAGTTTCGGTTACGCCTTCAACTGTTCAATCGCGCCCGAATTCGACATTTATTATCGGCAAAACAAATTTTACGCCCGTCGGTCAAAATTCATCTCCGACCGGACGCGGAACGGTCAGTAATTCAAAAGAAGTCAGCGGAATTGTTAATAATTCAAAGCCGATTGAAAAGGTTGAAAAAGACGATACGGATATTCCGCCGCCGATAACCAAAAAAGAAGTAAAACCGCCGACAATGATTTCGGGCGGAGTTGTCAACGGAAAAGCGCGAAATCTTGTAATGCCTTCGTATCCGGCGGCGGCAAAAAGCGTCGGCGCAAAAGGTGAAGTCAAGGTTCAAGTCGTGATTGATGAAGACGGAAATGTCATTTCGGCAAGTGCCGTTAGTGGACATCCTTTGCTAAAAACTTCAGCGGTAAATGCGGCACGATCATCGAAATTTACTCCGACAACTTTAACGGGACAAAAGGTAAAGGTTACGGGATTTATTATTTATCAATTCACATAAATCAAATGAAAATTTTGTGATTCGATAAAAAATAAAAGCAAGAAAATTAGATTGGAGTTTTCAAGATTTGAAAAATATTCTATTCTAAATTTTCTTGCTTTTTATTATGGAAATTATTTTACTAATCGTCAGATTGGTTCTTGCCGGGATTTTTATTTTGGCAGGAATTGGCAAATTACTTGATTTGAAGGGTTCGGAAAAAGCCGTCAAAGATTTCGGTGTGCCGGAAGGTTTGGCGAAACCTTTTTCGATAATTTTGCCGATTGGTGAAATTGCGATTGCCTTTTCGCTTTTATTTATCGAAACTTCCTGGTTCGGTGCAACTGGCGCAAGTCTTTTGCTTTTAATTTTTATCGGCGGAATGCTTTATCAGATTGCACAGGGAAATGCGCCGGATTGTCATTGTTTCGGGCAGATTCATTCCGAACCTGTCGGGAAAAAAAGTTTGATTCGCAACATAATTTTCGCACTTTTGGGAATTTTTTTAGTTGTTAGCGGACGCTTCCATCAGGGCTTGAATTTATTTTCGTCAGATTTTAATTCGATTGGAAATACGGATTTTATGCAAATTTTCATTGGTTCGGCAATTGTTGTTCTGTTGGCGGCGATTATTTATTTTTTGAAGCAAATTTCCGCGCAGCAAGTTCAGATTATGCGGCGCATCGAGGTTTTGGAAGTTATTTCAAGCGGTGAAAATAAAGTCGAACGCGAGCACACGACGCATCCCGAAGACGGTTTGCCAATTGGTGCGCCCGCGCCTGATTTTGTTTTGCCGGATGTAAATGGTAGAAATGTTGCGTTTGAGCATCTTCTGGCACAAGCCAAACCGATGCTGTTCTTTTTTGTCAGCCCGACTTGCACGCCGTGCAGGGCTTTGCTCCCTGAAATCCGGGAATGGCAAAAAGATTTGGGCGAAAAAATTAATTTTGTGTTTATCAGTAACGGAAAAGTTAAGGACAATCTGGAAAAATTCGGTGAAACAACAAAACAAATTTTAATTCAAAAAGACAAGGAAGTCGCAATTGAATTTGAAGCCATTTGGACACCGACCGCTTTACTCGTAAATTCGGATGGAACAACCGGAAGCCGCGTGGCGGCGGGCGATGTAGCAATTCGTGAATTGGTTGAAAAGATAAAAGCAGAATCCCCTGAAAAGGATTCGTTTTATATTTCAAATAGCGAAAACGGCGCAAGAAAATCGAAAATCGGGGAAAAGATTCCGCCGTTTAAAATTGAAGATTTAAAGGGTAGAAAAATTGGTGCAGATGATTTTCAAGGCAAGAAAACACTCGTAACTTTTTGGAGCATAACTTGTCCGTATTGTATAAATATGCTGGAAGATTTGCGCGAATGGGAAAAAATTAAAGGACAAGATGAACCGAATTTGATAGTTTTTTCTGACGGCGAACTCGAAGCGCACGAAAAACTCGATTTGATTTCACCGATTATTTTAGATAAAGAATATAAAATCGCCGAAAAAATTGGAATGAGCGGAACGCCTTCGGCAATTTTGGTCAATGAAAACGGCGAAATCATATCGGAAACTGCGATTGGTGCGCCGCAAATCTGGGCTTTGATCGGAAGAAAAAATAATTTTAATGGAAAAACCAATTGATTGGAAAGTTACGGCGCAAGACGGAAATGCGCGGACGGGAATTTTGCGAACGAGGCGTTCAGAAATTGAAACGCCTGTTTTTATGCCCGTGGGAACGCAAGGAACGGTCAAAGGAATTCGCTACGAATGGCTCGAAGATGAGCTTGATGCGCGAATAATTTTAGGAAACACTTATCATTTGTGGCTTCGTCCGGGAACGAAAATTATTCGGGAACTCGGCGGTTTGCATAAATTTTCGACATGGAATCGTTCGCTTTTGACGGATTCGGGCGGTTTTCAGGTTTTTTCTCTGACGGATTTGCGTAAATTAACTGAAGAAGGCGTTGAATTTCGCTCGCACATTGACGGAACGAAAATGTTTCTGTCGCCTGAGGTTTCGATGGAAATTCAAGCGGCTTTGGGCGCGGAAATCGTCATGGTTTTCGATGAATGTCCGCCGGGCGATGCGGGAATTGATGTCACGCGAAAAAGTCTGGAAATGACGGCTCGTTGGGCGCAAAGATCGAAAAATCGGTTTGATAAATTACAAACTCAAAGTTCAAAGTTCAAAGTTCAAAGTTCAAAGTCGAAAGAAAAT
>JBBSAX010000093.1:0-18527 GCA_038251885.1 Pyrinomonadales bacterium | reverse complement strand
TTTAGCGCGTCTTGCCAATTCTCCTTTTATAAAGATCGAAGCATCCAAATTTACCGAAGTCGGGTATGTCGGCAGAGATGTCGAAAGTATGGTGCGCGAACTTGCAGACATTGCAATTGATATGACCAAGCAATCCGAGTTTGAAAAAGTTCAGGAAAGAGCCAAAGAAAATGTCGAAGAAAAAATTCTCGATATGTTATTGCCGACATCCAACTATTCAAGTTATGAAACGGACAATTCAATTGATCTGATTGATTCAAATTCAAAAAATAGAACCCGCGAAAAACTCCGTGAACAACTCAGAAACGGCGAACTTGATGATCGCTTGATCGAAATAGAAGCTCAAGATCGTTCGACTCCGATGATAGATTTTGTCGGCGGGAATGGAATGGAAGAAATGGGCGTGAATTTTAAGGATATGTTCGGAAATTTGTTTCCGACAAAAACCGTCCAGAAAAAATTGAAAATATCCGAAGCCAAAACATATCTTCTGCGGGATGAACAGGAAAATCTTGTAGATATGGAGCAAATCACTAGAATTGCCATCGAAAAAACCGAATCTTCGGGAATAATTTTCCTTGATGAATTAGACAAAATTGCCGGACGAGAATCCGGCGGAAGCCCTGACGTTTCCCGCGAAGGCGTGCAAAGAGACTTGTTACCTATAGTTGAAGGAACATCTGTCAATACAAGATATGGAATGGTTAATACCGATCACATCTTATTTATCGCCGCCGGTGCATTTCACGTTTCTAAACCTTCGGATTTAATTCCTGAGCTACAAGGCAGATTTCCGATCAGAGTCGAACTCGAATCTTTAACACTTGATGACTTTAAGCGCATACTTATACAACCTAAAAATTCGCTTATTAAGCAATATCAAGCACTGCTTAAGACGGAAGAAGTAAATCTGGAATTTACCGAAGATGCTATTTCCGAGATCGCCGAAATGACCGAAGAAGTTAATAAAAACACAGAAGACATCGGAGCAAGAAGGCTTCACACACTTCTTGAAACTCTTCTTGAGGAAATTAGTTTTCTCGGCAATGAGATCGAAAACAAGAATCAGATTATTGATGCGGAATATGTTAAAGATAAACTTAGCAGTCTTGTTCAAGATGAAAATCTCAGGCAATATATTTTATAATTAAACATTATGCTTAATGCGCTTAAACAAAAAATACTTTATTCAAATAAAGCAGTCATTGTGCTTATAGTGCTTTATTTATTTACTGCATTATGCTGTGGCAAGCGCAAGCCTCCGCTACCACCTGTAGAAAGAGTTCTGCAAAAAGTTGAAATTGCGGGAACACAAAGAGGAAACATCGTTTTTTTAAGTTGGACGATGCCGGCGAGAAATGCTCCCGCTGGCAATATCCTGAATATAGATCGGGTTGATATTTATCGTTATGCCGAACCTTCAAACCTTTCCTTGACACTTACCGAAGATGAATTTTCCGCACGCAGCACTCTGATTAATACGATTAAACTTACAAATAATGATTTCGGCTTAAAAACACAAACTTATAAAGATAATCTGGAATTTGCCGGTCAACAGATACGTTTGATTTATGCAATCAGATTTGTGAATGCCGAAGGACAAAAAGCGGCTTTTTCAAATTTTTTATTAATCGAACCGACAGCAAAAGTTGCAAAAAACCCGGAAAAGGTTATTGCTGAAATCACCGAGCCGGCAATTATTATTAAATGGAATCCGCCGACTGCGAATGTAGATGATTCAACGCCTGTAAATATACTCGGATATAATATCTACAGAAAGGAAAATGAAGTTGAAGTATTTACAATATTAAATAACTCGGCTGAATCAGGAACTTCATACTCTGACGAATCTTTCATATTCGGGAAAAAATACCGATATTTTGTCCGCACGGTTTCACTCGGAAGTGACGGGGAAAAAGTCGAAAGTCTTGATTCAATTACTATTGATGTTTCTCCAAAAGATACATTTGCCCCGTCTGCACCTGAAGCGATAACTATCGCCGCCGCTCCCGGCAATCTTTCAATATTTTTCGCGGCTAATCCTGAAAAAGACATTGCAGGTTATAAAATTTACAGATCAATTGACCAAAACTTACCACTTACGGAATGGATACTTTTAACGCCTGAAACGCTGAGAACTAATACGTTTCAGGATAAACAGGTGGAACGGGGAAAAACATATTTTTACTATTTAACAGCGATAGATAATGCCGGAAATATCAGTAAACCTTCAGAAATAATTTCCGAAACAGCACCTTAAACAAATATGAAAATTTGCCGGATTTTTTATAAAAATAAATCATCGTACGGGTTATTAAAAGACAATAGTATTTTTATTTACTCTGAATCAGTGGGCTTGGAAAATATTTCTGAATCTACTGATTTTTCAGGTTCGATTAACGAATCCGAGGCAATTTTTTTACCACCGGTTATTCCTTCAAAAATAATTTGTGTCGGGCGGAATTATGCCGAACATGCTGCCGAACTTGGCAATGAGGTTCCGCAAGAACCCCTTTTATTTCTTAAAGCAACTTCTTCAATCATTATAAATGGGGAAAATATTATTATACCGAAACAATCAGGTCAGGTTGAACACGAAGGCGAATTAGCTGTTGTTATCGGCAAAAAATGCAAAAACCTATCTGAAAACGATACCATACACGATTATATTTTCGGATTCCTGTGCTTAAATGATGTAACTGCCAGAGATTTGCAGCGAAAGGATATTCAATTTACCCGCGCCAAATCTTTTGACACTTTTTGTCCGATTAGCAATTTTATAGAAACCGATTTAGATTTTTCCGATATTCGGTTAACCACTAAGGTAAACAGTATGGTCAAACAAAACGGTAGAACTTCACAAATGGTTTTCCCGATTCCATTTCTTATCAAATACATTTCAAATCAGATGACCTTAAATGTCGGCGACATCATTGCCACCGGGACTCCTTCCGGTGTTTCCAAATTAAATGCAGGCGATTTGGTAGAAGTTGAGATAGAGAATTTAGGAATCTTAAGCAATAACGTAATCAGTTGATTTGTAAATTGCCCGTGAAAAGTAATCTGAAATGCAATTTTTATTCTGATGATGAAATACTTGAATTTTGTAAAGATGGCGTTTCGCATTTGGTTCAAAACACAATTTATACAGATAAAGTGCCTTTTACGCTGAAAATGAACAGTCATCACGTTTGAACGAATCTTCCGTAAATTTGGTGCAATTACAGAGAAAGTTGTAGATTTGTAGAATACAAGTTTCAACTTTATCGGGTGACTCCAAAGCGATTCGGATTGTTTCTATCGTTTCTCATTCGGATTCGATAACAATTGTCGCTCAAACATCGAAACTGTTTGGCAAATGTCCGCAATAAAAAGTTCACTCCTTTAGTTTACACAGCAATTATGTGCGCCGAATAAGTGTTTTGCCGTGGCACGGAGTTGCCATTCGGCTTCAACTTTGTAGCAGAAAATTTCGGTGTCGCAATGAACTTTGCGGGCGTAAAGTCTTTTGTGAAAGATTACCGAAAGTTGTAGAAAGTTTTGGGCATAAAATCGTAAAGTTCAACGGTATTTGAATAGTTCTTATCCTGCGGCTGATTATATTCAAAAAGCGGAGCTGGTGCGGATAGCTTTGCTCAAAATCATCAAAGGTTTTGACGGTTTCGGGCGCGGTTTAATTTCCCTGCGGCTGGCTGGCTTCCGGCTCTTTTTGCTGTTTCTTCTTCTTTATCATTTCAGGCAAAACGGACATACATAATACTTTCGTTTTGCGCTTTTATACTGTTACAACATTACAATTCAATACTGTTATAATTTTTTACACTGTTTTTAAGTCTTATTGAATTTCGAGTAGAATTTTTAAAGTATCTTCTGCCTCGTGCATCGTTTCGGGTGAAATACTGCCTAAATGTTTTACAAGGCGTTGTTTGCTAATCGAGCGCATTGCTTCGCACATTATAAAACTCGGCAAAGTTAAACCGCCTTCCGGCGGGAAAACGGCAACGTGCGAACGGATGTTTTTATCTTTGGATGTGATCGGAATAGCAAAAACAAGCTGTGCAAAGCCCTGATTAAAGTAATCACTCGACGGAATGAGAACCGGGCGCATTTCCGCCTGATCCCGTCCGATTGTCGGACTGAGATTTGCCAGCCAGATTTCGCCGTGTTTTATTTGGCTCATTCGTTTTCTAGTCCGTCCATCAAAGTATTATCCCACAAAGCCGTTTCTGCTTCGTGTTCTTTCCACGCTTCGGGGTTTTCCTGCAAAAGCCGATAATCATTGCTCAAGCCTTCCAAAAAGGCTTTTCTGCGATAATCTTCAATGGCTTTGTCTATAATATCCTGCATTGATTTTCCTTCCCGCGAAGAAAGCGAACGCAATACTTCGTGGGTGTTTTCACTAACTCTTACTTGCGACATTATTATTACCTCCAATTCTCACTTTAAGCCTTGTTGTCTATGTTATCAACAAATTTGCTTACTTTTTTGGTAACAATTAAATCTAAGCCGGTTTGCGTTGGATTCACTTAGCTTTCCGGGTTTCCTTCTCTGCCATTTGGGTAAGCGGATCGGTGTATTGCCGGTAAAGATCAAACAAAAATTCGAGGCGTTCCAAGTCCGTGTTGAATTTGCGCGAACCATAACAGGCATCTACCGCTCTATCTAATTCACAGTGCGCTTTTAGAAACTCCCGCGCAACTCTTTGCCATCAGCGGCAAACCATTTCTTCTGCTTCTCATTAAATCGCACTCCATAGTTTTCAAAGAACAAAGCGTCCCAGTCCAATAATTGACACTTTGATTAAAACAATCGGCAAATGTGAGCGCAAAACACACGGCTTTAACTCTAAACCCAGAAAATCCAACAACTGCTCGTGATGAAATTCCAAATGCCGATGGATACTCGACATTTTCCCTTCCCGGTTTACTAAAATCGCCAACATTACTTTAAGCAAAATTATCGCAAGAGCGTGCCGTTTGCCGCGATTATCCCGTAAATCCAGTCTTTGACAACTTTGGAATTTCTCAAAAAAACTTGTATTAGTATAGCAATCAGTAATCAAACGAGGAGAAAGGAGAGTTTTGCGTGGCGAAAAACTTACCCGTTAATCGTCAAATATGCGTTGAATCAGGAAGATTATTGGATCACTCGATCCCGCATTGCAATGGCGACTGCTTCGGATTTGGAATGAACCTGTAATTTATCGTAAATATTGCGGACGTGAAATTTTATCGTGTTATAGCTGATTTTGAGTTCTTCGGCAGCAGTGACATAGTTATAGCCGTTAACCAGCAGTTTCAAAAGACGCAGTTCGTGCGGAGTTAAATCATATTCGACTTTTTCCGCGGGACGAACTTCACGGAAAAGTTTGATGACCTTGGCGGCAACTTCCGGCGACATCGGCGCGCCGCCGCTGACCGCTTCCCTGACCGAAATAATAAGCTGTGAAGGCTCGGTATGTTTCAGCAAATAGCCGCTCGCTCCGGCGCATAAAGCGTCGAAAATTTTTTCGTTATCGTCATAGACGGTCAAAACCAAAACCACCAATTCCGGGTATTTTTCTTTGAGAATCCGAATGCCTTCGATTCCCGACATTCCCGGCAAACCGATGTCCGACAAAACCACATCGGGTAAATCGTATTTGATCCTTGCCAATGCCTCTTCCATTGTCCGAAAGGCTCCGAGACATTTGAAACCGGGCGTGAAGTTGATCAGCATTTGTAAGCCTTCGCGCAGATTGCGTTGATCTTCGACGATGATCGTGGTGATTGTTTTACTTTCGGTTGCCATTGTCATTGAATTTATTTTTATCATATATGAGCGACGAATGAAACAGAGCAGTTTATATTCTGCACTGTTTCGCTGAAAAATTCTATTTTAATATTTGCCGCAAATTCGATTCCGACCATCAGAAATCGGAACTATTATTGATTGGGTTTTTCCCATTTTATTTTTTTCCTTAGTTTACAAATTATCGTTTTATTAATCAGCAAGATTTCCTTGATGACATTGATAGGATACGAAACCGAAGAAAAATACGCCCCGCCCATTCGTTAGCAAAAAGAACATTTAATTTACCTGTTAAGTATTAATTACAGGTGGTTTAAGTAATCGAATTGGTGAGTTAAAAATAGTCTTGGATAAAAATGGGTAGGTTTTGGGCGGGTAAAATTTTACTTGGCGGAAAGATTCTCCGGCAGTTGCAGAGGAATGTTGATCGTGATTTTTGTGCCGTAGTTTATTTCGGAAAGAATTTCACACGCGCCGCCTAAATCTTTGGCACGGCGGCGCATATTGATCAATCCGTTGCCGCCGATTTCCGGTCGAAAATCTTCGCTTAAAATCTCGTCGGTATCAAATCCTTTTCCGTTATCTTCAATTTTCAGCGTGATCCGTTGATCTTCGATTTGAAAAGAAACTTTCGTTTCGGTGGCTTCGGCATATTTGACGATATTGTTGACCGCCTCTTTGAAAATGGCGAAAACTTCCCGCCGGATGTTGGCACCGAGAGCGAGATTATTTTCGACTTCGGGAGCGGATAATTCAAATTTGATTCCGCGTCCCGATAAAACATCGCTGCCGAAACGTCTCATACGCTGCACCAGATCCGGCAAATTATCTTTTGTCGGGTTGATCGCCCAAACAATATCGCTCATCACCGACACCAATTCTTTGGAAACGCCTTTGATTCTTTCGAGCGGTGTCGAAAGTTCTTCGGCTTTTAATAAATTGGCTTGACTGCGGGCAACTTCGGATAAAACGGCAATCTGCGTCAAAGATGAACCGATGTCATCGTGCAAATCCGTCGCAATCCGAGTGCGAACTCTTTCCAATTCTTTGAGACGTTCTTCACGGGATTTTTGCAGGGCAGTTTCGGCTTCACGTCTTTCAATTTCCGATTTTTGCAAATCAACGTAGGCTTTTTCAACCTGCCGGGTTTTGCGGACGCGATAGCGATCAAGCGCGAAAACCGAACCGCCAAGCATCAAAACCGCCAATGTGATAAACCACCACGTCTGGTAAAAAGGAGGATTTATTCGAAATGAAATAACCGCCGGTTCTTCGCCCGAAACCCCGGAATTGTTGACGGCACGAATCAGCAGACGATACGTTCCATATTTGAGATTGCCGAAATCCACCGAACGCTGTTCGCCCGGCTGACTCCAATCGCCGCCCGAACCTTCGAGTTTGTATTGATACCGCAAGTTTTTGGCTTCGCCGATTCCGAAAAAATCAACCCGCAGATTGTTTTGCGAAGCGGCAACTTCGATTCCTTCAATTAATCTCTGCCCGAATTCCGAGACTGAATAATTTGTTCCGGCAATCTGTAAATCGCTGATTAAAACTTGCGGCACCGGCGGCGCAGTTTCTTTTTTCGGCTCAAATTTGGAAAGCCCGTTTGCCGTGCCAAACCACATTGCACCTTGTTTGTCCCGAAAAGCCGCTGTCACAAAATCCGCTGCTAAACCGTCATCTGTGGTTAAATTCTTAATTTTGTCTGTTTGCTGATTGATTTGACTAACGCCGCGCACCGTTCCGGCGTAAATATTGCCGTCTGCGTCTTCCGCCAAACAGCGCACATTGTTGCTCAATAAACCTTCATTTTCGGTGTAGCGGATAAATTTTAAATTTGCCGCGTTTGGATCATCAAGCCTTGCCAATCCATCGCCGGTCGAACTAATCCACAGCCGACCCTTGCCGTCAACTTTCAAATCCAAAACCGCGCCTTTCGGTAAACCTTGCGCCTCGTTTATTTGTATAAAACGCCCGTTTGCAAATTTGACGATGCCATCTTCGCCGTAAAAACCGAACCATAAATTTCCTGCTTTATCTTCGGCAAACGAAGCAACGGACTTGCCTTTCGGAAAACCTTCGGCGTTGGTGTAATCCGTCCATTCAGACGTTTGCAAATTGTATTTGTAGAGTGAATTTTTCTCAGTCGCAACGTGGGTGCTGAACCAAATATTGCTTTGACTATCGGGGAAAGCGCGATACCAAAAATCTTTTTGAATTACCGGATTGTCAATAGTTTGCGGAATCTTTTGCTTCAAATCCGTCAATGAATTGAATGACGAAAAACGATAAAGACCTTTATTCGCCAGCGACCAGACGGCACCTGTTTTATCCTGAAAAATCGGCTTTGAAGTCCAAGTTGAAAGGCTGTCTTTCGGCAAGTTAAGCTGGGTGGTCGTGATGCCTTCGGCTGACAGAATGCTCACGAACCAATTTCCGTGAACGACCAATAATTGACCGTTCGGCGTTTCTTGTATCGAATGCACAATCGGCTCGGTCAATCCGCCGGCTTGATTGTAAGTTATCAAACCGTTTCGGACATATTTGAACACACCGGCAGCAGTTCCGAACCAGAGATTTCCCTGCAAATCTTCGACGATCTGCGTTGACTTTCCGGGGAGCGAATTCGTATCGTGAAGCCGCGCGTAGTTTCCGCCGTCAAAAATATAGAGGCTCTTGCTGGAAGGAAGCCACATTTTACCGTCAGAGGTTGAAAAAATCTCTTGGATATTTGACGTAACCGTTTGCCCGGCATCATCTGAATCGCCGTTTTCTTTGAATCTCAAACGAATCATTTTGCCGGATTCAGTTGGCAAATTTATTGTTCCGACAACTCCGACTTCCTGCTGCTCAATCGGCACTGCGCGAATGATATGTTGTTCATTATTTGCAAAATCAGCAACTGATTCAGGCTTTAAAACATAAACTCCCGTGTTGTGTGAAAACCAAACCCGCCCTTTATTATCAAGGCGAATGCTGTAAGGTGCTTCGGTTTTTGCAAGGGGCAATTGGTATTCAACCCAACGACCATCGGGTAACATTCGCATTGCGCCAGCCATACTTATCAGCCATAAACTATCGTCTTTTCCCTCGACCACAGACCGGATTGCGAGTCTGTTTTCTTTTCTCGCGGTCGGACTGAAATCTACTTCTTTCAGCGTCACTTTCTCCGCGTCGCGGTCTTCGATCAAAAACAACCCCTGGCTGAGTCCTGAGCCTCCCCAAAAACGCCCTTTGCTGTCTTCATACAAAACATAAAACGTGCCGTCGGCAACTCTTTCGGCATTCAACACGCGCACACCACTTCCCGGACGATTGGGAACGGGCTGAACGACAGTATTTTCCTGCGGTCGGACGCGATAAAGCCCGTTATCGGTTGAAATCCAATAGTTTCCGTCGCGGGTTTCCAAAAAATAATGAATTAAGTTAGAAGCGTTTTCATCGTTGATTTTGTAGGTTGTAAATTGATATCCGTCAAAACGGCTCAGTCCGCCACGCGCACAAAACCACAAAAAGCCTTTGGAATCGCGTGTAATATTCTGAATCACGCTGCTCGCCAATCCATCAACGGAGGAATAAGTTTTAATCGGAAGCTGTTCGGCAAAAATGAATATTGCGGTCGAGAAAAGGACGAAAAAGAGCCGGAAACCTTGGAGAATAAACTTTCTATTAGAAAAAACTTCAAAGATTCGGGCAATTTTCATTTGATTACATAGTCCAAAAAGGATAGTAATAAAATAAATGTAAACTGGAAATTAGTAAAATAGGGATGCGTAGTTAATCGCAAATTTAGTGGCGGTTAACTACGCATTCTTTTTTTCGATTCGTCCAGTGAACTGTAACCGTTGTTTTTTAGTTTAAACCGGGAATTGTCAGTTTCCAAGTCCCGTGTTCTTTAACAAAATCCATCGTTTTCCACTCGCCGTTTTTATCCTCAAATTTAGCCGTTGCGGTATCGCCTTTAACTTTTAGGTCGCGGATTTCATCCGAATCACCTTGCGGACTTTCAGTTAACATCTTTAGTCCATCATCGAGGGCGTTTGGATTGTCTTCACCGCCCATCATCTTGAAAAAATCAACCATCTCTTTTGAAACAAGCTGTTTTAAGGCTTTGATGTCTCTATTTTTGCGGGCGGCAAAATAGGATTTGTAGGCAGCTTCCGGCGTGGTTGCAGATACCGAAACGGTTGAATTTATTTCCGATTTAGCATCATTCGCAGCCGAGTTTGTTTCAGGTTTATTTGCCTGATTCGCGTTTTGATTAGCGTTTGTCGTCGCTTTGTTAGCAGTTTGATTTACTGCGTTGTTTTGTGTTGCCGGATTGTTTTGGCAAGCAGTTGTTAATCCGATGGCAAATAAAGCCGTGATTGTTACTGCAAAAATAGATTTCATAATTTTCATTTATTTTTCTTCCAAGATAGATTTTACTTGATTTATGGCTTCTACCTTTGAATTTGAAACTTTAGACTCACCTCGAATTTGCTTTAATCGGGTAGATTTCTAGAAATTGGACTAAAATAATTACGGTTGGAAAACTACCTGCACTGCCCAAACCATAATTACCAAAACAACCCAAATCCCGAGCATCAGCCAAATCAGTTTTTTATTTCGTCTGCCCGTCGCAAACTGGTAGATTCCGGCAATCAATGACGAACAGCCGAATGCCGTGACTGCGCCCAAAATAAGAAATGCAACCGTTTTTTGGTCGGACGTTCCGGTGAATTTAGTGGTTGATGACGGATTATTAACGGCATTGTTCATCCACCACATAATCGCACCCATTCCGCCGACCAACAATATGCCGATAAAGATTAAAGCTCCGCCGAGTGCGCGAATTTTTGCCGGACTTGGCTGGGCTTGCTCTAAATTTTGATTCATCTTATTTTCTCCTGAAACCGTCAAAGGATTTGGTAGTTGCTGTTCTGCGTTTAGATCGCTCAAAATTCTTGCATCCATTTGAAATCTTTACCTTTAATTCCTTGATAAAGCAGGTTTAATTTTGGGAAACAAACTCGATATTTGTTAAGTCTTCCAACGGCGAAATAATTTGTGAAGGATTGGCAAAAGCAAATCGCTTTGAAAAAATTGTCAAAATATACGTCTGACCGACTTCTACGTCGGTGAATCTAAATGAGCCGAATGAACCTGTAAAAACGGTTCGTATTGAGCCATTTGGGGAAGTCAAAGTTACATTTGCATTTCTGATTCCCTGTCCGCTGGCTGTCCTTATCTTTCCGCTGATTGAAATCGTGGCGGCAGTTGGAAGAAATGATTCGCTAACCCAAAATCCGCTTTGATGGGAAAACGGCGGATTGTTCGGCTTTACTCCGGCAGTATTTTGTCCGGTTGTGCCGATCACGGAGAATTGACCGCTTGAACTTGTGCCGCCGCCATTGGCAACCGCCGATTTTTCAAGTGAAAAACCGCCGCCCGAAGCAATTTGAGCCAATGCTGCCATCGGCAAAAGCACCGTAAGCATCAATATCAAAACCGGCAAATTATTTATTTTCATCTTTTTTCTCCTTGCAAAAACTCGCCGCCGGATTTTGTGAACAGATGAATTGTTTCAAAAGATCGAGTTCCTTCTTTTGTTCGTCAAGCTGTTTTTGCTGAACTTCGACCTGACTGTTGAGCTGTTGATTTTGTTTTTCCAGAGTTTCGATCTGAGCTTGCTGTTCTTTGACGGCATTGACTAAAACCACACCGACACGATCATATTTGACGCCTTCAACTTCGCCTTTTTCATTCCGAACGATCATATTTTCGTCCACTTCGGCAACTTCTTCCGCCACAAAACCTAAATCGGGTTTGCCGTCCGCTTTCCAATTGAAAGTAACCGGGCGAAGGCGATTTACGACACTCATACCTTGCTTAAAATCAACAATGTTATCTTTGTAACGACGTGACGAAGAGCAAGCGGCGATTTCGCTTAATGAGTTTCGGCAGAGTTGGTTTGTGCCACCCGAACCGAGTCCCGGAAGCCGCACTTTATCGCTCCCGTCCGAACGTCCGAGCATTATCGTGTTGTTGGTAAAAACTACCGCTTGAGAACCAATCGCCGTTGCGAATGTAAGACCGCTAAATCCGAGATCGGCATTGGCACCGACGATCGTGTTGTTATCACCGGTCGAATTGTTACTTCCCGACAATTTTCCGATGAAGATGTTACTGTTCCCGTCGGTATTTCCCGATCCTGCCGCCCGACCGAGAAACGTGTTGCTGCTGCCCGAAGTGTTGTTGAGTCCGGAGGTTTTACCGACAAATACATTTTGGCTGCCATTTGATTGATTGCCTGCACCCAAACCGAAATAGGAATTATCAATTCCGGTCGTGTTAGCTTGTCCTGTCCGGTATCCGACAAACGTATTGTCGCCGCCCGTTAAATTGAATTCCCCGGCTTCAAACCCTAAAAACACATTATTATCGCCGGTCGTATTTGCAAAACCCGCAAGGCGACCGAAAAACGAATTGAAGTTCGCCGTATTGTCGCGTCCCGCTTGTGACCCGACAAACGTGTTGCCGGTTGCGTCAGTGTTCGATTTGCCGGCTTCAAATCCGATAAATGCGTTGTGGCTTGAAGTGTTGCTGAGTCCGGCATTCGTTCCGAAAAATGCATTATCGCCGCCCGTGACATTATTTTTTCCGGCACGAAAACCGAAAAAAGAATTCGACGGTCCGGTTGTATTCGAGTTTCCGGCTTCAAATCCGAAGAATGCGTTGTTGCTTGTCGTATTGTTAAATCCGGCTGATGTCCCAAAAAATGAATTATTGCTGCCGATAAGATTATTTTTTCCGGCACCCACACCGACAAATGAATTCGACGATCCGGTTGTGTTCAGGTTTCCCGAATCAAGTCCGAAAAACGAATTGTAACTCCCGCTTGTGTTTTTTAAGCCGGAAAATGTGCCAACAAAAGTGTTTCGTTCGCCGATGTTGTTTTCCAAACCGGTTTCCGCTCCAACAAATACGTTCCAGTTACCGCTTGTAGTTCCTTGTCCGGCATTAAATCCAAGAAAAGTATTTCGCTCGCCGGTCGGATTTGAAATCCCGGAATTCGTTCCGAGAAACAGATTACCCGTTCCGCCATTACTCAAAATTCGATTATTTCCGATATTAAACTGAGTTGTCGCGTTAAAAATGTTCGCATTGCCGGTGCCGGAAATATTAAAGTTTGATGAGGCTTGCAGTGCCGTTTGATTCAAGATTCCGCCGCCGAATGTTGAAGCGATGGTCAGCGTGTTGCCCGCCGGTGTAATCGTGATATTTGAACCGGCGGCGAGCGTCACATTGTTGGTTAATCCGTTGAGACTCGTGACCGCCGAGCCGAGTGTCGCCGTGGTTTGAATCGTGCCGTCAGGGAATTTTACGCCGCCCGTCGTTGTTTCGATCAAACCGACGACGGTTAATTTTGAATTCGGCAAACTCGTGCCGATGCCGACATTCGCATTGTTTCCCAAAATCAATGAATTGCTTTGCGAAACGATTGTTCCGAAACCGATTGCCGTCGCGTTGGTAAGATTACCGGAACCGACATTTGCACCCGCACCGAACAAAGTATTATTTATTCCGGTGATATTTGATGCTCCCGCTGACCGCCCGTAAAAAGCATTTCCGGTGCCGGTTGTGGTATTTAATCCGGTGCTGTCACCGAAAAATGAATTTCCGCCACCCGAAGTGTTGCTAATTCCTGCACCATAACCGAAGAATGCGTTTGCGCCGCCCGTGTCTGTGTTTAATCCGGCAGCATATCCGAAATAGGAGTTACAGCAAACATTTGTATTTTTAGACCCCGCCGAATAACCGAAAAATGAATTGCCCGACCCCGAAGTGTTTGCCAAGCCCGCATTTCTGCCGAAAAAAGCATTTTGATTTCCGGTGTTGTTGACGAGTCCGGCATTTCTGCCGAAGAACGCATTTTCGTTGCCCGATGTGTTGTCGCGTCCGGCGGCAGTGCCGACAAATGTGTTGGAAAATCCGGTATTAAAGTTTCCGGTATCTACACCGACAAACAAATTAACGGTTCCCGCATTACTCAAAACGCGATTTCCGTTCAAATTGAATTGAGTCGCGGCATTAAAGATACTCGCGTCGCCCGTGCCGGAAATTTTGAAGTTTGAAGAAGTTTGCGTGGTTGTGCCGTTTTGAATGTAATTCGGACTTCCGGCGAGCGGATTGCGGTCGTCGGACATTCGTGTGTCATTTGTTTGAACGTATTGATCGGCAAGAATTCCGCCGAGTCTGAACGTGTTTTCGGCGATGATGGACGTTTCGGCGTTCTTTGATTTTATTGCATACGGCGAACTTGTTATCGGTTGTCTCGGCAAAAGAGTCACAAAACTTTCGCTGGCATTCCGGCGAACTGAAATTTCGAGAAATCTTTCTGCACCCGAAAAAGTTGCCGCCCCGAAATCCAATTCGACCGTGAAAATTCCGTTGGTTACATCGGCATTGACCGTTTGTGTAATTCCGCTGATTTGCGTTCCGCCGCCTAACCTATCGAAAACCTTAAACTGAAATTCGTAATTGCCTGTTGCCGGAAGCGAATTATCGTTTAACTTTCCCTGATAAGTAAAACTCGTCGTTTGGGCATTTGCCGCAAAAATCGAAATCAGGATTATAAAAATCGCCAATATGCTTTTCATTAATGTTCTCCGTTTGTTTTGTATTGTAAAAATCGAACTTTTTCTCTTTTAAATTCAATGCCTATTATTTTTTTTAATTGGCGATGTGTTGATGTTAAAGGAAAACAATAGTTGTGACACCACCCATTCGAGTGGAAAGTTTAGGTAGGTTTTGGGTAGGCAAGGGTTGGTCTTGGCGAAACACCCACCCAAATAGGCGGTCACAATTTGGAGAGTATAAAAAGCACGGAAGATTTATTAAAAGTACTTCTCGGAGAAATTCGTCTGATTAAGTCTTCTGCAAAATTAACAAAATGAGAATTTTTAAAGCCAAAATCTCTTTCAGGTTTTTTCTGCTTTCCTAATTTCCGCCCTACTCATTTTTGAAGGATGCTAATCCATTCACGGGACTCATCAGCAATGAAATCAATATCTTGAACGTCTTCAGTAATTGAACGAAGTTGAGTGTTCTGATTAAATTCATAGCGTTTAGCGGAAACGCTGAAAACATAAGTTCCACCTGATGGAATGTCTGTAAATCGGTAATAGCCGAACGCGCCTGTAATCACTGTGCGTGTTTCGCCGCTTGGAAATGTTAATGTTAAAAACTTGTGTTATTAATCTGGTGATTAGCTAGCTAAAGATATATACTTAGTATGTTAATAATTAACATACTAAGTATATATCTTTAGCTAGCTAATCAAATTTATGAAAATCAAAGAAACCACAACTTACCTGTTTTCAGAAGTTACAAATGTTTATAGAGCAGGTTTTGAAAAAGCAATGAGTGATTTGGGCTTGCACGGCGGACAAGTTTTTGTATTACAATTGCTTTATATCGAAGATGGACAAAGCCAGATTGATCTGGCTTTGAAACTAAATCTTTCACCGCCAACCATTCATAATATGGTCAAAAGTCTTAAAAAAAATTCTTTCGTTATTTGTAATCAATGCCAAAAAGACGCACGCGTTATGCGGGTTTTTTTGACACCTAAAGCCATCGAACTTCAAGAACAAATTAAAGAGAAATGGCTACAATTTGAAAACGATTTTTTTGCAGCTTTGACCGAAACTGAAAAACTCATTA
The DNA here is from genome assembly GCA_038251885.1 of Pyrinomonadales bacterium. GTDB lineage: Bacteria > Acidobacteriota > Blastocatellia > Pyrinomonadales > Pyrinomonadaceae > JAHCHG01. Next base: position 3,026 of record JBBSAX010000093.1, on the reverse strand, counting down.
TGTTTCAGCTTTTAGAAAAACTGAAATTAGATTCAGGTAAATATGTCAGCTATTGATGCAAGAAAGATCGTTAAAAATTTTGACAAATTCCGGGCAGTTGATGAAATTACATTTTCCGTCAATTCCGGCGAAACATTTGCCATTTTAGGCGAAAACGGAGCGGGTAAATCTACGACTATGCGACTGATTTCCTGCCGTTCCCCGCTCTCCTCGGGCGAACTGTTTGTTGAGAAATTCAGTGTTCGGAATGATGAAAGAAAGATTCGCTCTATCTTGGGCATAGTTCCACAGGAAAATAATCTCGATCCTGACTTAAATGTACTTGAAAATTTACTTGTTTATTCCAAATATTTTCGTATTCCAAAAGTTGAGGCACTTGAAAGAAGTATGAAATTGCTCGATTTTATAAGACTTTCAGAAAAAAAGACGGCTAAAGTTGATTCGCTTTCGGGCGGAATGAAGCGTCGCTTGATTATTGCCCGTGCGCTACTTCACAAACCTAAAATTTTGTTACTGGATGAACCTACAACCGGACTGGATCCTAATGTTCGTCAGGAAATTTGGGAAAAGCTGGAAGAATTACGCCGCACTGATAATGTCACAATCATATTATCTACACATTATATGGATGAAGCCGAAAAGCTTTGTCAGAGACTGATATTTATGGCAAACGGAAAGATAGTTGCTGAAGGAGTTCCGCGTGAATTGATCAATCAACTGGTAAAAAAATACGCGCTCGAAATTAGGGATGCAAACTCTTTAGATTTACAGGTTAAAACTGATGGAATTTTAAGAGTCAACAGAGGATTTATTCATTTATATTTTGCAGAAAACCCCGATGAGCTAACGCCTTTGATGAAATATTACGGCACACGACCGATGCTTTTACGCCCTTCAAATTTAGAAGATGTTTTTCTTTTGCTTTTAGATAAATAATTATTGAATTGTTGTCAATATTTGATTTAAGACGTTATATTTAAACTACAAAATTTTACATCATCAGTTTATTCAGGGAGGAAAATTTATGAAGATTTTACTGGCTATAGACGGAACAAAACATAGTGAATCTGCAATTGAAGCTCTCCGTAGTTTCAGTTTTTCGGTCGGTGATCAAATAAAAGCTATTTCAATTGTAGATATGGCATTACCTATGGCAGTTGACATTTACGCCGGTTATTTGCCTTCTTCAACTCCCGAAATTGAAAAAAATGTGCGCGAAAATGCCGAAAATGTTTTGAATGAAACATTTGAAAAAATTTTGGCAATGACTTCCCATAAAAAAGTTTCAGTTTCGAAAGAATTACTGATAGGTTCACCTGAAAGCAGAATTGTGGAAACGGCTGAGGAAATGAATGCGGATTTAATAATCGTCGGATCTCACGGCTATAATCGTTGGGAAAGACTTCTCTTAGGCTCAGTTTCCGATTCGGTTGTTCATCACGCTCCTTGCTCGGTTTTAGTTGTCAGAAGTCTAAAAGATTAATTACTTGGACAAAATTAAAGTATATAAATTAATGCCGACCGATTTTTTCAAGAAAACATTATGTTTGATAAAGGTTTGATAAATATTAACTCTCGCAAATTTGATGGTGAAATTCATCGTAGTTGGAAGGCTGAACTAATTGAAGAAACTTCAGAATTATATATTTTTGCGGGTGTGTTTGACTTTGAAGTCAAACATCCAAAACTCGGCATTATCAGACCCGGCACTATTAGTTATGAGTATTATTGGAAAAACAAATGGTTTAATATTTTCAGATTTCACGAACCGGAAGGAAGCTTAAGGAATTTTTATTGCAACGTAAACCAACCTCCAAATTTTAAAAATGGTGTTATAGATTATATTGATTTAGATATTGACGTTTTAGTTTGGAAAGATTTTTCCTTTGAAATTCTAGATTTGGACGAGTTTGAAGAGAATATCTTAAAATATAAATACTCTAAAAAATTACAAGATCAAGTACATTCGAGTCTTGCCGAGATTATTAATCTTTTAGAAAATAGAGCTTTTCCTTTCGATTATAAAGTGTAATAAATTTGATTTTAGCAGTTTTAAAAGTTGATTTAACTGATGCATTCGCCGTTTGGCGAAGAAACCTTCGCGTTTATTTACGTCTTTGGAAAACGGAATTGATTGCGCCTATTATTGAGCCGATTTTTACTTTTTTCGCTTTTGGGTTCGGTGTCGGCGCACTGGTTGGTTCGACGATTAACGGTTTGAGCTATTTGTCTTTTGTTGGCGCGGGCGTTTTATCATTTACGGTTTTAATGCGCGTCGTGTTTGAAATGACATATGGCGCATATTTTCGGATGGTTTACCAATCAACGTACGACGCGATTCTGGCAACTCCGGTCAATGCTGAATCTTTGGCTTTTGGCGAAATTATCTGGGCTTTAACAAAAGGTTTTATTGATTCATTTTTTATACTTCCATTATTGATAGTTTTCGGTTCCGCAACTTCTCTTTTCACGCCGCTGGCAATTTTGCCCCTTCTTATCGGCTGCCTTTGTCTAGCAAGTTTGGGTTTGGGATTAACGGCGCATATCTTTGAAATTGATCATTTTAATATATTTTTCGCTTTTTTCTTCTCAACAATTTTTCTGTGCGGCGCGTGGTTTCCAGTCGAATTATTACCGAAATGGCTGCAAATAATCGCCTACATTTTGCCGACAACATCTGTTATTGATTTAACACGGGCATTTCTCAACGGTGTTTTCTTTCGACGACATTTGTTTGAATTTGCTTATCTACTTATTATTTCTCTAATTTTTCTTGAATGGGCATTGCGAAGTGTCAGAAAACGAATGGTCGTATAAATTTTCTTAAAATTTTCTGTCATTTATACTCAAATAGTTATAAAATTTGAAACAAAAAAACTTCAAATGAGATGGCATGATGAATTGGACGGTGGCGATGATACTCTGATTTTGAAAGAAAGTTGGAGTAGAGAGGCTTGAAGCTGAAATTTTTCGTGCGGCTTTATTGACCGCGTAAAGGAGACTAACTCCAATCCCGCTTCTCGCCC
>JBBSAX010000092.1:0-18737 GCA_038251885.1 Pyrinomonadales bacterium | reverse complement strand
GAAGAAGATTTTGTCGAAGTTTTTACATCTGGAAAAGCCGATGCCGGACTTGCGGCGAGCATTTTTCATTTTCGCGAAATCAAGATTCCGCATCTCAAAAACTATTTGAAAGAGCGAAATATTCCTGTCAGAGTTTGATTTTTGTTCAACAATCCTATTCAATAAAGCCTTTTGATTGAACTGAAATAATATTTATGAAACCAGATTTTAAAAAATCCCCCGATGGATTAGTTCCGGCAATCATTCAGGACGCGGAGACGAAAAAAGTTTTAATGCTCGCGTATATGAACAAAGAGTCTTTCAAAAAGACGAAAAAGACCGGAAAAGTTACATTTTACAGCCGTTCGCGCAAAGAGATTTGGGAAAAAGGCGAAACCAGCGGAAAATTTCTCACCGTTAAAGAGATCATTCTCGATTGCGATTCTGACACGATTCTGATCAAAGTCACGCCGAACGGTGCGGTTTGTCATACAGGAAAAGATACCTGTTTCAGCGAAAAAAACGAATCGGACAACTTTCTGTTTGAACTCGAAAAAGTCATTCAAGACCGAAAGGCGCGACCAATCAAAAGTTCGAATACTTCGATGCTTTTTGAGCGTGGAATAAATAAAATTTCACAAAAAGTCGGCGAAGAAGCGGTCGAATTTATAATCGAAGCGGTTGATAATAATGACGAACTTTTAAAGTCTGAGGCTTCGGATTTGCTTTATCATTTCCTTGTTTTACTGGTTGCGAAAGATATTCCGCTCAATGATATTTTGGACGTTTTACGAAACCGAAGAAGGTAACGGAACGCGAACTTTAGTTCGCCAGTAAAAACCAAAAAAGTTTCATTACTCGGGTTACGTCCAACAAATCCAAGTTTATGACTGACGAACTAAAGTTCGCGTTCCGTTAAAGTTCTATTGAACAGGTTTTGCTTTTGCTTTGGCAAAATCTCCGGCTTTGACGATTGTAATCTTATCCGGTGTGATATATTTTTTCATCGCTGCATTGATCTGTTCGGGAGTCAGCTTGCTGATTTTCTCTTCAAAACTTGCATCCCAGGCAATCGTCCGGTCGAGGAATAAATAATTATTCAATCTACCGGAAAGTTCGCGGTCGTTGGCACGCGAAAGCTGTTGCGCTTGAAGCCAGCCTTTTCTCGCCGCTTCAATTTCTTCGACTGTAAAGCCTTCGGTTGTCGCTTTCCTCATTTCATCTCTAAAAGCCGCTTCAAGTTTTTCGGCATTTTCCGGCGCATAGATCGCAAAAGCGAAAAATGAACCGCTTTCATCCAAAGAACTCGCGCTAAATTGTGAACCGACTCCGTAGCTTAAACCTTCCTTCTGACGAATTCTGGTTGCCAGCCGCGAATTTAAGAAACCGCCTCCGAGCATATAATTTCCCAGAACTAACGCTGGATAATCGGGATTATCATCACGGACTTTGACATTCAAACGCGCAACGAACATCGCATTTGCTTTGTCGGGAGTTTCAATTGCTTTTGTTACCGCCGTAATGTCTTTGTAGGAATTTGGAATGCGGGTGTACCCTGTCGGACTTTTCCAATCGCCTAAGGTTTGTTTGACGACATCGCCAACTTGCTTTTCGTCAAAATCGCCGACCACAGTCATTTGCCCGTTCGATGCGCCGTAAAAATCTTTATAGAATTTTTTCACATCGTCCAGAGTAACCGCTTTAACATCGGCAATTTGTTCGTCTAAAGTTCCTTGATAAAGCGGATGTCCTTTCGGATACGTATTGAAAATTTGTCCAATTGTTAGAGATGCGATTGATTGCGGTTCGCTTCTTTGATTTTCGAGTGCGGTAATTTGTTCTTGTTTCAAAAGATCAAATTCATTTGCCGGAAATGTCGAATCTTTGAGCATTTCACCGACTAAATTGATAACTTCGGGTAGATTTTGGCGCGTTGTTTCGATTCTCACATTCGCGCTGGTCGCTCCGCCGAAAATTCCGACTTGAGCCTTTAAGCGGTCGAGTTCGTCCTGCAATTGCTGGCGCGTATGTTTTGAAGTGCCGCGCATCAACAGTTGTCCGGCAAAACCTGCCGCAGTTGCGCGATTCATCAGAGATTTTTCGTCGCCGAAACGCAGAGTCATATTAGCGACGACCGAATCGCCGCGATTTTCCTTTGATAAAAACGCGACTTCCAAACCGCCGACATTCATACGCTTGATGCGCGATTCGACATTTGCCGGCGAAGGATCGAAAACCTCACCTTGCGCGACCGTTTCGCCGCCTTTGTAATCTTTGACCATTGCCATCAATTCAGCATCTTTGACGAGCGGAATTTCGGCGCGGTCGGGTTTTTCCGTCGGAACAAATTGGGCGACGGTGCGATTCGATTGTTTGAAATATGTGTCGGCAATGCGCTTGACGACCTCCGGTGTAACCGCTTTCAAGCGGTCGCGGTAGATAAAAAATAAACGCCAATCGCCGAGCGCGATATATTCGCTCATATCGAGTCCGACTCGGTTCGGATCGTTTAACGAAAGTTCGATGTTTTTCAAAAGCCCCGTTTTTGCGCGTTCGACTTCTTCCTTGGTCGGCGGCGTTTTTCCGATGGTTTCAATAGTTTGAACCAACGTATCACGCGCCGCGTCAAGCGAATCTTCTTTTCGGAGTTCTGCCAAAAACATTATGTAAGCCGGTTCTTTAAACTGAAAATTTAAACCGAAAACTGACGATGCTTTCTTAGGTTCGACAAGGGCTTTGTAAAGTCTTCCCGAAGGTTGATCGGTTAAGACCGTATTGAAAACTTCGACCGCCGCCGCATCCGGGTGCGCTCCCGGCGGAACGTGATAACCTGCCGCAACAAGCTGCGTATCGCCGACGCGTCTGACCGTTACCATTCTTTCGCCGTCCTGAACGGGTTCGACCGTGTAATTCGGCGGCAGAACTCTGTCGGGTTTCGGAATCGCGCCAAATTTTTGTTTGATTATTTCTAAAGTTTTCGCTTCGTCAAATTTTCCGGCGACGAGCAAAACCGAGTTATCGGGCTGATAATATTTTTTGTAAAAGGCTTGCAAGCGGTCAATCGGAACATTTTCAACGTCGGAACGTGCGCCGATGGTTGATTTTCCGTAATTGTGCCAATCGTAGGCGACCGCCAAGGTTTTCTGGAAAATTACGCGGAATGGACTGTTTTCACCTGATTCTAATTCATTGCGAACGACCGAAAATTCCGAATCCAAATCTTTTTTGGCAATGTAGGAATTGACCATTCGGTCGGCTTCCAAATCCAACGCCCAATCGAGATTTTCGTCCGTTGCGGAAAATGTTTCAAAATAATTCGTCCGATCCGTCCAAGTCGTTCCGTTCGGACGCGCACCGTGCGAAGTCAATTCCGCCGGAATATTTGGATGCTTCGGCGTTCCTTTAAAAACGAGATGTTCCAAAAGGTGCGCCATTCCGGTTTCGCCGTAATTTTCGTGGCGAGAACCGACCAGATATGTAATATTTACAGTTGTTGTTTGTTTTGTTTGATCGGGAAAAAGCAAGAATTTCAATCCGTTGCTTTCCAGACGATATTCGGTGATGCCTTCGACAGTCGTAACTTTTGTAATGCCTTGCGGCAATTTTACGGTTTGCCCGAATACACTTATCGGAGCGACGAGAAGCGATGTGATAATAAATGCGAGAATCAAAGCGTAAAAACTTTGAACCAAACGATAGTATTTCATTTTAAACCTCCAAGTTTTTTGATTTTTATTAGCATAACCAATTATTTGGAAAAAACCAATAAAAATGGAGATTAAATGAATTTATGATTGAAATTGATTGATAAAAATTTTATATCAAGCGATTTCTTCGCCTTTTTGTTTCAAAAGTCTGCGCCAGAGTTCGCGGTATGAATTAAAACGGGAAACAATTGCGTTGAAATGATAACGCTGTGCATAAGATAAACTGCGGTCGTCGGCAATTTTTTTGAGATTTGATTCAATGCGTGCGCGGGATTCGAGCGGCGGACGTTTTGCGCCGCCGTTAAAATAAATATCGAAATCTATTTTTAATTTACGGATTCCGTCTTCGAGCCGCGATATTTGTTGGTCAATATCAGCTACATCTTCGTTTCTTGCCATTTGATTTCTATAAAATGCGTTTCCAATGAGTGCCATAAGTTTGAAGTTTGAGTCCTTTATAAAGAGTTCGAGATGAATACCTCTATGTTTAAACAGTTTTAATGCGAACCGTATTCCAGTTTTTTTTTATTTCAGTTAAGATATTTTTATGGACAACCGCAAAACTGAAAACAATTCCGAAATTTTAAGGCTTTTACCTTCAATTGACGCGCTATTGCAAACCGCAACCGCACAAAAAATGATGCCGGAAATCGGTGCAAAAGATACGACAAATCTGGCTCGCAAGGCGACCGATATTTTGCGCGTCGAGGTTCAAAAAAAATTAGAAGAGAACGGAAAAGCATTTGAACATATCTTAAAAGAAGATTTTTTGAGCATCGCTGAACTGAAAATGAAGGCAAGTTATGTAAGAAAGCAAACAAAAAATTTGCAAAAAGTTATCAACGCAACGGGCGTGATCGTTCACACAAACTTGGGACGTGCGCCCTTATCGGAAAACGCACAGAAAGCGATTATTGAACAAACGGCACGATATTGTTCGCTCGAATACGACATCGAAACCGGAAAACGCGGAAAACGCGGGCAGCGAACTGAAGAACTTCTCGCCGAAATTACGGGCGCGGAAGATGCTCTAATCGTTAACAACTGCGCGGCGGCGGCGATTCTCGTTTTAACCGCGCTTTGCAAAGGCGGCGAAGCGATAGTTTCGCGCGGCGAACTGGTCGAAATCGGCGGCGATTTTCGCGTTCCCGATGTGATGGAACAATCCGGCGCGATTTTGAAAGAAGTCGGAACAACAAACCGCACGAAAGTTTCCGATTACGAAAACGCGATTACCGCAGAAACGAAATTGCTTGTCAAAGTTCACCCGTCAAATTACCGAATCGTCGGTTTTACATCCGTTCCGAATGTTGCGGAACTCGCCGAAATTGCTCATAAACACGATATTTTACTTTTTGAAGACGCAGGTTCGGGCGCGATTTTCGATTTGAGCAAACACGGTTTGACGGACGAACCCGTTATCACAAAATCAATCGCGGACGGCGCAGATGTCGTAACTTTCAGCGGTGATAAACTTCTCGGCGCGGTGCAGTCGGGTTTGATCGTCGGCACAAAGTCAACTATCGAAATTTTGAGAAAACATCCGTTTTACCGCGCTTTGCGGGCAAGCAAAGTAATCTATTCCGCACTCGAAGCGACGCTCGAAGCATTCAAACGCGAAACTCAATTCGAGGAAATTCCCGTCCTAAAAATGCTTTCGCTTGGGTATGAAGAAATCGAAAAACGAGTTTCCGAATTTGCCAAAACATTACGCAAAAAACTCGGTAAAAAATCCGAATTAAAAGTAGAAATAATCGAAGGAAAATCCGTCATCGGCGGCGGTTCCGCGCCAATGGTTCAGCCCATTTCAAAACTCATCGCGCTCACACACGAAAAACTTTCGGTCAATGATTTAGAAAAAAAATTGCGCCTTTCAAAACCGCCTGTTATCACACGAATTTTGGAAGACAAAGTTTTGATAGATTTGCGAACGGTTTCTATGTATGAAGAGGCGGAACTTCTAGAAGGTTTAGCAGACATATAATCTGATTACTTTACTTGGAAATGAGATAAATTTGAATCATTTATTTTTGATTTACAACGGCTGTTTTTGAACTTTGGCAAATTATGTCGATTTCCGAAGAATTATTATTGTCAGTCGCCTTTGGCGACAATAAAAGTAAAATATAAAATAAATTTTACTTACAATGCTTTGCCGTATCAAAGATTAAATGATTTGATTGCGATTTAATAAAATGAAGAAAAGTTTAGAAGAAAGGTTTATAGAATTCCTTGATACTCTTAATGGTGTTGAAAATATTGACAAACTCAATATGACGCAACAACAAAAAAACGCTAAAAAAGCTGATTATTTTGCTCAAAACCGAGAACTTATTATTGAACTAAAATCTCTTGAAACTGACACACAACCAAAAGTTGAAAGAATACTTGAACCACATCGTTCTCGTCCTGAATTTCCACATTTTTATGGCGGATGGGAAGTCTATAAGATTTTAAAATATTTGCCAGATGGTGAAGAAATTAACAAAGAAATTATTGATGCTGTCACTTCATCAATTCAGACTATTTATAGAAAGGCAAACAAACAAATCAGAACAACTAAATCAACTTTTCAGTTATTAAATTCTCAAGGGTTGCTTATTATTTTAAATGAAAGTATTGATGTTTTAGCACCAGAACACATCGTTTATAGATTGAAACAAACTGCTAATAAAAAAAATCCTGATAAAAGCTATCAGTATCTTGAAATTAATTATGTTTTGATTATTAGCGAAGCACACTTTTCTCCATCTCCTAATAATGAAATGGCTTTTTTGATATTACATCAACCAATAAATAACATTACTGCTTTTGAGTATGAAAAGTTTGTAACATTTCTGACGAAAAAATGGACGGAGTTCAACAATACACCTCTTTACGATTTGGGCGAATTAAGTTCTATGAAAGAATTAAAATTGCGTAGTGTTGCACACTATAAAAAGGATCAAGAAAAATTAATTCCTCGACATGAATCTTATAGAAGATATTATAGAAGAAATCCATATTTTCGTTCTTATGATGAAAAGAAAATGAAATGGATGTTCAAGATGATAATCACTAATTTAACATTTGGACTTACAAAAAAAGCAACGCAAAAACAAAAAGATAGAGTAATTTTTTGGGGAGAAGTTTTTACTCATTTCTTAGAAGAAGTGACGTATAGAGGAATGGATATGAAAATATTTACAAAGGATGAAAATACATGGAAAGATATTGATGCAGAGATGAATAGTAGATTTGAAGACGATAATTAAATAGAACAAACTATTCAAACCTAAATTTAATAGGTATGTAATTGTCTTATACTTAGAAAAAGCAAAATTTGAGGCTGTAAGAAATACTCTTCAATTATAAATCACTTAGCCTTTATCCACTCTTCTGCGAAAAATATTTCATAAAATCAACAAGTGCGACAACGCCTTCTTTTTGAAAAGCGTTGTATATCGAAGCGCGGATTCCGCTGACTTAATTGAGAAACTTTTTGCGGATAGTGCTATTCTTTTTGTGGAGGTAAAAAATGAGTCAAACACTTGAAGCAACTTTTGATGGTCAGGTTTTTCGCCCTGTTCAAACCGTTGATTTACAGCCTGATACGCAGGTTGAACTTGTTGTAACCGTCAAGACTGTGACTGATGAAAAGTCAAAATCGTTTCTTCGGACGGCTCGTTCTTTGAAGCTGCAAGGTCCGAAAGATTGGTCTTCGCGCATTGACGATTATCTTTACGGCGGAGCGAATCTCGATGACGAATAAGGTTTTCCTTGACACGGCTTTTGCCATTGCTTTGTCCGTCGAATCAGACGAGCATCACGAACGCGCCGAAGAATTAGCCGAACAGTTGGAAGCCGAACAGACACGCCTTGTAACGACGCGAGCAATTTTACTGGAAATCGGAAACGCCTTATCAAAACAGCGTTACCGTGAAGCCGCTGTAGAACTGTTAGATGCGCTTGAAGAAGACCCGTCAGTTGAAATTTTTCCGCTTTCGGAAGAACTTTATAAGCAAGCGTTAGAGTTGTTTCGCAACCGACCGGATAAAGAATGGGGTTTGGTTGACTGCGTTTCAATTACCGTGATGCAGGAGCGCGGATTAACGGAAGCCTTGACAACTGACGAGCATTTCAAGCAAGCGGGTTTTCGTGCTTTGCTGCGCGATAGCAGTCAAGCATAAAGTTTGACCATTCCGTCAAAATCTTCTGTCTTCAATCAACCATTCTTCTGCGAAAAATCTTTCATAAAATCAACAAGCACGACAACGCCTTCTTTTGGAAAAGCATTGTAGATTGAAGCGCGGATTCCGCCGACCGAGCGGTGTCCTTTTAAGCCGTCTAAGCCATTTTCGGTTGCTTCGGTTGCGAATTGTTTTTCTAAGTTTTCCGTCGGCAGATTAAAAGTTACATTCATTAAGGAACGCGCCTTTTTATCGGCGTGTCCGCGATAAAAGCCGTCGCTTGAGTCAATTGCGTCGTAGAGAATGTTTGCTTTTTCTTGGTTGATCTTTTCCATTTCGGAAACTCCGCCTTGTTCTTTCAGCCAATCGGTTGTGAGTTTTATCAAATAAATTCCCCAGGTGTTCGGCGTGTTGAGCATCGAATCGTTTTTGGCGATGGCGCGGTAATCGAGCATTGAATGTTGATTCTCGGGAACTTTTTCCAGAAGATCGTTGCGGATGATGACGACGCACACGCCGGAAGGTCCGATGTTTTTTTGCGCGCCGGCGTAGATGAGTGCGTATTTTTCGATATCGAAAGGTTTTGAAAGAATATTTGAAGAAGCGTCGCAAACGACCGGATTTCCGCTGCCTTCGAGTTCGTGTTTGAATTCAACGCCTTCGATTGTTTCGTTTGAAGTGTAGTGAACGTATTTCGCGTCGGTTGAGAAATTCAATTCTTCCTGCGTCGGAACTGATTTAAAACCTTCGTCTTCGGTCGAAAAAATCGCTTTCGCATTTCCGCATTTTTTCGCTTCCTTGATCGCTTTTTTGCCCCACGCGCCTGTGACAATATAATCGGCTGTTTCGTCTTTGCCGAGAAAATTCAGCGGAATCATCGAAAATTGCAGACTCGCGCCGCCTTGCAGGAAAAGAATCTTATAGTTTGCGGGAACATTCATAAGTTCGCGCAAATTAGATTCCGCGCTTTCCAAAATCGGCGCGAAATGCTTTGAACGATGGCTGATTTCCATTACGCTCATTCCGATTCCGTTTAATGAAAGCAGTTCGCTCTGCGCTTTCTCTAAAACGGAAACAGGTAAAACCGCAGGTCCCGCGCTGAAATTATAAATTCTTTTTGTCATTAAAACTCCTCGATCCGTAAATAAATGCGAATATTGAAAAAATTAAAGATAACATAGCCGAAAAATTTAATAAATTTGAATAAATCAAGTTTTTCTACTTCAAAAACTCAAGCAAATTAATTAGAATAGCCAATACTTAAACAACTCTTTTTTTGCAATTTACATCTTAAAAAGGCGTTCAAGCAGATTTATTAAACACACAAATTTTCTGGAGGATTTTAAATGTTTCGTAAAAATTATTATTTGATTATTTTAACAATAGCCTTAGTTTTAACAGGTAGTTTGGCAACTTTCGCCCAAACATCGGAAATAAGCGGTCAGATTATGGTGAAGAAAGCCGACGGCACGACCGAACCGGCAGCAGGCGTAACCGTCGAAGTTTTACGCATAGATAAAAAGGAAATTTATCCGGCTGTAACTACCGATGCAACCGGAAATTTCAAGGTTACAGGCATACCGAATGAGGGAGAATTCGTTATTTCCGTCAGTGGTGAAAAAATTAGCCCGGATGTTTCGCAGTCTGTCACTCCCGGAACTAAAACAGTAAATATGGTCGTTTCGCCCGGAGATGGAAAGAAATACACGGAAGCTCAAATAAGAGAAGCGATTGCAAAAGCCGAATCTGAATTGACAGCCGAAGAAAAGAAACAGCGTGAAGAATATGAAGTCAGCAAGAAAAAAGTTGAAGGTGCCAATGCCGCAGTCAGCAAGGCTTCCGACGAAGGCGTAAAAGCATTTAATGATAAAAACTACGATGTGGCAATTGTAAAATTTGATGAAGGTTACAAAGCCAGTCCTGATTATATCGGACACGCGCCGGGAATGTTGAATAATAAAGGTGCTGCTTTGGTCGAACGCGCCGTTATTAATTATAACAAAATGGTGCAATCTAAAGACCCGGCTGAAAAGGCTGATTTAAGTCCTAAAGTTTCTAAGGATTTCGAAGATGCTATCGAGTCTTACAGTTTGGCTTGGAAAGTTGAGAAAAATGCCAAACCGGAAGAAATTGCTAAAATTCAAAAAAATTATGACTTAAATAAAAGTCTGACACTAACGGGAGCGCAAAGAGCGGTTAATTTAATGGCTCGGACAAAGGTTGTTTCCGAAGCAAAGAAAGATGCGGTTCTCGAATTAATGCACGAATATATTGCCTTTGAAAAAGATTCAAAGAAAAAAGAAGCTGCACAAATTGATTTAGCTTCATATTTGCAGAAAGCAAATGATTTTGATAACGCGGTTATCGAATACCGCAAAGCCGCTGTGGACTCTCCGAATAATCCTGATGTAATCGGCGGTTTCGGGTTGGTTTTATATACAGTTGCATACGAAAGCACCGATATTTCCAAAAAACAGGAAGCACTCGATTATTTGCAGCATTATCTCGACATTGCGCCGAAAGATCATCCGCTCAGAGATGGAATCGAAGGCGGAGTTGCCGATTTGAAAAGCCAAAAATTAACGCCGAAAAAAATCGCGGCGAAAAACTAGAATAATTGTGAATTGTGAATTGTGAATGGTGAGTTAAAATTCTGTTAGAAAATACATTTACGCATCTTCTAAAATTTTAATTAATAACCGATTCACGTATATATAAAAAACAACCGCAGAAAAGTTTCTGCGGTTGTTTTTCTTTGCGTGAAAATATTAATGGAAAAGAATTATTCAAACTGCTTCTTAAATTCCTCAACAGATTCTCGAAAAAGATTAAATTCGGTTCGCAGATTTTCGAGTTCCCTTTCGAGTTCGGTGATTCGTTCGCTTTGGGTTTGACCGCCGGAAGACGATTTCTCGTGCCAACTTGCCGCAAAAGTTTCGACATCAATTTCGCCGCACAAGAGATGTGCGTAACGTGCTTCTTTTTGTCCGGGTTGGCGTTCGAGTCTGAGAACGAGCGGTTCATCGCGTTTTGCCAAGTTTTCGAGCGTGTCGCTCACTTCATCAAGACCGGAAAATTCGTAAAGTCTTGTCGTGCGCTGGTTTATTTCACCGATTGTCTGCGCTCCGCGAAGCATTAAAACGCTGAGAGCAGCGACTTCCGACGGTTCGAGTTCAAAAACGTCGGGCAAAATATGTTTATATTTCGGCACACGGCTCGAACTTCCGTAGAAAACATAGACGATATTTTTGTCACGCAAAGATTGCAAAGCCTTTTCGACCGTTTCTTCCGTGTAGCTGACGACCGGATCGCGGTTCGATTTCTGGTTGCAGGCGTTCATTAAAGCGTTGAGCGTTAAAGGATAATATTCCGGCGTGGTCAATTGTTTTTCGACCAGACAACCAACGACGCGGGCTTCGACTTCATTTAATTCGGTAAGCATAGATTTTTAAAATGGATAATGGATAATGGATAATGGATAATGGATAATTTTTTTGTTTAATTATCCATTATCCATTATTAAAGCATAATACATTTTTGCTTAAAATGTTTAGTGAATTACAATTATAAGTGTGAAAATTCTTGTTGCGCGAACTTCGGAAGAAATAAATTTTGCATATCAAAAACTCGTTCAAGCCGAAATTATCGGTTGTGATACGGAAACTTCTTCGCTCTCGGCGCGAAAAGGCAGACTTTTTTCGATTCAATTTTCCGACGGTGATTTTAATGTTTTAGTTCCGATTTCCGAAAAAATTTCGCTCGGCAGATTAGAGGAAATTTTAGCGAGTGAGAACATCGTAAAAATTTTTCATAACGCGAAATTCGATCTGGCATTTTTAAGCGAAAGTGGTTTTCAGACCGAAAATGTTTTCTGCACGATGATCGCCGAAAAACTTTTAACGAAAGGCGCGAATCAATCGGTTTCGTTGGCTGAAACGCTCTATCGTTACTTTGCCGTTGATTTGGATAAATCTCAGCGCAGTAAGTTTAATCGAAATTGGAACGGAATCTGGACGAAAGATTTGGTTGATTATGCGCTTTCTGACGTTATTTATTTGCCGAAATTGATGCGGGAACAAACGACTTGGCTGAAGAACTTGGGTTTAACGAAAGACTTTGAAATGCAAATGGCAAAATTATTCGGCAAACAACCGATTTAAATAATTCATCAATAGTTCAATGGAAAAGAAAAATTACGCTGAAATAATCTACGTCGCCAGCAGTTTTGCAATGCTTTTTACATTTACGGGAGCATTTATTTACTATATTTTATACAAGGAAATATTAGGCTACGTCGTCGGCTTCGGGTTTTTGACATTTCTCATCGGATATATTGCCAAAATAAAATGGGAAAAAAGTAAAAAGTAAGTGAGAAATGAGAAGTGAAAATTATTTGGAAACTCAGGATTTTTGAAATTCAGATCACAAAACTATCAAGTATCAACTGTTCACTTTTCACTGATTTTCAGATAAAGCCTTTTATTAAATGAATAACAGTTGATAATTGATAGTGGAAAGTGCATAGTCCGGTTCGTCTTATTAGCCAATAATTCAAGCCTTCAAACAGCTTCTGAGAAATGAAAAGTGAAAATTTTTACTTCTCGGGTTTTGATATTTCACGGTTAAATTCAAATATTTTATTTCTCATTTCTCACTTTCGCATAGTTTCCGTGAAAATAAAGTAGCGGTTTGCCGTTTTCATTGATCGTTGTTTTTTCGACTTGTCCGACAAAAATCGTATGATCGCCGTTTTCGTGCGAATTTATCAATTTACATTCGAGATTTGCCAGCGCATTTTCCAAAACCGGAATTCCTTCGATTCCCTTTCGGTATTCGATTCCTTCAAATTTATCTAAAATCGGTGAAGCAAATCGGTTTGAATGATTGATTTGCTCTTCGCTTAAAACATTAACGACAAAAAAACCGCTTTCTCCAAAAGCCTCGTGGCTTGTCGTGGTTTTTTCAATACAAACCAAAACAAGCGGCGGGTTAAGGGATAACGAACAAAACGCGCTGACTGTCAGCCCGTGAAATATTCCTTTCGCATCTATTGTCGTTACTACTGTTACACCGCTGGCAAATTTTGAAAGTGCGGCGCGAAATTCGTCTGAACTAATCGGCATAAAAATAGAATAAAGGTTTCGGACTGAATTATTCAAATTGATTTGGTTTGAAAACCATATTTTATGTTGAATTATTAAGAGATATGTTTGAAAATCTTTATAAATGATTCCAAAAGCAAAAAATCTAAACGAATTTTTCATCAATTGCGCGAAAACAATTGATAAAAAACTTGATGGACTCGTTCCTTCGGAAAAAATCGCGCCGAAAAATCTTCATAAAGCAATGCGTTGGAGTTTATTTGCCGGCGGAAAGCGTTTTCGTCCCGCACTTTTAATTGCGGTTGGAACAACATTCGGCGCGGAAATCGAATCACTTTTGCGAACTGCCGCCGCTATTGAAATGATTCACACATATTCGCTGATTCACGATGATTTGCCTTCGATGGACAATGACAATTTGCGTCGCGGACGCGAAACTTGTCATATAAAATTCGACGAAGCAACCGCGATTTTAGCGGGCGATGCTTTGCAAAATCTAGCATTTCAGACAATTGCGGAAGACGAAAACCTAACGCCGGAAATCCGCGTCAGATTAATTTCGGAAATCGCCAACGCTTCCGGCACACCCGACGGAATGGTCGGCGGACAACAAATGGACTTGGAAGCCGAAGGAAACGGAAAAAATATCTCGATTGGAAAATTGGAAAGAATTCATCGCAATAAAACCGGCGCGATGATCTCGGTTTCGGCAAAAGCCGGTGCAATTATTTCCGAAGCAAAGAAAGAAGAAATCGAGGCGATTACAACTTACGCCGCACAAATTGGGCTTTTGTTTCAAATCACCGATGATTTGCTTGATGTCACGCAAACGACTGAAACTTTAGGCAAAACCGCCGGAAAAGATGTTTCGGCGGAAAAAGCGACTTATCCGGCGTTTTACGGTTTGGAACAAACGCAGAATCTAGCAGAAAATATTTATCAAAAAGCGTGTCGGGAATTAAAAAAGATTGATAAAGAAACGAGTCTTTTAATCGAACTTGCCGAATTTATTTTGCACCGAAAAAAATGATTCGCCGGGAGCGCAGGCTGCCAGCCTGCATAAGCGCGTGAGCGCGAAAAAGCCTTTGCATTGATAAAGTTTTTCCTGATTACACGTCATTCGCCGCTGATGCGACGATGCAGGCTGGCAGTCTGCGCTCCCGGCGTAAGAAAAATTTCGCTTTATTAAAGAGAGGTTTGTTATAATCTTGTTTGACGGAAATTTCACGTCATTCTACATTTTCTTCCTTTCGAGTTTCGATGAACGATTCCAAAATAAATTTCGACGCAATTTGGAAACCTTTCGCGGTTGCGGCGGCGTTGTGCTTTCTTTATGCGTCGGTTTTGGCGAAACTCGGCTTTGATTGGTGGACGGACGAAAATTATTCGCACGGTTTACTTGTGCCGTTTGTCATCGGTTATATAATTTGGCTCGAATTTGACGAATTAATAAAAGCGGTGCAAAAGCCGCAGATTTTTGTTGGCGGAAGTTTGATTCTGCTCGCGCTTTTAATGCTTTTGGGCGGAACTCTTGGCGCAGAACTTTTTATGCAGAGAATTTCGCTGGTCGTGATGCTTGCCGGAATCGTTGTTTATTTTTTTGGCGCGAAGATTTTGCAAATTCTGCTCGTGCCGTTCGTTTTATTGCTCTTCGCCATTCCGATTCCGCAGATTATTTTTAATAAAATCGCTTTTCCGCTGCAACTTTGGGCTTCGCAAATAGCGGTTTGGGGCATCAGGTTTTTTGAGGTCGCTTCGGTCAGAAAAGGAAATGTCATCGAAATTTTGCCGCGCGGTTCCCAACAGATTATTTCGCTGGAAGTCGTCGAAGCGTGCAGCGGAATTCGTTCACTGATGACTTTGATGACGATTGCATTGGTTTTGGCATATTTCACCCGCGCCAGACAAAATAAATGGACAAGCGGCTGGATTAATTTGCTAAAAAGCTTCGACTTTTGGCGGACTTTTATTCTGATTTTTATGGCAATTCCGATTGCGATTCTGACAAACGGCGGACGGGTTACGGCAACCGGAGTTTTGACCTATAATTATGGAAAACAAGCTCTCGAAGGCTTTGCACATAATTCTGCCGGTTGGATCGTTTATGTCGTTGCGCTGATTTTGCTGATGTTGATTAATTCGGTTTTGATTTACGGAAAGAAATTTTTATCAAAAAATAATGAAAGATAAAATCAAAAACTCCAAATTCTGGCTTCTGATCGCCATTTTGCTTTTTGGCGGTGTTTTTATCAATTGGTTTGAACAGCGCGGCGAAGCAAGTGTTCAGCGAAAACCTTTGAGCGAATTTCCTGTAAATCTCGGTGAATGGAGGCAAAAAGGCAATGAAATTAAATTCGGTGAACAGACGGAAAGTGTTTTGAAAACAACCGATTATACAATGCGTGAATATCTTCTGCCGAACGGACGACAGGCAAATATCTATGTCGGATATTACGCTTCGCAACGAACGGGCGCGACCTATCACAGTCCGCAAAATTGTCTTCCCGGTGCGGGTTGGATAATGAAAGAACCGGAAGCTATCCAAATCACGACCGCTTCCGGGAAAACCTTCGAGGCAAACCGTTTTATTATCGAAAACGGAGTTTATAAAGAGATTTTAATTTATTGGTATCAAGGTCGCGGACGCGCCGTGGCGAGTGAATACAAAGATAAAATTTATACAGTTTGGGACAGTATTATGCGACAGCGTTCCGACAGCGCAATGGTTCGGGTAATGACAAGCGTTGGCGACTCGGAAAGCGAATCAACCGCATCCGCCGTCAAACTTTCGGCTCAATTGGCGGAAAATCTCGACGAATTTGTTCCCGAATAACTTCGTCGAGATTTTTATAAAAATACTGAAATTAAACTTATATTTTTTGGTATTTTAGAAAACTTGGAGTATAATTCATAACTTCTCTGAGTTATATATGAAAATTGATGTTTCAGATGTTTTTGGGAACAGATTTTTCAACTTCCGACAAAACATTTTCAGAACCTTAAACAAATTTTTCTGAAATTTAACATCAATTACCAGTTTTTTCAAAATGCCGGCGAAAGTTGGTAAAGACTGAGGTTGAAAAGTTAAAATCGGCTTCATTCATTGAAAATTGATAACAATTCATTGAAAATCTTCAAAAAAATTGCCCGTTTTTCGGAAGATAGATAATGGAAAAACTTTGTTTGATTAAGAAGTTTCACAGTCATTGCCCCGACTGTCGAATTTATTAATCAAAACAATATTACTTATACAAATGTATTTAAAAATGCGAAGACAAGAGTGCCTGAGTTACATATCTAAATTCTTACTGTTGACCGTGACAATCGGTTTCGGTCTTTTCTCTATTTCCTGCAACAGTCAAGCCAAAGAAAATCACATTAAACGCGGCGAAGAATATTTGCAAAACCGTAAATTTCTGGAAGCCAAAATGGAATTTCGTTCCGCTCTTGATATTGATGAAGATTCGGCGGAAGCACATTGGGGCTTAGCCCGCAGTTACGAAAATCTCGGACAATTTGCCGAAACGGTCGAAGAATTGCGGAAAGTTGTCGAGTTAAGTCCCGATAACCTCGAGGCAAAAGTCAAACTCGGTAATTATTTACTGACCTTTGAACCGCCGCAAATTGATGGAACAAACAAACTTCTGCAAGATATTTTTTCCCGTGATCCGAACTTTATCGAAGGTCATATTTTGAAGGCGAGTCTGCTTTCAAAGCAGAAAAAAACCGAACAAGAAGTTCTTGATATTCTCAATTATGCTATCTCGCTTAATCCGAATCGAACCGAATCTTATGTCAGCCTGTCACGCTTTTTTATTAATGTTGAAAAGATAGCCGATGCCGAAAATGCCCTCAAAAAAGGGATTTCGGTTAATCCGAAGGCGGCAGTCGGTTATCTGGAATACGGCAGATTTTTAACTTACGACAAACGCTTTGCCGATGCCGAAACTCAATTTTTAAAGGCTGCCGAAGTCGAACCGAAAAATATCGAAGCGGTCGAGTCGCTTGCTAAATTTTACTTCGCCCAAAAACAATTTGATAAAGCCGAAAAAGCCTACAAAGATTTGGTTCAGATTGAAGAAAACAGCCCGGAAAGTCGAATGGAATTGGGAAGTTTTTACACTTCAATTAACCGCGAAAATGAAGCCGTCGAAATTTTTAACGGTATTTTAAGCGAATTTCCCGAATATGTCCGCGCCCGTTATCGTTTGAGCGAAATTTATCTCGAACGAAAGGAAGCGGATAAAGTAAAAGAACAAATCGAAAAACTTTTTGCCATTAATGATCGCGATACTGATGCTTTGATGATTCGTGTCCGTCTAAATCTTTTAGAAAATAAAGCCGAGGATGCAGTTAAGGGTTTAGAAGAAATTCTCAAGAAAAAACCGAGCCAGAAAGACGCGCTTTTTTATATGACGCAAGCGCAGATCGAACTCGGACATAATGAACAAGCACGGGCATTTATCGGCGATTTAGGGAAATATTATCCGAATTTTCTGCGCGTTCATTTATTAAAAATTCAGGCGAGTCTATCCGCCGGAGAATCTGAATTGGCTTTGCGTCAATCTAATGAATTGCTTCAAATATTAAAGGACGCGAAACCGGATGCCGAAAACAGTGAACAATCGCTCGAAGATTTGCGGATTCGCGCTTTGACGGCACGCGGTTTGGCTAATTTGCAGCTTGGAAAGATCGAAATAGCGCAAAAAGATTTAAATGATGTGGCAAATTATTCACCGAATTCGGCTTCGGCGATGGTCAATCTGGCTAGAATTTATGTTGCTGAACGAAATTTTGCGGAAGCATTAAATCTTTATGAAAAGGCTCTGACAACCGACGGCAAAAATTTCGATGCCTTAAGCGGTTTGGTTAATGTTTTGAACAGACAAAATCGATTTGATGAAGCACAGTCCAAAATTGACAAATCAATTCAGGAAAATGCCGGACAAAACAATACTTTATCTGCTTTGCATTATCTGAAAGCAGATGTTTACACGGCGCAGAATAATCTTGAAGCCGCCGAAACAGAATTGAAAAAAACCATCGAACTCGATGAAAATTATCTGCCGGCTTATTCATCGTATGCAACGCTTTTAATCGAGAAGAATCAAACAGATGCTGCACTTGAGCAATTCAAGAAGGTTGTTGAAAGAAAACCGTCGGCTTCGGTTTATACGTTAATCGGAATTTTGGAAGATTCACGCGACAATTCATTAGAAGCAGAAAAAAATTACCGCAAGGCTCTGGAAATCGAACCTGACACGCCGGTTGCCGCCAATAATCTGGCTTGGATGCTGGCGACGAAAAAGATAAATCTCGATGAAGCCTTGCGCCTTGCCCAGGCGACGGTCAATCAAGACCCGAATAATGCCGGATATTATGACACATTAGGTTGGGTTTATTATCAAAAAGGCTTGCCTTCGTCAGCAATCGAACAACTGCGAAAAGCGGTTTCGCTGGATGCAGCTGAATCTTCGCGCAACGGTGTTTCGCCGAATGAAGAATATCGCCAGCGTTTATCAATGGCAATAACCTCGATGGGCAAACCTTCGGCATAATTGACAGTAAGTTTTTCTAACTTGGAGATTTAATAAAGATGTTTATTTTAAGTTTTTTCGCAGATTTAGTTAGCTCAAAATCATTATCGGGACTTGTTTCCGAGCCTCTCGCAGTATTTTTTTTCGGTATTGTCCTGTTTGGAGTAACAGCAGGTTTACGGACATTTCTTAATAAATATGACAGTAATACAAAAGAAATTTTAGGTGAAATGAAAGAAGCGG
>JBBSAX010000091.1:0-18862 GCA_038251885.1 Pyrinomonadales bacterium | reverse complement strand
ATTATTATCTTTGGTTTTTGTGCTACTGTTCATAAAGACTTTCCTCTGGTTAAAATGTTATTAGCGTGACATCAAACCAATTATGGGAAAGTCTTTTTAATTTTTCAACTATCTATTCCTACTTTGAATAAGCCCTACAAAGGTTTAATTGATACTTATTTGAATTTCTCAAAATACGCTTTCAAGGTTAGAATAATCAATTTGAAATTATAAAATAGTTTGCAGAAAGTTATCAGATAGTTGCATAAAGTTACAGAGTTTTCTGATACTTTTCGGTTTTACAACTAACAACTAACCACTAACTACAAACAACTAACCACTAAAATATATGTTACAAGCTGGAATCGTTGGTTTGCCCAACGTCGGAAAATCTACACTTTTTAACGCGCTGACGGCGCAGGAAGCCGCACTTGCGGCGAATTATCCGTTTGCGACAATCGAACCGAATATCGGAATGGTCGCCGTGCCGGACGAACGGCTTGCAGTTTTGGAAAAAATGAACAAAGCGCAAAAAGTCGTTCCTGCAATGGTCGAATTCGTTGATATTGCCGGACTTGTGCGCGGCGCGTCAAAGGGCGAAGGTTTGGGAAATCAATTTTTAGCAAATATCCGCGAAACCGATGCCGTGATTCAAGTCGTGCGCTGTTTTGAAGACGAAAATATCGTCCACGTCGAAGGCTCGGTTGATCCGATCCGCGATATTGAAACGATTCAAATAGAACTCGCGCTCGCCGATCTTGCAAGTTTGGAAAAACGCCGCGACAAAGCGCAACGCAGTGCAAAAGCAGGTGATAAAGAAGCAAAATCGCAAATGGATGTGATCGAAAAACTGCTTCCCGCGCTCGAAGAAGGACACGCGGCGCGAACGGTTTCTTTAACTGATGACGAACGCAAAGTCGCAAAAAGTTTCTTTCTTCTAACCACAAAACCGACGATCTACGCGGCAAATGTTGACGAAGGCTCGCTCGCCGATCCCGATGCAAATCCGTTCGTCAAACTCGTCAAAGACCACGCAGCCACCGAAAATGCCGAAACGGTCGTTATCTGCGCTCGTTTGGAAGAAGAATTGATTTCGCTCGAACCCGAAGAACGCAGTGAATATTTAAATGATCTGGGCGTTTCCTCAAGCGGCGTTGACCAAATGATTAAATCTGCTTACAAACTTCTCGGCTTAATGAGTTTCCTGACCGCCGGAGAAAAAGAGGTTCGTGCGTGGACGATTCCCGTCGGCACAAAAGCACCGAAAGCCGCCGCCGAAATTCACTCCGACATCGAACGCGGTTTCATCCGCGCCGAGATCGTTTCCTACAACGATTTAGTCGCGCACGGTTCGCGTCCCGCCGCCCGCGAAAAAGGTTTGGTGCGACTCGAAGGCAAGGAATATATTATGCAAGAAGGCGATGTTGTGGATTTCAGATTTAATGTCTAATAACCTTTGGTGTCGGTTGAAAAGGTCATTGTTCTCGTTTTGAAAACAGTAATCAAACACGCGACAAATTTAATCTGACCACATTTCCCTTTTTTTTAATATTTATAATTTGTTTTGAAATCTGCCGAAGTCGTCAGAGAATCATTAGATTCGGGAATCGCAAAAACGACCTCTTTTTACCTTATAACGCTTTGCCTTTTCAGAAGTTGAAAGACTTGATTGCAGTTTGATGAATAAACAATGAAAATGGTGTAAAATTGCCATCTGAGGTAAGTAAATATGTCAGTAGTTTTAGAAAACACAATTCCAGAAACACAGGTTTATCAAAACGGACAAGTCTTTAATGCCAGACTCATCAGCGTCAAAGAATATGACGAAATGATTCGACACGGAATTTTGACTACCGAAGATAAGGTCGAACTATTAAACGGAGTAATAATTGAAAAAATGCCGAAAGGAATAAAACACGCCGCCGTCAATGATTTGGTCGCAGAAGTTTTCAGAGAAAAATTAGGAAATCTGGCGATTATTCGCAATCAAAATCCGATAGTTTTAGGCGATTATTCCGAACCCGAACCCGACATCGTTTTAGCCAAACCGCCGCGTGAAATTTATCTCGAACGCCATCCGATTCCCGAAGACATTTTGCTGATTGTCGAAATCTCAGATTCCACTCTCGGACGCGACCGCGTAACCAAAAGTCTGGCGTATTCAAGAGCCGGAATACAGCAATATCTCGTCGTCAATGTGCAAGACAATTCAGTCGAAGATTACCGCCAACCCGCCGCCGACGGCTATCAATCAAAACAAACCTATCGAACGGGCGACAAATTTACTCTAACCTCATTTCCCGACATCGAGATAAATGTTGATGATTTGTTCTGAAAGTTGCCGAAGTCGTCAGCTAATTATTGGATTCAGGCATCGCCAAAGACGACATCATTTTGGCTTACAACGCTTTGCCTTTCCAGAAGTTGGGCGAGTTGGTTGTGGCTTAATTGAGTTTTTAGCATTTCAAAATGAAGAAGGTTTTTTGCAACACTAAAAATAATAAAGTAGAATCTGCCAATGCAATAATTAAGATGTAATCAAATTTTATCTTTAACGAATTTCTCACATGGATATAAAACTCAACACGAAATTTACTGATAAGAGTCTTGATGAAATAATCAATAAAATATTCAGCAACTTAAAATCAAATCCTAGAGATATATATGTATTTGATCTCACAAATGTTGAATACATTGGAAATCAGGAGTTACTTGTTCTCTCTGCATTATTTAAGTCTTTTATTGAAGCTAAAATTCAGTTTAAGGTTCTATTTTTTCACGATGGCGTTCCTTCATCAGAGCTTGAGCTAAGAGTAAAAAGGCAGATGATTGAAATTTGGGATGTTTGGAAGATTTGGCAAACAGTTCCACCAGATATGTGTCGAGAATGTTTTGGCATAGATGATAAATTTATTAATGTTTTAAAGAAAGAACTCAATTATTATCCTAAGTCGTCTGAAATTTACACTAGATACGGTGTTACGCCGTTCGTAAAACTTGATTTTATTAATAATTATAGTGAGAAAGGAATTCAACAAAAAATAGAACCAATCTACAGGCTTAATTCCGCTGTTGAAGACATTCTTAAAAAATATAATTGTTATCATCCTTTTGCGACTAATTCCTTAAGCACTATCATAACAGAAGAACTTTATTTGAATTTCTTAGATCATTCAATACAATCTTCAATTTTGAACTTTCCTCAGATGGCATTCATGAGTATCTCGGTTAAAAGAAAGTTCGACGAATCACAGTACACTCCAAAAAAAATACAATTCTTCCAAGAAACGAATTTTGATAGTGAACGTTTGGAAGAAACCTTTGATTTTTTCTACGATGCTGAAAAAGAAAAATATAAAAATGATTCATATATTGAATTCTCTTTTTTAGACTTTGGAAGTGGAATTGCCAGTACACTTGAAGAACAATTTTTAACGGAATTCAAGCCGTCAAAATCTGAGAATTTAGAATCGGATATTTTGAAGCATTCGTTTAGTCATAATACATCAAGACACCCGATATATTATGAGAAAAACGTGATTGACCATTTTATTCCAAGAGGATTATTTGATGTATTAACGATAGTTCGACGGTATAAAGGGTTGTTGGTCGTTCGAAGCAATTTTGGCAAAATACTTTTCGATTTTAGCGTTCACGATGATATTGAGAAAGCATTTTCTTACTTTGGGAATAGCAAATTGTTTTTCCCGGGAACTCTAATAAGTTTTTATATACCTGCAATTGAAGACATTACAAAATTTGATTCAACTTCGATAAAGCCTCCTAAAGTAGTTTTTTCTAAAGTAAAATCCACAAATAAAAAGTATGTCAATATGAATACTATTGTTGAAAGGCTAGGAGGAGAAAAAGAAAAACTCTACCCGACTTTGCGGGAAGAATTAAGGCGTGAAATCTGTGAACCTAATAATCACTCACTTGCTTTCGTTAGTTTCAAAGGTTGCGATATTGATAAAAGAATAGTAAAGAAAACGCTCTATTTTTTGTTGACTGATTATGAAATCAATAACCAAAACAATGTAGTAGTTCTTAACTCCCCGCCTAAAGATATTATTGATGACATCGCTTCAGAAATACTTAGTGTTAATAACGCCTTAAGAAATTACAAATTACATCCTTTACCGCTTATAGATTTTGATGACAATAACGAAGACTTAAACGTCAAATGGCTTGGAATATATAACGAAGATGATAAAGAAAAATTAAACGAACTTTTGTTCAACCAGCATTCACTTGTAAAATCCGATTTCAATGATCCCGCTAATCTTATTGGACATTTACATTCATTTGACAGCTACGGAAATTTAATTTCTAACTTTCCGAGTCGTGAAAATATCGAGCTTTACCGAGATGAGCGAGATATTATCGAATTTTATCGAAATGAGAATGACCTAATTATCGCAAAACAGGTTAAAGGTTTATTGGTTAATCACAATTGTATTGAAAAAGATAATGGTGGGAGTTTGTATTTATGTAGCGGTAATTATTATCAGAAAGAATATGTTGAATTAAACAATCTTGTTAATGACAAAAATGACTGTCAGATAATCAGTAATTTGCTTTACAGCAAACTTGAGTCAGAGATTAAAAATCTTGCAGATTATAATTTTATTGGTATTACATCAAGCAGTGACAAGATTCTGAAATCACTTGAATCCCAACAGTTGATCTCGAATAATTCTTATACCTCATTGGATTCCTCCCATACATTTGAAAATGATTTGAACGAAGAAAAAATTGACTCAAGCAAAAAATATATTCTAGTTTGCCATGTATTATCTTCAGGATTTATAACCGAAAAATTAAACTCACGGCTTATTGAGTTAGGCACAAATATTGAATATGTTGCTGTAATAGTTTCTATTTTTGATCCAAACTTTGAGCCAACAAAATTATTTTTAAGTAATTATGAAAACAGGATTTTTTCGATGTATAAACATCCAATTTCTAAGCTACTTAGACATGAGGTATTTGATGATTTATTTTCAGATGATTTGTTCTCAAAAGAAATTATTAGAATAAATCCTTATACGAATATCCCAATTCGTTTGAGTATCAATCAAACGAATTTTGAAGAAACGGTTGTTTTTCGTCCTAACATAAGTTATTCAAGTCAGAAAGATGTTATTAAGATTGAAAATGAGTTTCTTGATAATATTGATGAAGATACTATTAGTGTTGGGTTTTTGAAATTCAACACTGTTATTCATCCGTATTTCTTTAAAACTAAAGAAATACTGCCGAAACTGTCAAATAAATTTTGGAAAACAATATTCAAAACAATCAGCAAAACCCCATTGGCTAAGAAACAGCTTGAAACAGAAAAAATTCGAGTATTTTACCCAAGGAAATCAGGCATTGAACATTTTGATTTTCGTCAATTAAAAGAGGTTTTAAAAATTGATAAAAACATTGAAGAAATTGAATTCGAAAGATTTGAAACTGTCGAGGGGTGGAAATTTCCTCACAATTCGGATTTTCTTAAAGCAAAGGTTGACGACAATATTTGTTTTATACTTGATGATGGGTCGTGTTCAGGAGATTCTCTAATTCAGATGATAGATGAAATTTCTTTCTACGATGCTAAAGAAATAATTCTTATCTGTATCATTGGTAGGGTTAAAAATCATAAGCGGGAGTTCTTTTCAAGACTTACTCAAATCAAAGTTAATAATAAAAAAACCATCCCTCTCTCAATCTATTTTGTCAGTCATTGGCACATTCCCACATATTATTTAGATGAGAATCCTAATCTCAGAGAAACGGCTTGGATTAACGACTTAATTAATCTTCAAAATACACCTCGTAGCATAAAAGAGATTGCAAAGAGCGTAAAAAAGGAGATTACCCCAAAAAAAGAAAAAGAATTTACTGACCATAAGTATTTACCGAAAACAAAAGATACAAAGAAAATACCCAAAAAAGACCTTCTTCTCGTGAGAGAGGAACTAGGTAAAGTAATTGGTTACAGATTGTATAAAGAGAGTTTCGATTTTTTTAACAACTTTATAAAGAAGTATTCACGAGAGTCAAAATCTAAAAATTACTATAAAGAAATTGAATTGCTCTGTTCAACATTCATTTATGAACCATATTTGTATGAAAAAATTACTAAAGTGCTTCCCGATGTAGTTGAAGAAATTAAAAAATTTGTTCGTAAATTACTGTCCAATAGAGAAATTAATAAGGACTTAACTTATGAATGGGACAAAAAGGATGTTATTCATTTGTTCTTTATTGTATTTAAGGATAAAGACCTTATTAAGGAATCAGAAGAAGGAACTTTCAAACAATTGATTTCCTTCACTAAAATAAATAACTCGGACACAAATCCCATTGATCTATTTTATGTCTTTTACAAGCTGTTAATTTACTTTCCTCTTACGCATAATCAATTTAATGAAAAGAAATTTGATAGCAAAATACAAGAAGTAATTATTGATTTAATCAGACAAGAGTTGGTGGATAATACTGAAACGCGAATGTTTTTGCGTTTCGTTTCTTCCCTTCCATCAGGCGAGGATTTTAAACCTCAAATTTCTAAACTTCAAACTCATTATGATGTTCAAAGAAATCCCGAATATCACGATGAAGGTAAGTCATTTAATCATAATGTAAACCCTTTAATTATCAATAGTCGGGAAATTATTATTAAGATCAAAAACCATACCGATGTTCCTGAAAATGAAATTAAGATAGTTAAAAAATCTTGGATAAAAATTTCTGACTTTATTTATCATATACTCAGTTTTTATCGGAGCTTTAAAGATTTCTTTTTACCATTTTCTCCTGTAGCTGAACAATTAGATTCACTCGGAAAAAGAATTAATGAAGTTGAAGAAATTCTCACTTCAAAGAAAGAATCAATTCTTGACATCGAAAATTTAGAAAAGGTCATAAAGAATATTGACAGTATTCAGCTTGATTTTGAACTTAATTCTTTATTTCATGAAATAATTGAAACCCCACAAACTGAATTGTCTTATTTCATTTCAGCTTTAGAAGAAGAATTTCAAAGCAAATCATTTTCGATATTTGAAAAAGAAAAATTGCCCAAGATAAGTATTGCAAAAATCAATATTCCATTGGTTTATGTTGACAAATTATTAATTAAAGAACTCGGTGTAAATATGACGAAATACTGCAAAGTGAATTCTCATTCACAGATCGGATTGAATTATGACACCGCTGTTGAAAACCAGTTTACGCTACAGATAACAAACAAAACATTTAAGGGTAATTCACAATTCAGTAGTGGCAAAGGAACTGAAAGTTTATTGTTGATGTCAGACTGTAATATTTTTGGTTTCAAATATCGGTATAAAAATGTAGGTCAGAGTTTTATACAAACTTTAACCTTTAAATTGCACTAAAATTATATGGAAACAAACAAAATAAATTTATTTGTATTTGATACTAAAAAGAACTTTGAGAACAACAAAGAAGCAAACAAGAACAGCCTTGGATCTGAGGGTTCCACCTTTAAGCGTATAATTTGCGTCGAAGATAGAAATCAATTTGAGTACGAATTCTCTTTGTTAGCGGACGATGAATTTGTCTTTATGATTGTTCATGTGTTTTATACAAGGAGAATAAGCGGAATAACAAAGTTTGTTTCAGAGGGAATAAAAGGAAAATACCCTAAATTAGGTTTTATGTTCGTTTCGGAAGGCGATAGCAGAGAAATAAAAAAGCAAATAGTTGATGAACTGTTAGAAGACTTAGAAGTGAAGGAAGTGCATAAATATCATAGAGTTCAATCGAATTTAGAAACTGAGATCTTCAAAACCTACACAAAAAAGCAAATCATTCAATTAGCCAGCAATCAAATTTCTAATTCAGAGGGTGAGATAAAATTTAGCTTAAGCAATTCATATCCGCGATGTGATTACGCGATTATTACCGCGTTAGAAGAAGATGAGATGGAAAAAGTTTTACCAATGATTAAAATGGTTGGTAAAGTTCAGAATGAAAAACATTTAATTGAATTTGGACATTTAACTTCTAAACCTGAAAAGACAATTGTCTATGCCTCACAACATGCTACAGGAATGATTGATGCCGCGATTCTTTCAACTGAGCTTATACTTAGGTTTCAACCAAAGTTCTTAATAATGGCAGGAGTTCTTGGCGGAAATCCCGATGATGTTGAGATTGGCGATGTTATCATTGCAACAAGAGTTTTTACGATTGATAAGGGAAAAACTAACAAGCATGGTTTTAGAAAAGAGTTAGAAACAAGCAGCAATGAACATTCTTCCATAACGAAACTTAAAAGAAACAAAAAAGAGATTGTCCAATATCTTCGAGCCGAAGATAAAACAAGAGCAAGCGAAATTGATGTTCATTTTGGTTCTATTGCCTGTGTCCGACAAGTTATTGATCTTGAAGGATTCTTTAAAGAAAATATCACTACCGAAGATCGAAAAGCTCTCGCTCTTGAAATGGAAAGTTATGCTGTTTCGAGAGCTTGTGAGTTAGTCAATGACGGTAAAACAAAAGCATTGATAGTAAAATCAGTAATGGATATTACTCAAGGCAAAGTTGACAATGCAAAACCTTATGCAGCTTGGTCAAGTGCAAAGTGCATTGAATATATTTTAGAAAACGACCTAATATAATTGATATTGATAAACTAATTAAGAGTTTTCAGGAGATCTGCA
Organism: Pyrinomonadales bacterium; assembly: GCA_038251885.1. Lineage (GTDB taxonomy): Bacteria > Acidobacteriota > Blastocatellia > Pyrinomonadales > Pyrinomonadaceae > JAHCHG01. The sequence goes on along the minus strand of JBBSAX010000091.1, from coordinate 10,202 downwards.
CGAGTAGCTAAGATTTGTCTGAGACGGACATTATCCTTTGAACTTGAAGTGGTTAAAGCAGACGAAAGGTAGATTATTTATCTTCCTTTTTTTGTTTGGGCAGAAGAACGGCGCGGCGGATGGTTTTGTCGCGTTCGGCGAGGGCGAAGGCAATTTGCATTTTTTCGCTGAAAGGTAAATCGCGCTGATGTCGGCGAAAAGATGATTTTTGCGATTTGATGTATTCTTCGATTTTGTCCGAAGCGTTTTCTGCTTTCATATTTGAAACTTGGCGGCGTTTGTCTGCCATTTTTCGATTAAATTGTGTTCGGCTAAGATGTTTTGCAATTGTTCGGCGTTGACGGCTTCGTGCTGGAGAAAAAAACTTATTCGCCCGAAATCTTTCTCGCGTCCCGTGTCGAGCATAATGGCGACGAGGTGTTCGGGAGTCATTACGCGAACTTTTACATCATCGTTTAAGACAAATTCATTCGCCTCGGTGATCGCTTCATCAATCAAATCTTTGCCCGTCGGCAGAAACTGCACCGGAAAGCCTTCGACGTAAAAATGCTCGCCCTGCATTTTATAACCTTTATTTTTCAAATAATCAAAAATCGGCTGAAATTCCATAAACGGATTTCCGCCGGGTTTTAAGTGAACGAAAATATCAACGTCTTCAGTTGCAATCGGTTCGGTGTAAAAAATTACGGCAGTCGCACCGCCAAGCGCATAGTTTTCTATTATACTGTCTGCCATCATTTGATTGATAACAGAAATTGTTTTTGCAATATCAGCCATTTGTTATCTGAATTGTAGAGAAAATACGACAAATTGTTAAGCCAAAACACTTGTCAGATTGAGAATTTAGATAATTTATTCAAAAATAGAAACAAGCAAAAGTTTTCAGCGGAGCATATTTAATGCTGAGAGTTGTTCGATGAGAACATTACGCTAAAAACCTGATGCGGATAATACCGACGAAGGGAGAAAAACAATGAGTGAAAAAAATATACAAGAATTAACCAGCGACGAAATTAAGTTTCCAAATTCAAACAAGATTTATGTGACGACTAACGGCGACACGCAAAATGGACAAAAGATTGAATTGAATGTGCCGTTTCGTGAGATTGCTTTGAGTCCGACGCGGAATATGGAGGACGAACTCGAAGAAAATTCGCCGGTGCGTGTGTATGATACGAGCGGCGTTTATACGGACAGCCAAGTGAAATGCGATGTCCGCGAGGGTTTGCCGACTTTGCGGCGTGAATGGATTATCGGGCGTGGCGATGTCGAGGAATATGTCGGACGCGAAATTTTGCCGCAGGATAACGGCTATTTGACCAAAGGTGCGGAAGATGTGGCGAAGCTCAAGGAACACACCAAACTCGAAGAATTTCCCGCGTTGAAACGTCCGCCGCTTCGTGCGAAAGCGGGCAAAAATGTTTCGCAAATGTATTACGCACGGCAAGGAATTATCACGCCGGAGATGGAATATGTGGCGATTCGGGAAAATTTGGGGCGAAAAATCGCGTTTGAAACGATGGCGAATGAGCAGATTGATGATCGTTCATCGCTTTATCATCAGCACAAAGGCGAATCTTTCGGAGCGGCGATTCCGAAGTTTGTGACACCCGAATTTGTCCGTGAAGAAGTCGCTCGCGGTCGGGCGATTATCCCGAATAACATCAATCATCCCGAATCCGAACCGATGATTATCGGGCGAAATTTCCTTGTCAAAATTAACGCAAACATTGGAAACAGTGCAATTACGAGTTCGATTGAAGAAGAAGTCGAAAAGATGCGTTGGTCAACTTTGTGGGGTGCGGATACGGTGATGGATTTGTCCACGGGCAAAAATATCCACGCCACGCGGGAATGGATTTTGCGAAATTCGCCCGTGCCGATTGGGACTGTGCCGATTTATCAGGCACTCGAAAAAGTGAACGGAAAAGCCGAAGATTTGACGTGGGAAATCTACCGCGACACGCTTTTGGAACAAGCCGAACAAGGCGTTGATTATTTCACGATTCACGCGGGAATTCGCCTCGCACATATTCCTTTGACGGCGAAACGGACGACGGGAATTGTCTCTCGCGGCGGTTCGATTATGGCGAAATGGTGTCTGGCACATCACGAAGAAAGTTTTTTATACACAAGGTTTAGAGAGATTTGCGAGATTATGCAGACGTATGATGTCGCGTTCAGTTTGGGCGACGGTTTGCGTCCCGGTTCGATTGCCGATGCGAACGACGAGGCTCAGTTTGCCGAACTCGAAACGCTCGGCGAATTGACGAAAATCGCTTGGGAAATGGACGTGCAAACGATGATCGAAGGTCCCGGTCACGTCCCGATGCACCTCGTTAAAGAGAATATGGACAAGCAGTTAGAGATTTGCGGCGAAGCTCCTTTTTACACGCTCGGACCTTTGACGACCGACATCGCTCCCGGTTTTGACCACATCACATCGGCAATCGGTGCGGCAATGATCGGCTGGTTCGGCACGGCGATGCTCTGCTACGTTACGCCGAAAGAACACCTCGGTTTGCCCAACAAAAAAGATGTCAAAGACGGCGTAATTACCTACAAACTCGCCGCCCACGCCGCAGATTTAGCCAAAGGTCATCCCGCCGCCCAAATCCGCGACAACGCCGTTTCCAAAGCCCGTTTTGAATTCCGTTGGGAAGACCAATTCAACTTGGCTTTAGACCCGATCATCGCCAAAGAATTCCACGACGAAACGCTCCCCGCCGAAGGTGCCAAACTCGCCCACTTCTGCTCAATGTGCGGACCGCATTTCTGCTCAATGAAAATCACCCAAGATGTCCGCGAATACGCCAAAGAACAAAATCTCGCAGAAGAAAAAGCACTCGCCGTCGGAATGGCTGAAAAGGCGAAGGAATTTGTTGATAAAGGAAGCGAGATTTATCAAGGGAATTTGCCTGATGGGGCGAAGGAGCATCATTGAATTTTGGAAATATTACATTGGAAATATTACAAAAGTGACCTAAACGAATTGAAAATTACAGAAAAAAAGTATTCATCTAAAATCAAAACAAAATGATTGAAACACTAATAATAGAAAAACCAACCAGCACATTAGTTGATAAAAGAAACGAATTAAACGATTTGACCGCTTCCGAATGGATTCAGGACACTAAAAGTTTTTTCTATCAAAAAGGTCTCGGTGCATCCAGCCCTGATGCAAAGTATGAAAAAATGCACCCAGCACCTTTTTCTTTTACAGACGTTACTAAATTGATGCGTTTCTTCACAAAGAAAAATGCAAAAGTCCTTGACCCGTTTTCAGGCGTTGGCTCAACTATTAAGGCTTGTGTAGAACTAGAAAGAGAAGGCTTTGGAATTGAACTTTCAGAAAAATGGTGTGAAATAGCTAAAAAACGTTTGAAAGAAGAATCAAATCTTGAATTAGACGAAAAACATTTGATTTGTGGAGACAGTAGAGAACTCAAAAACTTATTTGACAAAAACTTTTTTGACTTCATTGTTACTTCTCCGCCTTATTGGAATATTCTTGACAAGAAAGATCATAAAGCAAAAGAAAGGGTAATAAACGGACACGAAACAAAATATAGCGAAAATGAAAATGACTTAGGCAATATTGCAGATTATGACAAGTTTTTAGACGAACTTTCAAAAATATTTTTCAACTGTTACGATTTGTTAAAGTCCGGAAAGTATTTGTGTATTGTTGTCAGTGATTTTAGACACAAATCTGAGTTTTATTCGTTTCATTCTGATTTAATGAATAAACTTACAAACAGAAAACTCAAAAAGCGTTTTCAACTAAAGGGAATAAAAGTATTGATTCAAAATGCAAAAAAACTTTTTCCATACGGCTATCCATTTTCATATGTTGAAAATATTCATCATCAATATATTTTAATACTGCAAAAACCAAAAGATGAAAAAACTAAATAAAATATACCTACAAGACTGCATAACTTTTATGCAAGGAATAGAGCCGGAATCAATTGATTTGATTATTGCCGACCCGCCTTACAATCTGAAAAAGGATTTTGGCAATAAAAGCGACCATTGGGAAGAGGTGCAGGATTGGCTCAAATGGAGTAAACAATGGATTGATGAAAGTATTCGTATTCTCAAACCAAGCGGGAATATTTTCATTTACGGCATTCATCATTATTTGTGTTATTTACAATGCCATCTTTACGAAAGAAGTATGCGTTATAGACGGCAAATTATTTGGAATTACGAAAATGGTTTTTCTGGATATAAAACACTAAACGCATTTTATGAACCGCTTTTATGGTTTAGTAAAACAGATAGTTTTACTTTCCACGAAATTCGTGAGCCATATAAAAGTCAGGAACGATTAAAAAATAAAATCACAAAAAACGGGAAAGTTTGGACACCGAACCCAGAAGGAAGATTAGCTGGAGATGTTTGGCAATTTCCAACACTTGCAGGTAAGCGATTTGAACACGAAAAAGTGGCACATCCAACTCAAAAATCGCTTGCACTTTGCGACAGAATTATAAAACATTTCAGCAATCCGAAAGATATTGTATTTATTCCGTTTGCAGGAAGTGGTTCAGAATGTGTGAGCAGTATTATTAACGAAAGAAGTTTTTTAGCAACAGAAATTAACCATAATTATATTGAAATAGCTAATAAACGATTAGAAGAAATTTTACCGAAAAGAAAACAATTGGCTAAAACAGCCACATTTGAAAGATGAAAAATTTCCCCCATCAATTTAATGACTTGGAAAAATTGTTCAACGCATTAGACGTTGCAAAACAACTTATTCAAAATCAAACACCATTAACCGATGAAAATTTCGGAGAAAACTTAACTAGAGAAGGAATTTATACTTATCGAGATAAATCTCTTTCCATTGAAGAGTTTCTTTTCAGAGAAAAAGAAAAACCTGCCTCAAACAGAGGATACTTAACAGTTTCAAGGGATATAAGGCGGCTCTTTGAATTGTTGGGTTTTATTACAGTTTTTTCCGATAAGACCGCTAAACTCAGCCCTGCGGCAACTCAGCTATTACAAAAAAACTCTGAAAATTTTCGTAAAGAACTTTGGAAAAATGCTTTGTTACAGTTAGGGCTTGAAGGAACGGATGGTGAGATTAGTCATCCATACAGAATCTTGTTGAAATTAGTGAATACGTTCCCAGGAATTGAAACACCGAAATTAATGCTGGCATTGGAAGCCGAAAATGATTCGGAAGAAGAATTTGAACGTATTTTTCAGTTGGCTCAAAAAACGATTTTTGAAATTATTGCCGACACTGGAACAAAAGATTCAATGGCGGCGAATGCCGTAAAAATTCTACCTGGAATAGCAGAACAGTTGGGCGACATCGAAAGAGCGGGTAATAGGGCTTATCCAATTGGACGACTCGTAATCACGGAAGATGAGATTACGACGGAAGAAAAACCAACAAGAAAATCATACAGGGAAACTGATGTAGAAAACATCGCCAAGAATCCTAATCTTAATATCATTACTTCTGTTAGCATTGATCTTGCAGATGCAATTAGGATTAGACAAAGACGTTTGGCGGAACATCAAGCAATTGTAAGACTGCTTGCGAAACTTAATGCCCGACACGGTTTCAAACTATTTGAAGGGAAATTTGATTGTCTTGCCGTAAGAGATGATTCAGCTTTGCTCTACGAAGTTAAGACTATTTTGCCAACTGCATCGGATGAAGAAAAACAGACAGTAAAAGGCGTAGGACAGTTGAAGTATTACAAGTTTTCAATCATTCACAAGCAAATGGGGTATAACAAGATTAGAGAAATAATTGTTTTTTCCAGTAAACCTGACAATGAAATAATTGAGTTTTGTTCAGCCGAAAATATTTTAGTTGTTTGGAGAGTAGAAAACACATTTCAAATTTCTAATTCCAAAACAGGTTCTGACGGCGAATTTAATCCAACCGATTTACTTTAATACCAAATCACAAAGAAGGCTTTAAGAAAAAGCACTCACAATTGGAATGTCTTAAAAAGGCAAAGGAATTTGTTAATAAAGGAAGCGAGATTTATCAAGGGAATTTGCTTGATAAGCCCTTGAACATTATCGGTAAGCATATTAACAAACAGTAAAATGGAGTATTATGTTAGGACTAAGAACAACTATTTACAAAGTTGGCGACATTAAAAAAGCAACGGATTGGTATTCAAAGGCATTTGAAATCGAACCATATTTTGATGAGCCTTATTATGTTGGATTCAACATTGGCGGATACGAATTAGGGCTTCAACCAGAAGAAAATCCGACAACTGATAAGGTTGAAAGTGTTGTATCTTATTGGGGAGTCGAGAAAATTCACGAAGTTTACGACCGATTGATTGGCTTAGGAGCAATCGAAAATGAAAAACCGTATAACGTCGGCGGCGAATTAATAACAGCAACCGTCAAAGACCCATTCGGCAACATTATTGGTCTAATTTACAACCCGCATTTTAACCTAAATAATTAAAAAATATGGCTTCAAATCAAAAATTCGCAGATTTCGTCTTAGAACAGATTGAAAATGCCGGAGAAATAACTGCTAAAAAGATGTTTGGCGAATATGCAATTTACTCGGATGGAAAAATGTTTGGGTCAATCTGCGACAATAAGTTATTCATAAAACCAACAAAATCAGGACGAGAATTTATCGGCGATGTGGTTGAAGCACCACCATACGAGGGAGCAAAACCGAGTTTTCTAATTGAGGAAAAAATTGAAGATAGAGATTGGTTAAGCGAGTTGGTCAGAATTTCGGTAAAAGAATTGCCGATGCCAAAACCAAAAAAGGAGAAGACGGTAATTCATAGAGCCGAATAAAATAGCAGTCGGACCGGCTGAAAAAGCGAAGGAATTTACTGAGAAAGGAAGTGAGATTTATCAGGGGAATGTGCCTGATGGGGCGAAAGAGCATCATTGATTTCTTAGTGTGTAAGACTAAGATCAAGCAAATAAATTATGAAAAGATCAGACATTAAAACACTACCCGAATATTTTGAACGCTACATCAATTTAGTTGACGACATCGAACTTTCCGACGCTTTTGATAAGAGTCTCAAACAAATTAGCGATTTAGACATTGCCAAACTGAATCGAATCGGCTTGAAAACATACCAAGACGGCAAATGGTCGGTCAATAAAATCATTCATCATTTAACCGACTGGGAACGCATTTGGTGTTACCGGACGATTCTTTTTGCACGCTGTGAAGGAACTGTGCCTGAAGGTCACGAAGAAAAAATCATGGCAGCGAATTCAAATTCCGATGAACTGCCGTTGGAGCAATTAATAGCCGAACTCCGTGCGGTTCGCGTTGCAACGAAAGCGTTGTTCGACACTTTTAACCCGCAAATTTTGGAGACAACCTGCAAATTTTATGAATACGAAATGTCTATTGGGGCAATGGGTTTTGTCGTCATTTCACATCAAATTCATCATTTTGGCGTGATTGAAGAGCGATATTTTCCGCTTGATAAATAGAGTTGATTCGCCTCAATTAACTCGAGGTAAAGGCGAAGGAATTTGTTGATAAAGGAAGCGAGATTTATCAAGGGAATTTGCCTGATGGGTCGAAGGAGCATCATTGAACATAGCTATGAGTTAATCAAACAAGTTGTAAAATAAAATTCTGTTAGTGGAGAAATAGGTTTGCTAAAGACTTTAGACAAAATTCGACTGGATGTTTCAGCAAAATTAGATGTTGAAGAGAAATCTCGTTTGGGGCAATTTATGACTCCTGCGACGGTGGCAAGGTTTATGGCTTCGCTTTTTGCTCATAGCAACTCGAACCGTTGTCGTTTATTAGATGCTGGAGCGGGAATCGGTTCGTTATCGAGTGCATTTTTAGAAAATCATAAATTCAACCGGATTGAAATTGAAGCATACGAAATAGATGCAAATTTTCGTGAACAATTAGAAAATATTTTTTCCTGTTATGAAATACTAAATCCGAATCTGGATTTTGCCGCACGAATTTTAGCTGATGATTTTATTGAAAGCACTGTAAATCTTATACTTTCAGGCAGAAGAAAGTTGTTCACACACGCTATCTTAAATCCTCCTTATCGAAAAATTTCGAGTGATTCTTATCATCGTCATCTGCTTCGCCAAGTCGGAATCGAAACCGTTAATCTCTATTCGGCTTTTGTCGCTTTGGCACTGGAATTATTAGAAGAAGGCGGACAGTTAGTTACCATAATTCCCAGAAGTTTTTGTAATGGCACATATTATCAAAGTTTTCGTAATCTGATTCTGCAAAAATCTGCAATTCGTCAAATTCATCTTTTCGACGCAAGAAATAAAGCGTTTAGCGATAACAATGTTTTGCAGGAAAATGTAATTATTCACCTTGAGAAAAACGGAATCCAAGGCGACGTAATTATATCCACCTCAACAGATGATACATTTTCAGATTTTGTCAGCTATCCAAAAAGTTTTGACCAAATTGTTCATCAAGATGATGTCGAGCGTTTTATTCACGTTCCTACTTCGACTGAAACTTGTTTGCTCGAAACATCCTCAGCTTTTAATAAATCTCTTTCAGATTTTTTTATTGAAGTTTCAACCGGTCCGGTTGTAGATTTTCGAGTTAAAGAACATATTCGCCAAATGCCCGAAGTCGGAACAGTTCCGCTTCTATATCCGGGACATTTTGTTGATAACTCTATCGAATATCCAAAAACAAATTGGAAAAAACCTAACGCCATAACTTTTAATAAATCAACTGAAAAATGGTTATACTCGAAAGGTTTCTATACGGTCGTTAGACGTTTTTCTTCTAAAGAGCAAAAGCGGCGAATTTACGCCAGCGTTGTAAATCCCAACTTTTCGCCTGAATCAGTCGCATTTGGTTTTGAAAATCACCTTAATGTCCTTCATTTTAGAAAAAAAGGTATTACCGAAGAGCTTGCATACGGTTTAGCAGCTTATCTTAACTCAACTTTTGTTGACCAATACTTTCGGCGTTTTAGTGGTCATACTCAAGTAAATGCGACTGATTTGAGAAAATTGAAATATCCTGATTTAACTGTTTTGAAAATATTAGGGAATTGGTCTAAAAAACAAGGAAATCCGAGTCAAGAAACAATTGACGAGAAGCTGAAAACTCTGATTTAACATTTATGCACAAAAATATCGAAGATGCTTTAAAAATCTTAGCAATACTTGAATTGCCTCGACCTCAGCAAAATGAAAGATCGGCTTTATCATTGTTGGCAATTCTAAACCTCACACCCGAAAAAAACTGGCATCAGGCAGAAAAGCCTTTAATCGGGATAACTCCGATAATGGATTGGATTCGTCAACATTACCAAAAAGATTACGCACCTAACACTCGTGAGACAATACGGCGACAAACTATGCACCAATTTGTGAGTGCTGGAATTGCCTTATACAATCCTGATGATTTGCTTCGCCCAGTAAATAGTCCGAAAGCCGTTTATCAAATTGAATCGCTCACGCTGGATTTGCTTCGTTCCTTTGAAACTGATGATTGGGGAGTAAAATTGGAAGATTATTTTTCCAAACGACAATCATTAGCAACTCGTTACGCACGCGAAAGAGATCTAAATCGAATACCGATAACACTTTCCCAAAACGAAAGAATTTTGCTTACACCGGGTTCACATAGCGAATTGATTAAAGCAATTATCGAAGAATTTGCGGAAAGATTTGTTCCCGGCGGAGTCCTTATTTATGTCGGCGACACAGGAAATAAGTGGGGATATTTTGACCAAGAAACGCTTTCCAAATTAAATGTTTCGATTGATTCTCACAGGAAAATGCCTGATGTCGTTATTTATTATCCTGACAAAAATTGGCTGATTTTAGTCGAAGCAGTAACTTCTCACGGTCCGGTTGACGGCAAGCGACACGAAGAATTAAAGAATCTTTTTGCCAACAGTTCAGCCGGATTAGTTTTTGTTACCGCTTTTCCGAACCGCTCGTTGATGGCTCGTTATTTGAGCGAAATCGCTTGGGAAACAGAAGTCTGGACGGCAGATGCACCTTCGCATTTGATTCATTTTAACGGCGTTCGTTTCCTTGGACCTTTCAAAGATTAATAATGTGCAAATACAGGGCTTTCTCATAAAAAGTTAAGATGTTTTAATGCTATCATCAGACTGTCAAAGTCATCTCCAAAATTTTCTAATTGGGCTTTTTTATTCTGACAGTTCTGCCGATTTAAGATGATGTCGGCTAATGTTCTAAGT
>JBBSAX010000090.1:0-19201 GCA_038251885.1 Pyrinomonadales bacterium | reverse complement strand
GGCAAAAGTTCGCTCCAACCGTGGCTGTAAACGGTGTGGCGAAAGCTGAAATTTTCGGGCGTTTCCAGATAAATTATTTTTGTCATAAATTTTTCTTTACATTTCTTTACATTTTTCAGACTAAACAAAAACGCTTAACGTCTAACCAAATATTGAAAAGATATTTTGGTCTTTTTAATAAAAATATTCAAAAACGAAAATTTAACTTGTATTTTTTAATCAGAAAAATATAAACTAGCTGTATAACAATGACAAACTGCGTTGTTTCTTCTTTTAGGTAACTACAAATTTAAAAATCAGTTGGAAAACTGGGAGGATTGAATAATGGGAAGCAGAAAATCGCGCTTGCTTTGGCAAATTTTAAGCGCATCAATTTTTACGTTTCTGTTCGTATTTCCGGCATTATCGCAAGATGATCCGAATCCGAATTCGCCGACACCGATTTTGATCAGTGAATCCGATTCAATTCGTGCGTTGACGAATGAACTCGGAGTTTCAAATACAAAGTCGCGTCAAACACAATCAAAAGCCTTTCGTTATGATTCAAAGGTTAGATTATTCGTAACCAATGTTGATCTGATAAAAGGCGAAGATGCTGATGCTTTTCGGGTTTATGCCGAAGATGCAAAAGGCAGAAAATATCGTTTTCCGGTTTTGGACTTACAGCCTTTGAAAGGACAGGAATGGATTTATGCCGTAACTGTTTTGTTAAAGGATGAAATCGGTTATTGGGAAGCGCCGGAAGCAAACGGCGATATTTTTATCAACTTGACGTGGCGTGGACTTGTCAGCAACACGGTCAAACTCGGACTCGGCAGAACGGGCGGAGATTTGAAGGAAGTCGCAGACGCAGTTCCGACACCTTTAAAGAATTTTGCAAATAAACCCGAAACGCTTTCAACACCGACAACGGATTATGTCGGCTACCGATATTCGGGCGACCGAATCAGAATGTTGGAACAAGCGACCTTCGGACCAACGACGGCTCTGGATCAGCGAGTCCGAAGAATCGGTTTGCGAATCTGGCTCAATGAACAATTAAATGCCCAATATCCGAGCGTTGGAAATCCGTATCCTGATATTCCTTTGAGAAACAGTGATGCCGGTAATGTTACAAATGGATGCGGTATGTTTGCCTCTAATTCCGAAGAACGCCGCATTTGTAATAGGGACTTTTACTCGATGTATCCGGTTCAGAAATGGTTTTTCACGGAAGCCCTTTACGGTGAGCCTCAATTGAAACATAAAGTTTCGTGGGCATTGAGTCAGATTTGGGTAACTTCCGGTTTCAGTATTCAGCAACCCAGCCATATGATCACGTATCATAAAATTTTGTCCAACAATGCCTTCGGAAATTACCGGAATTTGATGAAGGAAATGACTCTAAATCCGGCGATGGGTGAATACCTCGATATGGTGCGAAGCACCAGAAATAGTCCGAACGAAAATTATCCGCGAGAAATTTTGCAGCTATTTACAGTCGGCTTATTTATGTTGAATGATAACGGAACATTAAAACTCGATGCCAATAATCAGCCGATTCCGACTTATGATCAAACGACGGTAAATAATTTTACAAAAGTATTCACCGGATGGTCTTTTTGTAATAACGGAACAAATCCGGCATGTCCGAGCGCAGTTACGAATACGGTCAATTACAAAGACCCGATGTATTTGGTTACACCGAACAATCACGATCAAACGGCAAAAACCTTATTTAATTATTCCGGCGCACCGAATCCGGCGATTGCAGCCTGCACAAACTGCACAACCGACGATGCCCGCCGAACTTACGCAAACGATTCGCTCGATAAAACTTTGGATAATATTTTTTATCATCCCAATGTTCCGCCGTTTGTCAGCCGACTTCTTATTCAGCATCTCGTGACAAGCGATCCGACACCGGCGTATGTCGGTCGTATTTCTGCGGTATTTAAAGATAACGGTTTCGGCGTGCGTGGAGATATGAAAGCGGTAGTTAAAGCCATACTGCTTGATCCCGAAGCACGCGGCGATGTGAAAACAAGTCCGACTTATGGTAAATTGCGCGAACCCGTTCAATTTATGACTAACTTTTTACGTCAATTCAATGTTCTCTCGGCAAACGGTGCTGGACTAAGCGACGGTGTTATTGCAAACACGGCTAACGGAATCGGACAAAATCCTTTTTATTCACCGACCGTTTTCAACTATTATTCGCCGGATTACACAATTCCGGGAACTGCTTTGAATGGTCCTGAATTTAATCTGATGACGACCGGAACTTCAATCGGACGGGCAAATGTCGGAAACACCTTTGCCTTTTCCAGAATTAATACATCTACCGACTCTCCGAACGGAACTTCAATTGATTTGAGCGAAATGACACAACTTGCTCAAAATGATCCAACGGGAAATCAACTTATGGATGCATTAAATACGAGATTGCTACACGGAACGATGTCAACAGAGATGCGAAACACGATTTTAACAGCCGTTACTGCGGTTGCGGCTAATACGCCGCAGGCACGCGCTCAACAGGCAATTTATTTGGTTGTGACTTCGTCGCAATATCAGGTGCAGAGGTAAAAAAATATGAAACAATCAAGACGAGAATTTATCACAAAATCCGGTTGTGCGTTGGGAATGGCGGCGTTGGCAACACAGGTCGAACATTTCGGTTTAATGAATGCTTTGGCGCAAAAAGTAGATGACAATCAAATTGATGCAACTTCCGAAGGCGGAAATTATAAAGCTTTGGTTTGTATCTTTATGTCCGGCGGGAATGACGGGAATAATACCGTTATTCCAAATCACAGCGATTCTTCAGTCAGCAATTATGCAAATTATAGTGCAGGCAGGATCACACAAGGTTTGGCTTTAGCTCAAAATACTTTGCTGCCGATTTCTGTGCCCCGTATCGGTAATCTGAACTACGGACTTCATCCGGGTTTGGGAACGGTCACGGGCGGAATCAACAACGGTATTCACGAACTTTGGGCACAAGGCAAAATGGCTGTTGTAACTAATGTCGGAACTTTGGTTGCACCGATGACGAAAGCGCAATATCAAGCCAATTCCGTGCCGAAACCGTTTCAATTATTTTCGCATTCCGATCAGGTTTCGCAGTTTCAAGGCGGACGCTCGGATACAGCTTCGTTTACGGGTTGGGGCGGCAGAACTTCCGATAGAATGACTGCGGGAAGCAATCCGGGTGGTTTACTGCCGATGATTACTTCGATCAATGGCGCACAACTCTTCACTTCCGGGCAAACGACCTTGCCGCTGGCAATCAGAGATTCGGCGACAGGTTTGAATCAGGTTTTAAACCCCGCCGGCTACAGCACCAGCACTACTAATCAAGCCCGTTTAACTGCTTTTAATCAATTGCGGACGCAGGATTTGAGTCAACAATACATCAAAGCGGCGAGTGCCGTAACCGATCAGGCGATTGCGGCAAATTCCGCTTTAGCTACGTTTCAGGAAGTTACGGTTACTTTTCCGAATACGAGTATCGGAAGACAATTAAAACAAGTTGCGCGTTTGATTAAAAAGCGAAACGAATTAAGTATCAACAGGCAAATTTTTTATTGCCAAATCGGTGGTTTTGATACACATAATAATCAGTTGAACGATCAGGCAAATTTGCTTTCACAATTAAGTCAGGCGGCGCGGGCTTTTTATGATGAAATGGTTACACAGGGCGTATCAAATGATGTAACGACCTTTACAATGACTGATTTTTCGCGCACGTTTAATCCGGCAGGTTCTGGCGGCACAGTCGGCAGCGACCACGCTTGGGGCAATCACGTATTTGTTTTGGGTGGTTCGGTTTTAGGCGGAAATTTTTATGGAACAAATACTTCAAACGGAACTCCTTTTCCGACACTGACGTTCAACGGTCCCGATGATGCCGACAGTAATTCGTCTGCTCGCGGACGTTGGATTCCGACAACTTCTGTCGAACAATATGCGGCAACTCTGGCGAGTTGGTATGGATTACCGGCGGGAGATATGACAACGGTTTTCCCGAATATTTCTCGCTTCTCTAATACTAATCTCGGTTTTATGCAGCCTTAAACAGAAAAGATAGAGGCTAAAATACAAAAGGTAAAACTTGTCTTAAGTTTTGCCTTTTATATTTTATATTTTAGCTTGAATTAATGTTACCAATCAAAAATGAATTCTTGACACGAATTGCTTTTGAAATCTACACTTGTAGATATTTAAGAAAGCACCGAAAAACGTGAATTTACCTAATTATCTAACATTAACACGCATAGTCATTGTTCCGCTTTTGGTGGTTGTTTTATTGACTCCGGTTTCCGAAAAATGGTTTGGCATTCAGGGTTATGCCTTTGCCATTGTTATTTTTCTTATTGCTTCATTCACGGATATTTTAGACGGACATCTCGCTCGCTCAAGAAATCAAGTTTCCAAAATGGGTGCGTTGCTTGATCCGATTGCCGATAAACTTCTGGTTTCCGCCGCTTTGATCGTTTTAGTCGAAAAGCATCTCGCGCCGGCTTGGGCTGTAGTTATCATTCTCGGCAGGGAATTTATTGTAACGGGATTGCGTTCGATTGCGGCAACAGAAGGTATTGTTATTTCTGCACAAAAAGTCGGAAAGATAAAAATGTGGGCGCAATGTGTGGCGATTGTCGCTTTACTTGTTGCAGGCGCAACAGGCGATCCCCCGGTTTCAAATTTCGGTTGGGTTTTGCCGTCTTTCCGTTTTTGGGAAGTCGCCGAAGTTCATACTGCCTTCAACCATCTTTTCTCGCTTAGTTTAACTTCTAATGATTGGAAGGTTTTTGGTTATTTGGTCGGTCGGGGTGCGCTGTGGGTTGCCGTAATTACGGCTTGCTGGTCAATGTATAGCTATTTCAAGTTCTTTTTTTTGGAAAATAAACGCCGAAAAGGTGAAGTTGCTTTTGCCGAAGAAAAAACATCTGAATAGCGTCTATTCTCAAGAAAATTCTCACCAATTCCCGGTTACTTCTAAATCCTTGCAAACATTTACAAATCTTTACACAAAACACTGAACTTTTAATATAGAATCTACGTTTTTACTGAGTTATTTCAGTAAGCAACCAATTTATTATCAAAAACGTATAATAATCGTTAGAATTTTATCCAAAGGAAAGAATTTAAAATGCGTAAATTATTTATATTATCAGCTTTATTTATTATTTTTGCGGGTGTTTTCACAAGCGTAAAAGCGCAAGCCGATGTCGGTATCAAACCGAATTTTGCCGGTGGCGAAGTTACTTCATTGACCGCTTCAAAAATTGTCTTAAATACAAAAGATGGAGTAATCGAAGTTGCTTTATCGGATACGACCGCTTTTAAAAAAGTTTCGCCGGAAAATCCGAGTTTAAAAACCGCTGTCGAATCGAAATTTTCCGAAGTCGGAGTCGGCGATAAACTTCTTGTGACCGGAGCGGTTTCAGCAGATAAAAAAACGATTCCGGCAAAAACCGTCTATTTGATGACGAAATCCGACATTGCACAAAGACAAGTCAAGGAAAGCGAAGAGTGGAAAACTCGCGGAATTTCAGGCAAAGTTCTTTCCGTTGATCCGGCAACCAAAGAAATTGTAGTTTCGACAAAAGGTATTGCCGGCGAAACAAAAACTACTCTTACCCCGAAGGATGATGCCCAATTTCATCGCTACGTTCCGAATTCGATTAAATTTAGCGAAGCGAAAGCCAGTAGTCTAGGCGAAATCAGTTCCGGCGATATGATTCGCGCACTTGGAGACAAAGGCGAAAATAATACATTTAAGGCAGAAGAAATCGTAACCGGCGCATTTCAAACGACAGCCGGAACTGTAACGTCCATTGATGTTGAAAAAAACGAAGTTACAGTAAGCGATATTCAAACCAAAAAGCCCGTCATAATCGCGATCGGGAACACTTCGGTTCTCAAACAATTTCCGGCGGAAATGGCACAAAGACTGGCGATGATGCAAGCAATGCGTTCTGGTGGTGCACAACCTCCGAATGGCGGCGGACAGGGAAATCGTCCACCGCAGGGAAATACCGCAGGTGAAGGTGAAGGACGACCGAACGGAATGGGACAAGGCGGCGGAATGCGCGGCGGTGGCGGTTCGATTGACGAAATGCTCGAACGCTTTCCGAATATCACGGTTGCCGATTTGAAGGTCGGCGATATGATCGCCGTTTCTAGTTCAAAGACAGCAAATGCCGATAAAATTACAGCAATCAAACTTTTATCAGGTGTTGAACCGTTTTTGAAAACACCGCAAATGGCTGGTGGTCGCGGCGGTCGCGGCGGTCAGGGCGGTCAAAACATTAATATTCCAGGACTTGATGACGGCGGATTTGGAATTCCATAAAAAATCCCGTAAAAAATTAGCAGAGAGAGGAATCTTGAAGATAGAAGCTGAAAAAACTTAATTTCTATAACTTTTCATATCAAAAAAGTTTTTTTCTTCTATCTTCACATTTTATAAAAATGAAAAATATAAAGTTATTATTAACAATCAGCCTTTTTACAATACTTATAAATACCGCTGTCTTTGCCCAACAAACGGGAAGTTTGAACGGGCAGGTTGAAGACAGTCTCGGAGCAATAGTTGTCGGCGCACGAGTTACCGCGATTGATTCCGAAGGCAAGGAAAAAACTACAACTTCAAATAAAGACGGCGCATTTACCTTTACAGGACTCGCGCCGGGAAATTACATCGTTCGCGTATTTGCCGAAAACTTTGCGTTTTTCGAAAAGCCGCAAGTCGAAGTTAAAGCCGGACAACGCCAACAAATCTCGGTCGCTTTGACTGTTGAAGGTTTGGAAGAACAGGTTCAGGTCGGAACGCCGGGACAACTTTCAACCGATGCCGACAGCAATTTGAGCGCAACCGTTTTGAAAGCCGAAGATTTAGACGCTTTGCCGGACGACCCGGACGAACTCGAAGCGGCTTTGCAGGCTTTAGCCGGACCTTCATCGGGACCGAACGGTGGACAGATATATATTGACGGTTTCACCGGCGGACAACTTCCGCCAAAGGAATCAATCCGCGAAATCCGCATCAATTCAAATCCTTTTTCGGCAGAATATGATCGTTTAGGTTTCGGCAGAATTGAAATTTTAACCAAACCCGGTTCGGATAAATTTCGCGGACAGGCATTTTTTAATTTTAATGACGAAAGTCTGAACTCGCGCAATCCTTTTGCCGTCAATCGCGCCGCCAGCCAAACACGATTTTTCGGCGGAAGCGTCAGCGGTCCGATTCAGAAAGGAAAATCTTCGTTCTTTATTGATGTAAGTAACAGACAAATTGATAACGGTTCATTAGTCAATGCTCAGATTCTCGATTCTAGTTTTAATGTTATTCCGTTTAATCAGGAATTCACGATTCCGACACGGCGTTTTCAAATCAGTCCGCGCCTCGATTATCAGATAAACGATAAAAACACTCTGGTTGCGCGGTATAGTTTTTCACGCAATACTTCGGATAATCAAGGAATCGGCGATACTTCATTGCCTTCGCGGGCATATCAAACAACGAGTCGTGATCACGAAGTCAGATTGACGGAAACAATGGTCATTAATGCCAAAACCGTCAACGAAACACGATTTGAATATGAAAACAGCCGCCGTGAAATAAACGGCGATAATACAATTCCGACAATCAATGTTTCTGCTGCATTTACCGGCGGCGGCGCACAGGTCGGTTTTAATTTTACAAACGAAAATGCCATTGAATTGCAAAACTATACGACGACCGCTTTAGGAAAAAATTCCCAACATTCGGTTAAATTTGGTATCAGACTTCGCAGTAATTGGCTGGAAGATCGTTCGGAATCGAACTATGGCGGAACATTTATTTTTGCCGGTGTGCCGGGGGTTATTGATACGGCAAACCCTGCTTGTCAGGCTGCCAATCCGCCGGCTAATTGTATTCTCGCTCCGGCAATAAGTCCGCTTGAACAATATCGTCAAAAACTTTTGGGAAATACCGATCCGCGTTTTAATCCGAACCAATTTAAGATTACTTCAGGCAATCCGTTGGCATCAGTTCAACAAACAGATGTCGGTTTATTTATCGGTGATGATTGGCGCGTAAATCCGGGTTTAACTTTGAGCGGCGGCTTGCGTTATGAATATCAAAATAACGTCAGCGATAATTTTAATTTTGCGCCACGTTTGGCTTTCGCCTATTCACCCGGCGCAGGCGGTGCGCGTGCGCCGAAAACGGTATTTCGTGGCGGCATCGGTATTTTTTACGACCGAATCAGCGATAATTTAACCTTAAATGCCAATCGTTTTGACGGATCACAACAATTCGATTACGTCATTAGTAATATTGGTGTCGAGTCAATTGCGCTTTTGAGTCAGCCGACATTTAGTTTGAACGGCGTAACAAATGTACCATCGGTTTCTCAATTCAGTCCGTTGACTAATACGATTCGTCTGCTTGACGATAATATTCAATCGCCTTATACGATTCAAACCGTTTTCAGCGTTGAAAGACAACTTCCGGCGAAGATTACTTTGAGCGCGAGTTATATCGGTTCGAGAACGCTTCATCAATTGCGTGCGAGAAATATCAACGCGCCGGTTTGTCCTAATTTTCAGAATTGTAATAACTCATTGCGTCCTGACCCGACATCGGGAAATATTTATCAATATGAATCGAGCGGTGTTGTTAATTCAAATCGTTTGAACATTAATTTCCGCTCTTTCCTAAACAGTAATTTTTCGGTTTTCGGAAATTACAGTTTAGGATTAACCAAAAGCGATGCGGACGGATCGGGCAGTTTTCCGGCTTACAGCTATGATTTGAGCGGAGAATACGGACGTTCGAGTGCTGACATCAGACATTTTTTCATCATCGGCGGAAATTTTGGACTGCCGTGGAACATTCGTTTAAGCCCTTTTATTATTGCAAATTCGGGCAGACCTTTTAATATCACATCCGGCTTTGATTCAAACAACGACGGGATTTTTAACGAGCGTCCGACTTATGCTCAGATTGCTTCGCGCTGTGGTCAATTGAATTTAACAAATACTTTCTGTGATGTTTCGGGAATATCCGATCTTAATCAAACTGTTGCGAGAAATTTCGGAGAATCACCTTCGTCATTTACCGTCAATCTGCGCCTCAACAGAACATTCGGATTCGGTAAAACTCCCGGTGCGCCGAGAGCTTCCGGCGATCAAAATCCGCAAGGCGGCGGAATTCCGGGTGCGGGCGGCGGTGGACGCGGCGGCGGCGGCGGCGGCGGCGGCGGCGGACGCGGCGGTGGCGGTGGCGGTTTTGGCGGCGGCGGTGAAACGAGAAGTCCGTATAACTTAACCGTCGGCTTAAATTTCAATAACTTGTTTAATAATGTAAATTTAGGTTCACCAATCGGAAACTTGAGTTCAAGCCGTTTTGGTCAATCGGTTTCAACCGCGGGCGGATTCGGCGGATTCAGAGGCGGCGGCGGTGGAAGCGACGGCGGTAATCGCCGCGTCGAACTTCAGTTGCGCTTTAGTTTCTAAATTCAGGTCAGAACCACCTGCGTTAGTGGGTGGTTTAACCTCATAAACTTGGGCGAATACATTAAGAGTTTAAAGTAGAAAATCTTAAACGAGAAAGATGGGAAATGAAAGTTAAACTTTTGTTCTCCATCTTTCGTATTTTCAAAGGAATTAAACTAACATATTAATCGGGAGAATTATGAAAAAATATCTGGTTGCACTATTTATAGCTGTTTTTGCAATTTCGGGAATTGCCCAAACAAAAGCGGACGAAAAAGACAAAGATTCCAAAACTGAAACTAAAACGGAAAATGCTTTACTTGAACTGGCAAACGCCACGCTCAAAGCACACGGCGGCGATAGTTTTAAGAATATGAAATCTTTGACGATCATCGGTTCGGTTGACGTTACGCCTTCGACATTTCAACAGAAAATTCCGGCAACTTTCGTAACAATTTTTGCGGGCGACAAATATCGTTTTGAACTCAACAATCCGTTTCAGCCGATTAAGCAGGTTTTTGACGGAAAAGAAACTTTTTCAAATGTGCAGGGTGGTTTTGAACTTCCGCCTGTAAATCGGCTCGGTTTTCCCGTAATTCAAAAAATCGGCGATAAAGATTTTGTCATTTCGGGCTTGGCTGACGATAAGGAATTCAAAAAAGGTTTTCGCATAACTTCGCCCGAAGGTTATTACACGGATTTTTATATTGATAAAAAAACGGGACAAGTCAAAAGCTACAATTCGAGTTATGTCATCAATGGAAATAATGTCACAACTTCGGTTGAAATTGATAAATATCGAACAGTTGATAATATTGTTATCCCCGAAAGATACGCACAAAGATTCGATTTGGGACAACTAACCGTTTATGCCGATTTTAAGGCGAAAGAGATCGTTGTCAATAAAGAAATTTCCGATGATATTTTTGTTTTAAAGTAAAAAACATCCGTGAAAATAAAAAAAGGTGCGAAACAGATATTGTTTCGCACCTTTTTTTATTTTAAGAAAATTAAACACTCATAATCTCTTCTTCTTTATGTTTGGCAAGTTCATCAATTTTCCCTGCGTAAGTATTAGTTAGTTTTTGAACTTCATCCAAGCCGCGATGTTCATCGTCTTCGGAAATTTCTTTATCTTTCGTCATTTGCTTCAAGGAATCATTGGCACTGTGTCGAACATTGCGAATCGCCACGCGGTGTTGTTCGGCAACATCGCCGATTTGTTTTGCCATTTCACGGCGGCGTTCTTCATTCAAAGCCGGAACTGAAAGTCTGATAATTTTTCCGTCATTTGAAGGATTCAAGCCGAGATTGGCTTGATTGATTGCCTTTTCGATAGCATTAAGCTGGGTTGCATCCCACGGCTGAACAACAAGCATTTGCGGTTCGGGAACGCTGACCGAAGCCATCTGAATCAAAGGGGTCGGAGTTCCGTAATATTCAACTATTATGCCGTCCAAAATCCCGACCGTCGCCCGTCCGGTTCGCACATTGGTAAGTTGACGTTTGAAATCTTCGATCACGTCTTCCATTTTCGGTTTCGTTTCTTTTATAACAATATCTACGCTCATATTTTTTCTTATATTTATTTATTTACAAGTTTTTTCAGCCGTTCAATTTCGGCTTTTAATTCTTCGTTTTCGTGGGAAACATTTTCAAATGCAAATGCAAGTTCTTCCGTCGTTTTTAGGAATTCGTTTGTTTCAGGACTAAAAAGCCGCAAAGTTTCTCCTGTATCAACTAATTCTAAACCGAGAATTTCGCTTGAAACTTTTCCGTCTTCAATATCTACCGACTCTAATATGCGTTTATTTAATTTGTAGGCTAAAAATGCCGGAATATTTTTCGAGTATTTCGGATTGAAAATGTAATACTCTTTCACGCCGAGCAATTCATACAATTCTTTTTTTTCAATGCGGTCTTTTTTCCAAGTTTTGGGCGAGGCGATTTCAAAAATTACTGAAGGAATGACATCGTTTTCTTCCCAAGTTTTATAACTTGTCCGGTTGCCTTTCGGAACGCCGAAACAAACCATTACATCCGGCAAAATAACTTCATTAGATTCGCCTTCGACATAATAAAACATTATATTTCCCGTAACATAAACCTCTTCACGTTCGGCGAGAAAAAGTTCGAGGCATTTGATGAGTTGTATAATTAAATCTCGGTGTATGTCGGTTTCAGCCATTGGTTCTCCGTCAGAGTCGGGATAAAAAATCTCGTTTCCGAAAAAATCCAGTAAAATCTCAGGCGTTAATTCTTTGGTTTGGATATTCATAACAAATAGATTTTAACGCAATTTTTATTTACTTCAAAATAAACAGATTTTATCCGGCGGTTTGAGTTTTTCCGTTGACGGTCACGATTGTGCCGATTGATAAATCACCTTCGACGGCTTTGACGATATTGCCCGATTCGCGCATATTGAAAATCATAATCGGCAAATTGTTGTCCATACACAGCGAAATCGCCGAAGCGTCCATAACTTTCAACTGTTTTTCCAAAACTTCCTGATATGAAATTTTTTCAAAACGAGTTGCATTCGGGTCTAAAAAAGGATCCGCCGAATAAATTCCGTCAACCTTTGTGCCCTTGAAAATTACTTCGGCTTTAATTTCCAAAGCACGAAGCGCGGCGGCGGAATCGGTTGTAAAAAAAGGATTTCCCGTTCCGGCGGCGAAGATTACGACGCGCCCTTTTTCAAGATGACGAATTGCGCGGCGGCGAATAAACGGTTCGGCAAGCTGCGGTATGTCAATTGCTGACAACGCACGTGTGTAAACATCGAGTTTTTCGAGTGCGTCTTGCAAAACTACCGCGTTCATTACAGTTGCAAGCATTCCGATGTAATCGGCACTCGCCCTGTCCATATTTCCCGCACTTTTTGAAACGCCGCGAAAAATGTTGCCGCCTCCGACAACAACGGCAACCTCTACACCAAGTTCGTGAACTGCTTTGATTTCTTCCGCGACGGCTTTTGCGACGTTGACATCAATGCCGTAACTTTGCTCGCCCATTAAGGCTTCGCCGGAAATTTTCAGTAAAATTCGTTTAAATGCCGGTTTCATTTTGTTAGTTCCAAGTTCAAAGTTCAAAGTTCAAAGTTCAAATATCAAACCGACTTTGAACTTTGAACTTGGAACTGATATTTAGTTTCCGCTTGCCAATGAAGCTACTTCTTCGGCGAAGTCATCAACTTTCTTCTCGATTCCTTCACCCATTTTGTAGCGTGTAAAACGACGAATCGTGATGTTTTCCTTAATCGAAGCGATTTTTTCCGTAACCAGCTCACCGATTGATTTCGACGGGTCTTTTACGAATGGCTGATCAACCAAAACATTTTCTTCGTAAAATTTGTTGATGCGACCTTCGACGATTTTATCAACTACATCGGCGGGCTTACTCGCATTTTTGGGATCGTTTTTCAACTGATCGCGTAAAATTTCACGTTCTTTATCCAAATCTTCCGCCGGAACTTCCGAGCGGTAAGCGTATTTCGGGTCAACAGCAGCGATGTGCATTGCAACGTCTTTAACCAGTTGTTGAAACTCATCGCCGCGCGAAACGAAATCGCTTTCGCAGTTGATTTCTAACAAAACGCCGACTTTTCCGCCCATGTGAATGTAAGAACCGACCGCGCCTTCGGCTGCAATTCTCCCGGCTTTTTTGCTTGCCGTTGCCATCCCTTTTTTGCGAAGGATTTCCATCGCTTTTTCTTCGTTTCCGTCCGCTTCGACCAAAGCGTTTTTACAATCTACCATTCCCGCGCCGCTTTTTTCGCGCAGAGATTTTATTGAACTTGCTGTAATATCTGCCATAATAATTTACTCCAAAAATAATGTCTGATTTTATAAAAAAGCGCAGCCTATCATCAAATAGAGATAAGAACTACGCTTTCAAGATTAAAAATTTATAACTTAACTAGCGGATGCTTCTGTTTTGTCCTCTTCCGATTTAACTTCTTCTTTAGCATCTTCGATTGTGATATTTTCGACAACTTCAGTTACATCTTCCGACGCAGCAGTTTGAACTTCAGAAACTACGTTTCTTGCATCTTGTGCATCACCGCTTGCTCCGCCAACTTTAGGAACGCTTGCGCCTTCCGTTGTTGCAACATTCGGATTGATCGGATGGGTTTCTTCAGCCGTTTCCCAAGTTTTATCTGCAACATTAATTTGCGGTTCAACTGTTTCAACTTCAGATTTCGCTTCTTCAGATGCTTTTTGTTCGACCGCCGTTTGACCTTCGAGAGCAACATTTTGTCCTTCGAGAATTGCATCGGCAATGCGCGAAGCAAAAAGTCGGATTGCGCGAAGTGCGTCGTCATTTCCCGGAATTACGTGGTCAACGCCTTCCGGTGTGCAATTTGTATCAACAACTGCAACAATCGGAATTCCGAGACGATTTGCTTCTGCCACGGCAATTTCTTCTTTGCGAACATCAATGATGAAAAGAATGTCAGGCAAGCCTTTCATATCTTTAATTCCGCGAAGATTTCTCATCAATTTTTCAAGTTCGCGGTCGAGTTCGAGTCGTTCTTTTTTCGTCAACATCTCGGCGCGACCGTCTTCTTTCATCGTTTCGATCTCTTTCAAGCGTTTGATCGAATTTTGAACGGTTTGATAATTTGTCATCAATCCGCCAAGCCAGCGATTGTTGATGAAATACTGTCCGCAACGTTCCGCTTCTTCCTGAATCGCTTCTTGCGCCTGACGTTTTGTGCCGACGAAAAGCATTTTTAAATTCGGTTTTTCCGTGTAAGCGTCTTGCACGAATGCGAGAGCATCGCGGAAAAGTTTCTGCGTTTTTTGCAGGTCAATAATATAAATGCCGTTGCGCTCACCGAAAATGTATTCCTTCATCTTCGGATTCCAACGGCGAACCTGGTGACCAAAATGAACTCCCGCTTCGAGAAGTTCTTTCATCGTTACTGTAGCCAAAATTTAAATCTCCTCAACTTTATTGGTTTTTGTACTCGCCGAAATCTAATTTTTATAAACCAAAAAATTTCGACGATGGTTTTATAAATGAAAAATTCAAAATGGAAAGCGGAAAATATTTTCCATTTTCCATTTTTCGTTTTCCGTTTGAAATTATCGTTTCGAGAATTGGAATCTCGCACGCGCACCTTTTTGACCGTATTTCTTACGCTCTTTCTTGCGCGGGTCGCGTGTAACAAGACCGGCTTTTTTCAAAGTCGGTCGCAAATCCTGATTATATTCGAGCAAAGCGCGGGTAATTCCGTGGCGAACCGCGCCGGCTTGTCCGGCATTTCCACCGCCCGCAACATTGATAAAAATGTCGAATTTTCCAACATTATCCGTTAAACGAAGCGGTTGATTAATAATCATACGCAATGCTTCATTCGGAAAATAATTTTCAAATTCGCGCTTGTTGACCTTGATTGCGCCGCTGCCCGGACGAAGATAAACTCTTGCTGTCGAAGTCTTTCTGCGACCTGTTCCGTAATATTGTATATCTGCCATATTCTTTAGGTTCAAAGTTTAAGGTTCAAAGTTCAAGATTGAAAATTCAAAAATAACTTTGAAGTAATCTTATTTCGTTTCAATTTCTACTGCTACGGGTTTTTGTGCAATATGCGGATGATCGGCATCGGCGTAAACTTTGAGTTTGCTGCCCATAGCTTTTCCTAACTTCGTTTTCGGAAGCATTCCGCGAACGGCGATTTCAATCACACGTTCAGGATGTGTTGCAAACATATCTTTAACCGTAACTTCGCGCAAACCACCGGGATAAAGTGTGTGTCGGCGATACAGTTTTTGGTCATTTTTCGAACCTTTAAAAACTGCGTACCGCGCATTGATGACCACAACGTGATCACCCATATCCATAAACGGTGTCCAAGCCGGATTGTTTTTGCCTGACAACATCCGAGCAACTTCCGTTGCCAGTCGTCCGACCGTTTTGCCTTTGGCATCAACTACAAACCAGTTGCGATTCTCTGCTAAACCCTTTCCACTGGGAAAATAAGTGCTCATAATAGTATCTACTGTCTAGTATTTCCGCTAAAATGCGAACGGTAAGAATATCGAAAAATAAAACTCCAGTCAAGGAAACTCGGACTATTTATAGAAAAATCCCGATTTTGTCCCTGCCAGAATCAAACCAACCATTGTTTTTGCATCTTTAATTTCATTTTTGCGAATCATTTCAAATACTTCGTCAAACGAAAATTTCTCGATTTCGATGAATTCGTCGTCATCTAAATTCTGTTTTGTTTCAGTCAGATCCGTTGCTAAATAGACAAACATTTTCTCGCTCAAAAATCCCGGCGAAACGTAAAATTCCGTTAGTTTTTCGATCTTTTCGCAAGTTACGCCGATTTCTTCTTCGAGTTCGCGTTTCGCACCTGTTTCGTGATCTTCGCCTTTTTCCAAAGTTCCGGCTGGAATTTCATACAAATAATCTCGCGCCGGATGACGATATTGTTTAACGAGCGCAACGCGCGAATCCGCAAATACCGGAACGATTACAATGCTTCCGCCGTGCGTTATAATCTCGCGCGTGTATTCGTTTTCGCCTTCCTTGATCGTGTCTTTATATATGTCGAAGACTCTGCCTTCATAGATTTTTTCTGATTTAATTGTTTCAGCTTTCATAGTACATTTTACCGCAGAGACGCAAAGGCGCAGAGTTTTTTAATTATTGTTTTCTTTAAATGCAGATTAAATTTTTGCCTATTTTGCTTTTAGATTTAAATTATGTCTTTTATTTTCTCTGCGTCTCTGCATCTCTGCGGTTAATTACTTGCCGCTTTCCTTCAAAAAATCACGCACTTGTTTCATATCTTCCCAAACTTCGCGTTTTTTCGACGGATCACGCAGTAAATAAGCAGGATTAAATGTCGGCATTAATTTGATTCCGTTGTAATCATAAAATTCACCGCGAATCTGTGAGATCGCTTTTTTCGTATTGAGCAAGGCTTTCGTCGGTGTATTTCCGAGCGAAATAACAACTTTCGGATGTATCGCCAAAATTTCACGATGCAGAAAAGGTGTGAAAAACTTCAAAATATCGGGCGTTAATTCATCGCCTTGCGAAATATATTTGACGATATTTGTCAGGTAAACTTCCTCGCGTTTCAAACCGATCGCTGCCAGAATTTTCTCCAACAATTGCCCGACCGGACCCATAAAAGGCTTTTCCGAATCCGCATCCGGCGCACCCGGCGATTCGCCGACAATTACGACATCAGATTTTACATTTCCTGTTCCGAAAATAAAAAATTCTTGGGCAAAAGCCGGAAATGCCTTAGCTTTTTCGAGCAATTCCTGATTGATTTCGCCAACCGTTTCGGTCGAAACAATGTCATTTTCAAAATCGTCAAAAAGTGTGGGATTATTCATCTTTATTTAACGTCAGCCATCCGGTAAATTTTTCTTCAACCGTCTCACGCGACAATTTGCTTGCGGCAATGTTGAGAAAAAGTTCGATGATTTCTTCGTTTGACGCATTTAATTTCGCGCCGTTCAAGGTTAGAAATAATTCGGAAACGACCGCCGCAATTCTTTTATTTCCGTCAATAAATGCGTGAGCCTGCGATAAATGATAAGCGTAAGTTGCCGCAAGTTTGGCAAGGTCTTCAGTTTCATAATTAAACCGATTTTCCGCCGCGTTCAGTGCAGATTTCAAACCGCCCGCATCGCGCAAACCTTCACTTCCGCCTGTTTCTCTAATAATTTCGGCGTGAACCAGCAAAATATCATCGAAATTTGGAAAGAAAATTTCACTCATTCGTGTCCTGTTCCCAATTCGATCAAAGCCGATCTGCGATTTTCAATAATTTCGTGCGTCGCCTCCAAAATTTTTTTCGTGCGTTCATTTTGTTTGGGGCGCAGAACTATTTCGTCATTTTCGTTTTTAGAAAATTCCACTTCATCGCCGACTTCAAAACCTAATTTTTCAAGTTCGTCAATCGGAATAATAATATTTGCCGAATTCTCCGAAGCAGTAATAATTGTCGTCATAAAAACACCTCAAAATAAATTTTACTTCAATTTTAAGATTTCATCACGCACTTTTTTCATATCTTCCCAGACTTCGCGTTTCTTTCGCGGATCGCGCAAGAGATACGCTGGATGAAAAGTCGGCATCACCTTTACACCGTAATAATCAATAAATTCGCCGCGCAATTTGGTAATTCCTTCCTTGGTTTCGAGCAGATTTTTCATCGCGGTATTTCCCATTACGACAATGACTTTGGGTTTCACGATGGCGATTTCTCGAATTAAAAAAGGTTTACAAGTTTCGGCTTCGGGCAAAGTCGGCGTGCGATTTCCGGGCGGACGGCAACGATTGATGTTGCCGATAAAAACGTCTTCGCGCTTGATTCCGATTGCTTCGATAATTTTCGTCAAAAGCTGTCCCGAACGTCCGACAAAAGGTTTTCCTTGTGCATCTTCATCCGCGCCGGGAGCTTCGCCGACGAACATCAGATCCGCTTGACGATTTCCCGTCGAATGAACGATCTGCGTCCGACCTTCGTGAAGCGGACAGCGTTTGCAATCGCCAATATCTGCGCGAATTTCTTCGATAGTTTCATTAGATTCCGGCAATTTTTGCGTTATATCGCCAAAAAGTGAAGGCATTTCTTCTGTCTTTTTTTTCGCCATTTCGTTTTCTTCCCTCGCTTGTTCTTTATTTTTATTATTTGAAAAACTATATGAATTTCGTTTTGGAATGTCTCCCAAATTTGAAAGTTTTGTCTGCTCCAAAAGACTCACACGCGATGTTCTTGGTTTTTCTGCTGGCGGTTTTGTTTCAATTCGGGCGACTGATTTTAAAATATCTTCCGTCGGAATAAATTTTTCCGGTCTCTCACGCGGAATTTGATTTTCGGTCTTTGGTCTTTGGTGTTCGGTTTTTGTAAAAAGCGCAGTTTTCGGCAAATAAACTTGAAAATTTTCAACACCGAGTTCTTGCAAATAGAGAATTTGCTCTTTTACGTCAGCTAATAATGTCGAAAATTCATTTGGCATTTTATTTTTTAAACCACAGATTAACACAGATGGACACAGATTTTTAAAGATAGAATTTAATAATAAATTAAAAAATATCCGTGTTTATCCGTGTTCATCTGTGGTTAATTATTCTTTCTTAACTTTATAATTTCGTCCAAAATCCTACCAGCCATTTCGCGTTTTGACATCAAAGGCAGTTCGATTTCTTCTTCGCTCGAATTTTTCGTTAAAATCGTCGCAATATTCGTGTCCGTATTAAATCCTGCGCCTTTTTTTGTGATGTCGTTGGCGATGACTAAATCGAGATTTTTCTTTTCCATTTTCAATTTCGCGTAATTAACAACATTGTTCGTTTCTGCCGCGAATCCGACAACCAGCAATTTATCGTGCCGATTTTGTGAAACATTTGATAAAATATCCGGCGTTTTTTCGAGTTCTAAAGTTAAAGTTTCTTGATTTGTTTTCTTAATCTTAAAATCTTCGATATTTTTCGGACGATAGTCCGCAACTGCCGCCGCGCCGATGAAAACTGTTTGATTCGGCAATTCTTTCATCACGGCTTGAAACATTTCTTCGGCGGAAATTGCTTTGATTATTCTTACATTTTCCGGCGGTTCAACAGTTGTCATTCCGCACACGACAGTAACATTTGCGCCTCGTTTTTGCGCTGCTTCCGCGACCGCAAAACCCATTTTGCCCGATGAATGATTCGAGATAAATCGAACCGGATCAATCGCTTCGCGCGTTCC
>JBBSAX010000089.1:0-19202 GCA_038251885.1 Pyrinomonadales bacterium | reverse complement strand
CCGAATCGGCGAATTTCCAAAGATTTTCCGCCGCCTTCGTGTTGTCCGGCGTTAATTCCGGCGTTTAAGGTTTGAATTAATTGATCGTCGCGCCCGAAAAGTGTGTTGTTGAAAATCGAATCGTTGCGCGTCTCGATTTCAGGCGAAAGTGCGGTGTCTTCAATAATTACTTTTTCGCTGACGGGCGGAACGACGAAATTTATTTTTATTTGAAGATTTTCGAGTTTGTCGTTCGGCGCGAAAATTCGTGCGAAAGGTTTGATATTATTGCCGAAAAATCTAACTGAAATTGGTTCATCGGGAACTTTCACAGAAAACGCGCCTTCTTTATCGCTTTTTGCAGTGATCTTCTCGCCGGAAGTTTCGATCTCGATATTTACGTTCGGAACAAGTTCAAATTGTTGAGTAACGATTACGCCCGAAAATGTTCGCGTAGCATTTTGACCGAAAATTTGATGACTAAAAAAAAGACAAAATAATATCAATAAGTTGAACTTTATAAGTTTCAACAACACCTTTTTTTGCATAAGAATCATAACCTCTGAAAAAATTTACGCGCTTGCTTTCTTACATTTCAAAACAGACTAGCATAAGTAACACGAATATAAAATTGGTAGCACGTAATTTTATATTCGTGTGTTTTAAAAAAGCAGATTCAATATTTTAAGAAGTTATGGTCGAGGAAGATAAAGTCAAAAAAAGTTTGCCGTTTTTAATACCTTTTAAACTCAAAAGTTTATCGGAGAATTCGATAATTTCTGAAATAATTCCGCTGACGGCGATGATTTCCAAACAATCTTCGTGGCTAACGTGAAGGTGCATCACGGACAAAATATTGTCGTGAAAATCGTGCTGAATCTCCCCCATTTCCTGCGACAAATGCCGTACGTGATGATCGTAAACGAGCGTCAAACTGCCGAGAACTCTTGTTGCTGAATCTCCTTCGATCTTTTGTTGGATCAACGCTTCACGAATCAAATCGCGCAAGGCTTCGGAACGCGTTGAATAATTGCGCGTCGCATTAAGACGATCAAAATGTTCCAATAAATCCTGCTCAATACTGACTCCAAATCTGATAAGTTCGCTCAAATTATAAACTCCTGCAAAAAATTATCTTCGAAATTTTACTTCTTTTTCAGATTTGGTGCTACTCCGCTAAAAATTTGCGAGGTAAATACAATTTTACTAATTTTCGTTTTATATAAAAGTGACGCATCTCCAAAAATCACCGAATAAAATCGCGCTCAAATTAAAAATTAAAGAGTGAAAAATTTGCGCCCGATTTGAGTAAAAATGAAAGTCTGCTATCTTCAATAAAAATCAATTGGAGTTTAAGATGGATATGAAACGAGTATTTTCAATTTCGATGGTAATTCTTTTTTCACTATCTCTCTGTTTTTCGCAATCTAAAATGTCTGAAAAAGCCCAAATCAAACATATCAAAACCGATTTTCCGGTCACCGAACTCGACAATAAGGCGTGGGGAAAAGCCGAAAACGTCAAAATCACAAAATATTGGTCGGGCGAAAACGCGCCGAAGGGCAGACAGTTTTCGGCAAAATTATTGTGGTCTGATTCGGCAATTTATGTTCGCTTTGAAGCAAACACGGGCGAACCGATTGTAGTGAGCGAAAAGCCGAATTTGCAGACAAAAACGCGCGGACTTTGGGACAGAGATGTTTGCGAGATTTTTCTCGCGCCGAAAAAAGAAGATTTCAGACACTATTTTGAATTTGAAATCGCGCCGAACGGTGAATGGATTGATCTCGGAATTTTTCAAAAACCCGATGAGCGAATTACCGATTGGGATTATAATTCAGGAATGAAATCAGCGGCGCGAATTGAGAAAGATAAAACTGTAATGGCGATAAAAATTGAATGGAAAGCCTTCGGCACAACTCCGAAAACAGGCGATGTCTGGCTTGGAAATATCTTGCGGGCAATGGGAAGCGAACCGAATCGCGGTTATTTAACGTGGTCGCCGACGATGACAAAAGAGGCGAATTTTCACGTTCCTGAAAAATTCGGTGAATTTGAGTTTGTAAAATGAAATTTGTTCGGAAAAGAATTTTTTGCCCACGAATGAACGCGAATCATCACGAATTGTTTAAGAATTAAAATAAATAATTCATTAATTTACAAAAGCTAACCACGATAAAAACTATTTGCTTTTATCGTGGTTAGCTTTATGAATCGCAAATTAGTTTAATTCGGCAAATTCGATTGCGAATCAACTTTGATATTTTCCGGTTGCGGAATTTCGACCGCTAAAGACCGTTTCTTTTGCGCCGTATTAATAATTGCCTGCGCGTTCGGCGTGAGTTCGACTTCGGATGTCAGCACTCTCGTAACTCGTTTCGGAAGAATCATCGGTGCAATGTTAGCAATAGAGTTTGCCAAGGAAACGACATCGCCGCCGCCGCTCCAATGTTCGCGCACGATTGATTCGTCGGTTCGATTTATGAGACGAAGCAAAGTCAGCGCGATTAGATAAGTATCATCAACCTGCCCGATAAACGGCAGAAAATCCGGTATAAAATCGAGCGGCATAATCAGATACGCAATCGCTCCGAGAAACAGAGCCTTATCAACGGTCGGAACGCGCCCGTCGCCGAGAAGTTTGCCGAGAAGTTTGACCATATTCGGCAAAAACATCAGAAAATTTTTCATTCTGTCTTTAACTTCGCTCTTTTCCTTGCGCGTCGGTTTCTTTGCTTTCACGGTTTCTAATTTGCTCATAATCGTTTCTCCTTTTTTTCGTATTTTCAAGTTTAGAAAATGCCGCACATTAGAGCAAGTTTCCAACGTAAAAGTTGCAGGCGATTTGCGATTTAAGATTTATCAATTATGATTTATCAAGCAAATTTTGAAAATAATCAGACGCGGATAAACGCGGATTTAAATTATTTATAAAAAAATCTGTGCAAATCCGCTTCATCCGCGTTTATCCGTGTCCTATTTCTTATTTCTTAAAAATATGATTTTAGAGAAAATCCGGCAAAAAGCCGCCAGCGATATTCAACATATAATTTTGCCCGAAGGCGAAGACATTCGCACGGTTCAAGCGGCGGCGATTTGTGCGAGCGAAAAACTTGCAAAAATCACGCTTCTCGGCAGAGATGAAGTTGTCAGGCAATTAGCAAACGATGTTGGTGCGAATTTAAACGGCGTTGAAATTTTAGACCATAGAAAATCTTCCGATTTCGGCAAAATGGCGATGCTCTATCACGAACTTCGCCGCGCCAAAGGCGTAACGCTCGAAGAATCCGAACAGATTGTTAAAGATCCGCTTTTTTACGGTAATTTGCTTGTGCGGCTCGGAAAAGCCGATGGTTCGGTGGCGGGAGCGATAAATTCAACGGCGCATACAGTTCGCGCCGCGCTTCATTGCGTCGGCGTTCGTGCCGGATTTAAAACTGTATCATCGTTTTTTTTGATGGTCGTTCCCGACAAAAAATTCGGACACGAAGGCGCGATGATTTATGCAGATTGCGGAGTCGTGATTGATCCGACCGTCGCAGAACTTGCCGAAATTGCCATCGCTTCCGCCGATTCTTTTCGCGCTCTTGTCGGTGCAGAGCCGCGTGTGGCTATGCTTTCATTTTCGACAAAAGGAAGCGCGAAACATCAATTAATTGACAAAGTTGTCGAAGCAACCAAAACGGTCAAAGCGCGTCTGCCCGAACTCGAAATTGACGGCGAACTCCAAGCCGATGCCGCTCTTATTCCGTCAGTCGCCGCCAAAAAAGCCGAAGGTTCAAGCGTCGCCGGTCGCGCAAATGTCTTGATTTTCCCAGACCTCAATGCCGGAAATATCGCTTACAAATTAACCGAAAGATTAACCGGCGGAACGGCAATCGGTCCCATTCTGCAAGGTCTGGACAAACCTTGCAACGACCTTTCACGCGGTTGTAAAGCGGAAGATATTGTTGACGCAGTCGCCATCACGGCAGTTCAATCACAGACTCGGAAATAGTGTAAAAGTAGAAAATTTTATTGAATTCTGCTATTTTTCAATTATGACAAGCGAAGAAATAATTAAAGAATTTAATGCTCTGCCTTTGGAAGCACGTAAAGAGGTTGAAGATTTTGTCGCTTTTTTGCGTCAGCGTTATAGCAAAAAGATTGAGCAAACATCAAACGGCGACTGGAGCGATGAAGGGTTTGTTGGAATGTGGAAAGACCGCGAAGATTTGCAAGACGGCGCGGTTTGGGTGCGCGAACTCCGCGAAAGTGAGTGGACGAAATAATGTCTCTCACAATTTTTGATACGGATATTTTGATAAATGTCGGGCGCGGTGATTCGGAAGCAATTGACTGTTTGCAGAATTATTCAAAAACTTCGACTCTCGCAATCAGCGTTGTAACTCAAATGGAATTGATCGTCGGTTGTCGAAACAAAACCGAATTGCAACAATTAAAAAGATTTTTTAATCGTTTTCAAATTCTACAAATAACTCCTCGAATTTCTGAAAACACTGCTGATTTGTTGGAGCAATATCGCTTGAGTCACGGTTTACTTATTCCCGATGCGCTGATTGCCGCAGCTGCAATTGAAAATAATGAGGATTTTATAACAAAGAATCAAAAGGATTTCAGATTCATAAAAGATTTGAAACTCTTAGCTTATCCATATTAATTCAATACCAAAAGGCGTTATTGAAGCAGAAATTTTCATAAAATGTAGATTGCTAAGATTGTTTTACGCTTTTATATATCTTTCTGAGAACGAATTCATTTGAACAAATAGAAACTTAAATGAAAGAAACAACAATTTTTTCAGACAGAAATTTATCGCAAAAAATCGAACGTGCGGAAGCTAAAAGCAATGCGGATTTTGTCGAAACGCGAGCTGGATTGTTTCCCGAATCTGGCGCAGAATGGACGGAGATCGGCGGCGCGTATGCAATGTTTGACGGGGCTGAATCGCCTTTGACGCAGACGTTCGGACTCGGTATTTTTGATGAAATTAAGAATGAACATTTGGAGAAAATCGAGGCGTTTTTTAAGAAACACGATGCGCCCGTTTTTCACGAAGTTTCGCCGATGGCTGATGTTTCGCTTTTGGGTTTGCTCAATGAACGAGGGTTTGAGCCGATTGAATTGACGAACGTGATGTTTCAACCGCTTGCGCCCGATTCTTTGCCCGAATTATCTGTTAATCAAAACATCAAAACGCGGATAATCGAACGCGGTGAAGAAAAAATATGGGCGAAAACTTCTGCTGACGGTTGGGGAACGGAAATGGAAGGTTTTTGGGATTTTATGTTTGAACTCGGACAGATCAGCGCACAATGCGCGGGCGGTTTTCCATTTATCGCCGAACTGGAAAATAAACCGATTTCAACCGGAATGCTTTTAATTTATGATGATGTCGCCATTCTCGCCGGAACAAGCACCGTTTTGGAAGAGCGCAAGCAAGGCGCACAGACGGCTTTGCTCGATGCGCGTCTGCGATTTGCTGTTGAGCGCGGCTGCAAACTCGCAATAATGGCGGCTTTGCCCGGAAGCCAGTCGCAGAGAAACGCGCAGAAAAACGGTTTTCGCATCGCTTATACGCGCACCAAATGGCATTTGAAAAGTTAAATTTCTTTTAATTTATTGGTTTTTTTGCAAAACTTTTTATAAAAAAGGTTTATTTTTCAAAAAGAAAACCCTATACTTTAACTTGCCACATCGTCGGAGTGTTTACTTTACCGAAACACTCATAAAACAAAAACGAAGAATGAGGAAGAAAAATCGGTTCTAAACTATTTCTGGTTTAGAATCGCTTTCTCTTTTATACGTAGCCGATTGTAAAAACTTGACGGCTTTTTCGATGTTTTCGGAGTCGCCGAGTAAGATGAGCGAATCATTTTCCTGAAAACCGTAATCTGCGCCCGGATTTACGAAAGTTTCTCCGTCGCGCAAGACGGCGATGATCGTTACTTCGGTTTGACCGCGCAGATCGAGTTCGCCGAGCGTTTTGGCGATTGCCGGAGAATTTTTCGGCAATTTCAAGGTTTCCGTCGTTGCCGCTTGTAATGCGGCGTTGAGATTCGACATTTTGATCTGCGGCAGAACCGAAGGCGAACGCAACATCATATATGCTTGTCCGCGAATTTTGTCGGTTTGATCGTCAATGACGTTTCGCGCCACGCCGTATCTTTGCAAAACGCGCGAAAATATCTCGATGCTTGTTTCAAATTCTTCGGGAATCACTTCATTTGCACCGAGTTCGAGCAGTTCGTTGATTTCCGTAATGTAGCGCGTCCGCACGATTATGTGAATAGTTTCGCTCAATTGCCGTGCGTTTTTTACGGCTCTTCGTGCCGCTTGCGGATCGGAAATTGCCAGAACAAGTGCGGACGCTTTATCAATTTCAGCGTGTTTTAAAACCTCGCGTCGTGTTGCATCACCGAAGTTTATTTTTTCGCCTTTTTCCTTTGCCTGTCGAACGACTTCGGCGTTGAGTTCGAGAATCGTGTAAGGCACGAGAACGGCACGCAGAACACGCGCCAGATTTCGTCCGTTCAAACCGTAACCGACGATGATTACGTGATTACTCAACCCGCCGCTTGAAGTTACGTGAACGTCTTCTTCGGAAGATTCTTCTAATTCATCCGTTTTCCCGTCGCTCAACAGCGATTGAATAAAATAGCCGAAACGCGGTGCGGCGGCAATCATAAACGGTGTGGCAATCATTGAAATAATCGAAGCCGCGAGAAAACTTTGGTAGTCAGAATCCGGCAATAAATCAACGCCTCTGCCGACTTTTGCCAGAACGAACGAAAATTCACCAATCTGCGCCAGACCGATTGCCGTCATTGCCGAAACTCTTTGCGGATAACCTAAAAATTTAACGACTGCCCAGATAATTAAGGCTTTCCCGATAACTAAAAAAATGACCAAAAGCAAAACGGTCGTGATATTTGAAAACAATGCGCCGAGAGATAAAAGCAACCCGATTGAAACAAAAAATATGCTGTTGAAAACATCGCGGAACGGCAAAATTTCCGAAGTAATTTGATGACTGTAATCAGAGTCAGCCAAAACCATTCCGGCGATAAATGCGCCTAACGCAAGCGAAAGCCCGAATTGTGATGTAACCCACGCCGTTCCCAAACTCAGCAAAACCACGGTTAAAAGAAAAACTTCAGGACTTCGCAAACTCACAACGTGTTTTAATAAGATCGGGACAAAAAACCACGCGGCAATAACGATGAATACCAGAGCAAGAAAAGAACTTCCCAGTGAAAGCGCGATTGCACCGAAGGATGCGGCATCTTTTCCGCCCAAAATCGGCACGAAAAGCATCATCAACACAATCGAAATATCCTGAAAAAGCAAAATTCCGACTCCGGCGCGTCCGTGCGGCGCGTCCATCTCATTGCGTTCGACATAGCTTTTTAAAACAATCGCCGTGCTGGAAAGTGCAACTAAAAACCCGAAAAACACCGCTTGATTCATTTCGCGTCCGAAAATTACGGCAACAACGGTCGTCGCCGCAATCGTCAACCCGACCTGCAAACCGCCGCCGAGCAAAACCAGCCGTTTCATCTCGCGCAGACGGCTCAGAGAAAATTCCAGACCAATCGTAAAAAGCAGTAAAACGACTCCGATTTCCGCCAAAATCTCGATGGCTTCGAGTTCTTTTATCAATCCCAAGCCATAAGGTCCGATGACGATTCCCGTAATCATTAAGCCAACTAAAAGCGACAATTTCAGCCGCAAACAAAGAAAAGCGACAGGAACTGAAACCAGAAAAATGATCAGTAAATCTGTAAATAATTCCGGCGTGTGCATTTTTTATTTGACGATTCCCGTTGAATAAAGAACGGCTTGAAATTCGTCCGTGTGTTTGGCAAAATTACTGCCTTTGGTCGAAAGCATTAGATTGAGCATCTGCACCTGACCGCCGTATTTGCGGTAAGCGAGCCATTGATGACGTTGCGGATCGCCTTTGTCTTCGGGTGCGGATTCAACGAATTCGATACCTTTTATGCCGTCAATTTCGGTATATTTTACATTTTTCACTTCGCCGTTCTTCATTCGCGCAACCGCGCCGTCATAAAATGCTTTGGTGCTGACATCAACCGGAAAGTTATCAGCCATCGGCGAAATATTGACGATTAAAAACGCGTTGTCCGGCGAAGCATAATTCAGCATATTTCTGTTTTGCATAATTTTCCTCCAGCCTTTCGGAAGTTTCCAACTCAAGCCTTGTTCTTCCCATTTCAGCGATTCGCCCGTCAAAAGGGCAGATTGTTCGGCAGTTAAAACCGCTTTTTCAACATCTGAATCAGTTGAAGTTTTTGTGTCGGGCGCGTTAGTCGAATTCGTATTTGTATTATCGGATTTCGGATTGAAATCTTTTGTCCCCGAAAATCTTTCCGACAAATTGCAAAATGAAAGCGCGAACATAAAAAGACCGATTGAAATTAAACTTTTCATAAAATTTTCTCCTTTTCTTTTTGTAAAACTGTGGCTATTGTTACCGCAATTGATGAAAAAATCAATAAATATGTGAGTTTTTAATTTGCAATTTGCTTGTGCAACCACGCTTTTGCCATATCCCAATCCCGGCGAACTGTTACATTTGAAATACCCAAAACTCCGGCAGTTTCCTCATTGGTCATCCCGCCGAAATATTTCAGTTCGACGATTTTTGCCTGCCTTTCGTCAAATTCGGCAAGTTGTTTTAAGGCTTCATCGAGTGCCACAAGATCAACGGATTTTTCATTTACAGAAATTAATCTCGCTTCATCCAAAGGTAAGTTATCGTCTTTGCCGCCGCGTTTTTCGCGCTTTCTCGTTCGTGCATAATCAACCAAAATCCGCCGCATCGCATTTGCCGCAACTGCAAAAAAATGATTTCTGTCTTCGTATTCCAACTCATTTTTATCAACGAGTTTCATATACGCTTCATTGACCAAAGCAGTCGTTTGCAAGGTATGTCCCTGACGTTCATTTCGCAAATAAACAGAGGCGCGTCGGTGCAATTCGTCATAAACAAACGGAAAAAGTTGGTCAAAGGCTTCTTTTTGACCATTTTTCCATTCGTGCAGAAGTCGTGTGATTTGTTGTGATTTATCGGCTTGTTCCATTTTGTCTAAAAGCATATTCGCCATTAATTTTTAAGTCAATAAAAAAAATGAGCGTTTTTTTCAAAAATTGTCGCTTTCTTTGTTGAAGGGAAAAAAACAAAAGGAGAAAGTGAAAAATGATTAAAGAAAAGAAGAATATAACGCAGGAAAACGAAGCGGCATTTGCAGTTTGTATGGCATTAATAAATTTTTTGATTCTTGCCGTAGTCGGCGCAGTTATTCTGCTAATGTTTCTCGTAATTAATGAAACTTCTTCGATTGACGCAATCCTTCACGGCAGATTTTTGCCGTAAAATTTTACAAAACATACAGGAGAAATTTTATGAAAACACATCTTTTAATTGTCACGGTTTTATTTTTATTTGCAGGTTACGCAAACGCGCAATCCGATCAGACAAAAACGAACGACGAAGCCGCGATTCGCGCCAATGTCGAGCAGATCGTCAAAGGCTGGAATATGAAAAGCGGTGCGGAACTTGCGAAACCTTTCGCCGAAGATGCCGATTTTGTGGTCATTAACGGAATGAAAATCAAAGGTCGCCCGGCGATAGACAAAGGGCATCAAGGCATTTTCGATACGATTTACAAAAATTCGGTTTTGTCATACACGGTTGAGCAGCTTCGCTTTTTGCGCCCGGATGTCGCCGTCGTTCACGTTCGCGGCGTTCTGCAAATTATGCAGGGCGATAAGACGGAAACCGGCAACGCGAGAATTACGCTCGTAATGACGAAAAATAATGATAAGTGGGAAATCGCCGCGTTTCAAAATACGCCGATTAGAATAAACGAAGATCCGTCTGCAAAAACGAAAACTGAAAACGATTGATCGCTAAAAGCAGAAAAAGTTTCTCGGTTGAAGCCGAAATGTAGTATAGTTTTGGCGATAACCAACCGGAAAAAATTTTCGTATGAACAGATGCCCCCAATGTCTAAACGATCTGCCTGAAACCGCCAAGGTTTGTCCTAAGTGCGAATTTTTGTGCAGTGAAGACAATGCCGAAACCATTCGAACAGTGAAATCGGATGAAACGCAGGCGACAAAAATTTTATCCGACGAGAAAATGACACCCGAAAAATGGCAAAAAATTAAAGGTTTGTTTGAAGCGGCGCAAGAAATTCCGTCCAACAAACGCGAAGGCTTTCTCAAAAATGCCTGCGGTGATGACAGCGAATTAAAAAGCGAGGTTAAAAGACTTCTCGGTTCATTTGATAATGCCGAAAGTTTTTTAGAACATCCCGTAATTGGTGAAGTTGCGACGCTTTTTGAAGACAAGAAAACTCACATCGGTCAAAATACGACGGGCGATATAAACAACGGAAATTTTATTGCAGGAACTGTTTTGGATGAACGCTATCGCATCATCGGCTTGCTCGGCAAAGGCGGAATGGGCGAAGTTTATCGGGCGGAAGATTTGAAATTAAATCAGGTTGTTGCTCTAAAATTTTTGCCTGAAAAACTTGAAAAAAACGAAGATGCCTTAAAAAGATTTATCGGCGAAGTCCGCACGGCACGGCAAGTTTCGCATCAAAACGTCTGTAAAGTTTTTGACATCGGCGATATTAACGGGAAACATTTTCTTTCGATGGAATATGTTGACGGCGATGATCTATCATCGCTTTTGCGGAGAATCGGACGGCTTCCTTCGGACAAAGCCGCTGAAATTTCCAGACAGATTTGTTTCGGTCTGCACGCGATTCATGATGCGGGAATTCTTCATCGTGATTTGAAGCCTGCGAATGTAATAATTGATTCAAAAGGAAAAGCGCGAATTACTGATTTCGGAATTGCAGGTTTGGAAGCAGATATTTCCAAAGAAGAAATCCGCGTCGGCACACCCGCGTATATGTCGCCCGAACAGATCACGGGCAAGGAAGTTACCCAAAAGAGCGATATTTATTCACTCGGTTTATTGCTTTATGAAATTTTCACAGGCAAACAGGCATTTAAAGCCGATTCGATCGAAGATTTAATTAAAAAACATCAAACCACACCGCCGACGAATCCTTCCGCTTTTATCGAACATATTGATCCGATTGTCGAAAAAACGATCAATCGCTGTCTGGAAAAAAATCCGGCTGACCGACCGAAAACGGCTTTGCAGGTCGCATTGGCTTTACCCGGCGGAAATCCGCTCGAAGCGGCGATTGCGGCTGGTGAAACACCATCGCCGGAAATGGTTGCCGCCGCACCGAAAAAAGGCGCGTTAAAACCGAAAGTCGCGCTCGGATTGCTGTTTGCGATTTTCGCCCTGTTTATTTTAATGACCGTTCTTCATCAAAAATTTAAATCTTACAACGCCGCGCCGCTCGAAAAATCGCCGGAGGTTTTAGCCGAAAGAGCCAAAACGATTTTGGAAAAATTCGGTTATCCGAATCAGTCGGCTGATACGGTTTACCGGTTTGAGAGAGATGACAGTTTTCTAAATTCTCCGCCGGAAAATGTAGAAAGTATTTCGCAGATAAAAAGATTGCTAGGTTTCGGACAGCCGTTTGAATTTTACTTTTTATACCGCCAATCGCCGCAGTATTTCGAGCCGAAGGAATCGGGCAACGTCACGGAATTCGAGCCGCCGCTGACAATTCCGAATATGGTAAACGTCAAGCTCGACACACGCGGAAGGCTTATCGAACTCGTCGCCGTTCCGCCGCAATCTGTCGAACAGACGGAAAAACAGGAATCGAATTGGAACGCGCTTTTTACCGAAGCCGGACTCGATATTTTGCAATTTAAGGAAACTGAATCCAAGCGGACACCACCCGTTTTTGCCGACGAAAGACGCGCTTGGGAAGGAACGCTGGCGGATTTGCCGGAAATTCCGATCCGTGTCGAAGCCGCTTTTTTCGGTGGAAAGCCCGTCTATTTCACCATCATCGCGCCGTGGAATTTGTCCGGCGAAGAAGCCGGAATAGCAGGAAGTATTTCTTTCAAAATCGGAGTCGCCGCGATGATTTCTATTTATTGTCTGGTCATTATCGGTTCGATTTTTCTCGCCCGCCGCAACTTAAAAGCCGGACGCGGCGATTTGCGCGGGGCGTTGAAACTGTCGGTTTTTTTGTTTTTCGTGCGTTTTGCCGGACAAATGATCTACGCCGATCACGTTCCGACCGTCTGGGGCGAACTGGCAATTATTTATCAAACCTTCAGCTCGTCGCTGATTTCGGCGTTATTCGTCGGTTTGATTTATATCGCGCTCGAACCTTTCGTCCGCCGCTACTGGTCGGAACTTCTCATTTCGTGGAATCGTCTGCTCAACGGAGACTTCCGCGATCCTTTGATCGGGCGTGATATTTTGATTGGCGGACTTCTCGGCATCGGTCATACATTCGGCATTAATTTCGGCTCGGTTTTCGTTGCGTGGATGATAGGAAATAACGATGTGTTAAACGAGTCTTTTGCGTTTGAGCCGATAAACGGTTTTCCCGGCATCATCTTTAACTTTACGGGTTTTTTGGCAGGTTCAGTTTCAACCGGATTTATTTTGCTGTTTATGCTTCTGGGATTTTTTATGCTGTTAAAGCGAAAAAATCCCAGTGCTTTTCTGTTTTTCTTTTTAATGTTCAGTCTGCAAGCGTTGATCTTTGTCCTGACACAGCATTGGGGATTTGTTTTTTCGGCACTTATCAATGCCGCCTGTTTCAGTATCGCCATTTCGCGCTTCGGTCTGGTCGGCATTATTTCATTTTTGCTGTTCTTTAATTTAAGTTATCTTACTCCGGTTACATTCAATTCCGCCGGTCTCTATTTTCCGAATACGGTTGTAACTTTTATTTTCGCGCTCGGTTTGGCAATCTACGCTTTTTATATTTCGATTGCCGGACAAAAGATTTTTGGAAAGATATTGCAAGAATTTGAAGAATAAAAATTGTCGGAAATCATCAATACCAAAACACCAAAATCTAAAAAAGAAATGTCAGTAAAAAATTAATCGTGAACCGTCGGTGCATCCGAATGCGGCACGAAACATTTTCTACATCTTGCCTCGTATTTGTCGCTTGCGCCGACTTCGACGCGCTCTTTTGATTCGGACGTGCGCTGAGAATAATTTGCGGTCGAACCGCATTTGACGCAGATGGCGTGAGTTTTCGTGATAAATTCCGCAACGGAAAGAAGCTGCGGCATCGGTTCAAACGGTTTTCCCAAATAATCTTGGTCTAATCCGGCGACGATCACACGCTTTCCGCGCCGCGCAAGTTCATTGACCGCGTTGACGATTTCCGCATCGAAAAATTGTCCTTCGTCAATTCCGACAACTTCCGTGTCATCTTCGATCTGCGCCATCAATTCCTTCGCCGTCATCACGGGTTTTGAAACGTGCGTCATTCCCGAATGCGAAGCGATCTGTTCAATCGAATAACGATCATCAATTTTCGGTTTGAAAACCTGAACTTTCTGCCGTGCGATCTGCGCTCTTTTTAATCGGCGAATCAATTCTTCCGATTTACCGGAAAACATCGAACCGACGATAACTTCTATCCAACCGACTCCGTCTTGCCGCGTTTTGCGGCGTTCTTCCGTATTGTCGAAAGCAAATTCTTCAACCATTTTACTAATAAATTTTCCTATCAAATGAATTTTGAGAAGGAAAGCGTATCAAGTTAGAAAGCGGTTGTCCAATATGGAAAAAATTCGTTGCTTTACAAATTTATATTGCTAGAAAAAAATAAAAATTTATTATATATTGTAGTCGGTTCTTTGTAAGTTTAAGCCAGCATTGTCTGGAGTCACGGGATTCTGGTTTGCAGCGGTTGCTTTTGCAGCCCTCTTAGTAACGAGTCGTATGGTAATAACGAAGTTAGATAACACGGACAGAATGAAAAGTGAGGTGAAAACTATGGGAACAAAAACACTAACCAATACAATAAGCAGAAGTTTAGAAGTAGCGGGGGCTGTTGGAGTAAACATACTGTCAGCCTGCCTGCTGGCTTAAACTTACAAAGACATATTTCCTATTTAGCTCCAATCCATCTTTGTAATTTTTACTTCCATTATCAAATAATAAAAATTAGAATACTATCAAATTATCCGTCGAATTTTGGTATTCTAAAATCTGTGAAACTGAAAATCTGCCCGAAGTGCAAACGTCCTTTTCTGGAAAACAAGGAATTTTGCCCGAGTTGTCCCCAACCATACACTTGGAATCAAGAATCGTGGGCAAATCTCGGCTGCCTTTTATTAACAATTCTGCCGCTTTTTTTGATTATTTTTTTCTGGCTGTTTTTCTTTATGGGATTTCTTTTATGGTGAGTTTTTAGTTCGTGCAGAATTTTGATTTGAGGTTTTCTCATCCGCTAAAGTTTCATCGGATTCTTTAATTAGACTCGCCGCAATTTGATCAATCACAATCGAACTATTTGATTTTTTAGTGACGTTATTGCAAATGATTGCGAAAGCAAAAATTTCGTCTTTTGCTTTTGCATAGCCGGCGAGTGAATTAACAAAAGCTATCGAACCTGTTTTCGCCAAAATATTTCCCTTTACACTTCCGAGTCTTCCGCCGAGTGTTCCGTCCGTTCCGGCGATTGGCAGAGAATTTTCAAAAACATTGGCAAATTTCGATTGCGCCGCGTAAATCAAAGCGCGTCCGAAGGCTTCCGGCGTAACGAAATCGAGCCGCGACAAACCCGAACCGTCGTGTATTTCGATTTCCGTTGTCGCAACTTTTTCGTCCGTTAAAAATTTCTTTATCACGGAAGTTCCCGCCGCATCATCGCCGCGCACATTTTGCAGACTTTTATTTTCGTCCGGCGCGGTATCGCCGAATTTTTTGCCGATTGTTCGCAAAAGCAATTCGGCGTAAAGATTGACCGAATTTTTGTTCATTCTTCGCACGATTTCCGCCAGAGTTTTGCTCTGAACCGAAGCAAGTTCGACCGAATTTGCCGCATCTAATTTATTTTCCGATTTCCAATCCGAAGATTTTGCTTCGCCTCCGACGATGATTCCTTTTTGCTGTAAAGCATCTTTCAAACTTTTCGCCGCCCGCAATGCGGGATTGTGAACTGCAAGTTGCGCCGTGTTTTGTCCGCTGTTTCCCCAAACATAAACCTCATTATTTGACAGTCCGCGCTTGATTCCGTAAGAATCTCTTTCGCCCGGATTTTTTGCTTTCAAATCACTTTTG
Organism: Pyrinomonadales bacterium; assembly: GCA_038251885.1. GTDB lineage: Bacteria > Acidobacteriota > Blastocatellia > Pyrinomonadales > Pyrinomonadaceae > JAHCHG01. The sequence continues at coordinate 3,994 of JBBSAX010000089.1, read as the reverse complement.
ATCTGCAAAGAATCGTCGGCAGATGTCGGTTTTCCGCCGTCAATGATGAGTTTCGCTTGATTTTCATTAAAAGTCAGCGCACTCGCCTGTGCGCCGTAATACCATTGCAAATCGCCCCAAACCCAACCGTCACCGATGTCGTCGCCTGTGAAATAACTTTCGTCGCCGACAATATTTCCTTTTATTTTCTTCAAACCTCTTGATTTAAGCTGATTGACTAAATCATTCAAACTATCGTCATCAAAATCCGGCGCACCTTCGCCGTAAAGCGTCAAATCGCCAGTTAAACTGCCGTCGGATTCAATTTTATTTTTCGCATAAATATGAGTTTTCCAACGAAAATCCGCGCCGAGTTTGTCCAAAGCGACAATTGAAGTGAGAGTTTTCTCAATCGAAGCCGGATTAAAAAGTTTCCGCGCATCTTTCGCAACAATAACTCGCCCATCCTTCAAACTCACGACAAAAACGCCCCAACGCGCATTGCTCAATTCGCTGTTTTCGATAATTTCATCAATATTTTTCGCCAGCGCAACATCTTCCGTCTTTCGGGAAATTTCCAAAGGTTTCGATAGATCAATAGTCGGCGGTTCGACTTCAAAAGCATTTGTGCTGTCAGTTTGCGAACTATCTTCCGCCGCCTGATTTTTACTCGAACAATTTGAAAAAATGAAAAGCGCGAATAAAAAACAAATAACCACGAATGAACGCGAATTATTCTTAAAAAATCTGTGTAAATCTGTGTTCATCTGTGGCTAAAAATTTTTATTTCAATATGAAACTTAGTTTAATTCGCGCAAATCTCTGCCCGTCATTTCGGCGGGTTTTTCGATTCCTAAGATTCCGAGAATCGTCGGCGCGATGTCTTCGAGCGCACCGTTTTCGCGTAAGTTTAAATTATCGGCGTTTTCGTCAACAATCACAAACGGGACAGGATTTGCCGTGTGCGCGTTGTTCGGTTCGCCCGTGATTAAATCCGCCATTTCTTCGCAGTTCCCGTGATCTGATGTAATTATTGCCACGCCGTTCATTTCGCGCACTTTTTCGACGATTCCGCCGAGGCAAGTGTCTATAAACTGCACCGATTCGATAGTTTTTTCCAAATTTCCCGTGTGCGCGACCATATCGGACGAAGCGAGATTGATGATAAAAACGTCGTTTTCGTCAGCTTCGATGCTTCTCAGAAGTTTATCCGTAACTTTAAAACAACTCAGTTCGGGCTGCATTTCGTATGAAGGGTTTTTTATTGAAGGAACAAAAACGCGATGTTCGCAAGGGTGTTCGATGTCGCTGTTGCCGTTAAAAAAATATGTGATGTGCGAATACTTTTCCGTTTCGGCAATGCGACAGTTTAAAACGCCGTTTTCGGCAAAAACTTTTGCTAACACATTTTCTTCGTTTTCCTGTTTGAAAGCGACGGGCAGATGAAAACTACGGTCATATTCGGTCAGACAGACGGCTTCGATGTTCGGTTTTCCAAAATCATTCGGGCTTGAGACAGCGAGCGATTTGACGAGCTGGCGCATACCGTCCGGGCGATGGTTGAAAAATATCACGACATCGCCGTCTTTTACCGAAGTAACGGGAACACCCAATTTTCTTTCCAAAATGATCGGTTGGATAAATTCGTCGGAAATTCCGCGCAAAAATGAATTGCGGATCGCCGTAACCGCGTCGCTGGCGTGTTCGCCTTCGGAATGAACGAGCATCGTGTAGGCACGCGCCGTGCGTTCCCAATTTTCGTCTTTGTCCATCGCATAATGCCGTCCGCAAAGCGTCGCAACTTCGCCGATTCCGATGTCGGCGAGCTTGATTTCCAGCATTTCGAGATAAATATCCGAAGTGCGCTGGCGAACGTCCAAACCGTCCAAAATTGCGTGAACAAAAACGTCTTTCGCACCTTCATTTTTTGCCATTCTCAGCAATGCAAAAAGATTTTCCGGCGAAGCGTGAATGTCGCCGTCCGAAACCAAACCGATCAGATGCACCGACGAATTGTTTAATTTAGCTTTGGCAAAAGCGTTTTTCAAAACTTGATTTTCAAAAAATTTGCCCGATTTTATCGCGTCCGAAATGCGCGAAACATCCGTTTGCACAATACGTCCCGCGCCGATATTGAGATGTCCGACTTCGGAACTTCCGACTGCATCCGGCGTTAAACCGACGCGCAAACCCGCCGCCGCGAGAGTCGTATGCGGATAATTTGCCCAAATCTCGTCATAATTCGGCGTGTGCGCGAGCGCAATCGCATTGCCCTGTTTCTGCGGCGAATGTCCCCAACCGTCAATGATGACAAGCGCGAGCGGACGCTTTTTGATTTGCGATTTGCGATTTGCGATTTGCGATTGTTCCATTATTTAATATTTTGTCCTTCGTCTTTCGTCAGTTGTCCTTCGTTAATTAGTTGATAGTATTTGACCCTGATTTAATGATACAAAGGACAACTGACTAAGAACAAAGGACTAATAAGCATTCGGCGCGGCTTTTTCCATCCAACGTGTCGGGTGTTTGAGTTCGGTAAAACCGTATTTTTCGTAAAGCGTGTGTGCGTCCCTCGTTGCCAGAATCCAGCGGCGAAATCCTTGTAAATCGGGATGATTAACAATCGTTTGCATCAACCATTTGCTCAAACCTTGTCCGCGAAAATTTTCTAAAATAAAAACATCACCGAGATATGCAAATGTTGCGTAATCGGTCACGACACGCGCAAAGCCGACTATATTTTCGCCTTTATAGACACCAAAAGGCAAGGAATTTTTTATCGCTCGTTCGGTTTCTTCCCGCGTGCGCGTCTTTGCCCAGTAAGAATCTTCCGTCAGAAATTTTTGGATAACATCAATTTGTAAACGATTTTCGTCGGTGCTGATCGTAAATTCGCCTTTTTGCCATTTCATAAATCTTTCGCTTTCACATCTAAAAAGATAGGCTGGTTAAAATTATTCAACGGAATTCCTGATTCAACGGAATTATGAACGTGTAAATTTGTGATTGTCAAATAAAAGTTGACTTCTATTTTAAAACTAAGCTATAAATAATTCGGTATAACAAAATTAAAAGTCGGCTCAATACAAAGTTAGCCGCTTTCTGGTAAAAATAGACAATGAGCAAAGTTAAAGTATTATTGTTTGCTGTTTTAATTTCGTCGGTACTGTTTTCGGCGTGTGCTAATTCTTCTGCTCAGAGCGAGAACTCAGTTACACCGAATAATAACTTGCAGAACGCTACGCCTTCGCCTACTCAAAATCGAGGTTTTGGCAGCGCGACCGCAAGCGGCAACCGACTGCTGACACCTTCACCAACTCCGACAGTTGAAAATCAAGACGAAAATCGGCTTACTTTCGACGAGTTTGCCGAGCAGCAAAAATTACCGCGTTCCGAAGATTTCCCCGTGAAGAAAAGTGAAATGTTTTCGGGAACTCCAGCAAAACCTATCTTGGCAGAAAAGCGAGCGCGGCTTTATAAAACCGCGTTGCGTGAAGGCGCGGAACGAGAACCTAACTTCGCCGGACACTATACGGTTGTAACTTGGGGTGCAGGAATGGGCAATTTTTCTTTGGCGTTTGTTGACGCAAAAACCGGCAAAATTTATTTCCCGCCGTTTGAATCAATAAGCAGCACAAATTACGGATTGCCTGATTTGGATGACGGCAGCAATCCGGCGTTTCGGCTTGATAGCAAATTGTTTGTATTTATCGGATGTCCCGGAAAAGAATACGAAGGTTGTCCTGATTGGGAGAAAGACGGTTTTTATTTGTATAGTTTTAACAGCGGACGTTTCAAGTTAGAGCGTTTTGTAAAGCGTAAAGAACTTGAGGCAGTTTTAAGGAAGTGAGTTTTTTGTTGCGACGACGCGGCTAACAAATCAGCTATGAAAGAAGCAGTCAAGCACACGAGATGACCTGTGCCGCCAGATTTGTTGATCTGCGGCAGGAATAATATTTATGATCGCCGGATGGCGTTACAAGTTGATTGACAAATATCTTAGAAATGACCGATT